>NZ_JBWQXA010000039.1:0-583 GCF_056746695.1 Caldimonas hydrothermalis | reverse complement strand
GGGAAGGTCTGCAAAACCTCGGCACCTCTGCTCCGATGTGAGACATTGACGGCATGAAGCAAATGAGCCTGGGCGAGAGCGGATTCGAGCGCAAGACCAAGAGGACGCGCAAGCGCGAGTTTCTGGACGAGATGAACCTGGTGGTGCCGTGGGCCGAGCTGGTGTCGCTGATCGCGCCGCACGCGCCAGCACCGGGCGCCAAAGGCGGACGCCCACCGTTTGCCGTCGAGACCATGCTGCGCATTCACTTCCTGCAGCAGTGGTTCAACCTGTCGGACCCGGCGATGGAAGAGGCGCTGTACGACACACCCATGTTTCGCGAGTTCGCGGGTCTGGACGCCGGTGAAGACAACCTGCCCGACGAGAGCACGATTCTTCGCTTTCGCCACCTGCTCGAAGCTCACAACCTGAGCTTGCAGATCCTGGCCACCGTCAATGCCATGCTGGCTGCCAAGGGCCTGCTGCTCAAGAGCGGGACGGTGGTCGATGCCACGTTGATCGCTGCGCCGAGTTCGACCAAGAACAGCAGCGGCGAGCGTGACCCCGAGATGCATCAGACCAAGAAGGGCAACCAGTGGCACTT
>NZ_JBWQXA010000038.1:0-622 GCF_056746695.1 Caldimonas hydrothermalis | reverse complement strand
CCGCCAGCAGCCTGCAGCAAACCGCCTCGTCCATGGAGCAAATCGCCGGCACCGTCAAACACTCCGCCGACGCCGCCCGCCAGGCCAACCAGCTCGCCGCAGGAGCCTCCAGCGTCGCCCAGCGCGGCGGCGCCGTCGTCTCCCAGGTGGTCTCCACCATGGACGAGATCAACGCCAGCTCCAAGAAAATCGCCGACATCATCGGCGTCATCGACGGCATTGCCTTCCAGACCAACATCCTGGCCCTGAACGCCGCCGTGGAGGCCGCCCGCGCCGGCGAGCAAGGCCGCGGCTTTGCCGTCGTCGCCGGCGAGGTGCGCAGCCTCGCCCAGCGCAGCGCCCAGGCCGCCAAAGAAATCAAAAGCCTCATCGGCGCGTCCGTCGAAAAAGTCGAGTCCGGCTCCAAACTCGTCCAAGACGCCGGCTCCACCATGGACGAGATCGTCGCCTCGGTGCGCCGCGTCAGCGACATCATCGGCGAAATCACCGCCGCAGCCTCCGAGCAAAACGACGGCATCGGCCAGATCAACGCAGCCGTCGGCCAGCTCGACCAGATGACCCAGCAAAACGCCGCCCTGGTCGAGCAGTCCGCCGCCGCCGCCGAGTCCCTGCGCGAACAGGC
>NZ_JBWQXA010000037.1:0-632 GCF_056746695.1 Caldimonas hydrothermalis | reverse complement strand
CACAGGCATGCGCGCCCTGGGATGCCGCCGCTGCGCGCCTTGATGCGCACGCAGATGGAGCTGGCCATCCTGTGGCGCCGGCGCTGGGCCGGCCGCCTGGGCGAGATGCCGGTGCTGGCCCGCGCCAGGCAGGAAGAGCGCAATGACCTGCTCAGCGCCGACGAGGAGTTCGTGCAGGAGATCCGCCGCTTCGAGCGTTGGCGGCAGGAACGCCGGCGCGCTGCGGCCCCGTGCAGCGATGGGGTGTTGGGCACCTGCATGCAGGCCGAACAGCGGCAGGTGCCGGGCCTGGACAGCGGCCGCTTCGACGAGTGGGAGGACATGGCGCAGTGGTGGGATCGCTCCGAGGTCCCCGAGGCGGTGGCGGTCCTGTTCGAGACCCTGGTGCATGACTCGCGAGCCTGGTTCAAGCTCAGGGGCTGGGAGGCCGCCGAGGTCGAGCGCGGGCTGCAGCGCTGGGTGCGGGAGTATGAGGACTACATGGCGCGCACCGAGCAGGCCCGGCTGAACGGCGAGCCGGTGCCGCCGGCGCCGTTCGATCGCGAGGAGTTGAGTTGGATCCGGGCCTACAAAGCCACGGGCCAGGTGCCGCCGATGAAAACGCGCGGACGCGAGCCCTTCTTGCTGGGCGC
>NZ_JBWQXA010000036.1:0-634 GCF_056746695.1 Caldimonas hydrothermalis | reverse complement strand
CGAGGAAGCACGCGCGAGCCCGCAGGCCACCAAGGAAGACCGGCGGCGCATCAAGGAACTCGAGCGCGAGGTGCGCCGCAAGGACAAGGCGCTGGCCGAGACGACGGCGCTGCTGGTGCTGTCAAAAAAAGTCGAGGCGATCTTCAACAAGAACAAGGGCGAGGACGAATGATCGGCCTCGAAGATCGCCAAACCCTGGCCCGGGACATCGAAGCGGCGTGCGCTGCCGGCGCGCGGCTGGAGGCGGCCTGCGAGATCGCGGGCATCAGCGCACGCAGCCTGCAGCGCTGGAAGGCCCGCCAAGGCCTTGTGAAGGGCGATGGCAGGCCCCAGGCGGTGCGCCCCGTGCCCGATCACGCCCTGACGCCAGCCGAGCGCGAGCAGATCCTGTGCGTGGCCAACGAGCCGCGCTTTGCCGACATGCCGCCGGCGCGCATCGTGCCCATGCTGGCCGACGAGGGCCGATACATCGCCAGCGAGTCGAGCTTCCAGCGCGTGCTGCGTGCACACGGGCAAAACCGCCACCGCGGCCGGGCCCAGGCGCCGCGCGCGAGCCGGGCGCCGACCACCCACGTGGCCACCGCACCGCGGCAGCTGTGGTGCTGGGACATGACGTACCTGCCGCACCAGATCG
>NZ_JBWQXA010000035.1:0-685 GCF_056746695.1 Caldimonas hydrothermalis | reverse complement strand
GATCATTGGGTTCATCAAGCAGGCTGACGCCGGCGTGAACGTGGCGGACCTGTGCCGCAAGGAAGGCTTCAGTACGGCCACGTTCTACAAGTGGCGGGCGAAGTTCGGCGGCATGGAGGCCAGCGACGCGAAGCGACTGCGTGAGTTGGAAGCCGAGAACGCAAGGCTGAAGAAGCTGTTGGCCGAAGCGGCGCTGGACAACGAAGCGCTGAAGGTGGCCTTCGGGGTAAAGCGCTGAGCCCACCGGCCAAGAGACAGGCGCTGGGCAAGATGCTGCAAGAGACCTCGATCAGCGAACGAAGAGCATGCGCGCTGGTGGGTCTGTCGCGCGACAGCTGGCGGCATCCGCCTCAGCGAGCGCAGGCGGACCAAGATATGAGCGAGCGCATCAAGCAGCTGGCGCACGAGCGACGGCGCTTCGGTTACCGGCGCATCGGCGATCTGCTGCGCGCAGACGGCACGGCAATCAACGACAAGCGTGTGTACCGGCTGTATCGCCAGGCCGACTTGGCCGTGCGCAAGCGACGCGGCAAGAAGCGGCTGAAGCTCGAACGTGTGCCGCTGCATCGGTGCGAGGCGATCAACGAGGTGTGGAGCATGGACTTCGTCAGCGACAGCCTGGCCAATGGGCGCCGGATCAAGTGCCTGACGATCACCGACGACTTCAGCCACGAGTGCGTGGACA
>NZ_JBWQXA010000034.1:0-779 GCF_056746695.1 Caldimonas hydrothermalis | reverse complement strand
GCCGTCAGCGGGTTTGACGTATCTGATATCACGGTCACGGGCGGCACGCTCTCGGGTCTGACCACGAGCGACAACATCACCTGGACGGCCACCTTCACGCAATCGGGCACCGATGCGCCGAGCATCGCTGTGGCCGGTGGCAGCTACACCGATGTCGCGGGCAACGCTGGCACAGGCGCCTCGCTGGCCATGACGGCCGACACCGCCGCACCCACGCTGTCCATCACCGCGGCTGACACCTTGCTGGCCGCCGGTGAGTCCACCACCGTCACCTTCACGTTCTCGGAAGCCGTCAGCGGGTTTGACGTATCTGATATCACGGTCACGGGCGGCACGCTCTTGGGTCTGACCACGAGCGACAACATCACCTGGACGGCCACCTTCACGCAGTCGGGCACGGATGCCCCGAGCATTGCCGTCGGTACCGGCTCCTACACCGATCTGGCTGGCAATGCCGGTGCCGGAGCTTCGCTGACGCTCTCCGCCGACACCGCCGCACCCACGCTGTCCATCACCGCGGCTGACACCTTGCTGGCCGCCGGTGAGTCCACGACGGTGACTTTCAGCTTCAGCGAGCCGGTGACCGGCTTTGACGCTTCGGACATCACGGTCACGGGCGGCACGCTCTCGGGTCTGACCACGAGCGACAACATCACCTGGACGGCCACCTTCACGCAGTCGGGCACGGATGCCCCGAGCATTGCGGTTGGCGCGGGCAGCTACACCGATGTCGCGGGCAACGCAGGTACAGGCGCCTCGCTGGCCATGACCGCCGACAC
>NZ_JBWQXA010000033.1:0-1052 GCF_056746695.1 Caldimonas hydrothermalis | reverse complement strand
ACGGTATGCGTATCGCCGACGGCGAACTATGCGGGGTGCCCGAGCGGGGCGCTGACGCAGACGGGGCTGCCCAGCAGCTACAGCGGCAAGCGCGTGCTGCTGCGCCGTGGCGAGAGCTTCGGCCAGATCAACATCCGCCACGGCGAGCGCAATGTCATCGTGGGCGCCTTCGGTTCGGGCAACAAGCCGCGCGTGGCCTCGGTGCGCATCGGCTCGGGACGTCCGGACACGGCCTCGTTTGCCGAGGACGTCACCGTGATGGATCTGAACATTGCCGACGGCATCGTGCAAGACAACTCGGCGGCGCGGCTGCTGCTGTACCGCAACGACCTGGCCGATGCAGGCAACAACAACCGCATCTGGATCGGCGCGGCGCTGGACTACTGGGCCAGCAGCGACCCGTACCGCACCATCTCGCCTGGCCAGTTCTACAACCCGCGCGAGATCTTCATCGTGGAAAACCGCATCCAGGGCGGCAGCCTGTCCAACGACAGCCCCATCCTGGGCACGGGTTCACGCATCGCGCTGCTGGGCAACGACATGGGCTACGCCAACCAGCACACCGTGCGCATCGGGCGGCTGCACAAGGGGGTGATGGCCCACAACGCCATGCGCGGCCGCTCCTCCGACGGCATCCGCCATGCGCTCAAGCTGCACTCGGGCGGTCTGGGCAGCTACACCGACAGCTACAACGGCAGCACCTGGGCCACGCGCCAGGTGGTCATTGCCAACAACCTGTTCGGCGATGCGCAGGACAACAACCAGTGGACGGTGGCCGTCAGCCCGCAAAACGGCGTGTCCGCCGAGGGGCTGGAGGACGTGATCGTGGAGAACAACCGCTTCGTACGAGGCTTGCGCACCGCCTCCGACTTGGTGATCACCGGGCGGCGCATGACCTACCGCGGCAACGTGCGCGTCGACGGGGGGGCGCTGGGCGTGAGCCTCAACGGCCACGGCGAGGCCCTGCCGACCGACTGGCGCGGCCCCTACTACAGCCAGTGAACTATCGCTTGCGCCACCCCAGCACCACTCAACACACCGCCGGGCCTTGG
>NZ_JBWQXA010000032.1:0-1302 GCF_056746695.1 Caldimonas hydrothermalis | reverse complement strand
GGGCACTTCTCGAAACCTCCCTCCCCCTTGCAGCCCATGAGCCGGCATGATGGCGCCCATGATCACCCCGCGCATCAAGCCCTCGTCCTTCTGGCGCTCTCAGCCCGGCGCAGACCTGTTCGTGCAAGACCAACGCCAAGCCAAGCTCGGCGGCTTCATCGCCAACCTGGCGGCGATGGACGAACTGATCGACTTCGCGGCCATCGCCGCCCAGGTGGACGCCGCTTGCCCGGGGGCCGATCGCCGCAAGGGCGGGCGCCCGCCGTACCCCACCGAGGTGATGGTGCGGCTGCTGTTCATCCAGGCGCTGTACAACCTCAGCGACGAGGACTGCGAGTACCAGGTGCTGGACCGCATGAGCTTCCAGCACTTTTGCCGCCTGGATGGCGCGCTGCACATCCCCGATGCGCGCACGCTGTGGCGCTTCAAGCAGCGCCTGGCCCAAGGGGGACTGGGCGGGCGCGCCATCTTCGAGGCGGTGAGCCTGCAGTTGCAGCAGCACGGCTACATCCCGCGCGGCGGGCAGATCGTGGATGCCAGCATCGTGCAGGCACCGCTCACCCAGGCGAACAAGGACGAGCGCCAAGCGCTCAACGAAGGCCGCAGGCCCGAGGGCTGGAATGCCAAGCGGCTGCGGCACACCGACCGCGACGCGCGCTGGACCAAGAAGCACGGCAAGAGCTTCTACGGCTACAAGGTGCACGCCAACACGGACGCGCGCTACAAGCTGATCCGCCGGGTCAAGGTCACGCCGGCCAATGTCGATGACGGCCAGACGCTCAAGGAGGTGCTGGACCGCGCCAACACCGGCGCGCGGGTGCTGGCCGACCGAGGCTACGACGCGCAGACCAACCGCCAGTTGCTGCAGGCCCACGGGCTGCGCGACGGCATCGCGCGGCGTGCCAAGCCCGGGCAGGAGCGGCGCGCGCGACTGGACGCGCGCAACAAGGCGATCAACCGCGTCCGCGCCAGAGGCGAACATGTGTTCGCCGGCCTCGAGCAGTTGGGCGGCAAGTGCGTGCGGGCGATGACGCTGGCCAGAAACGAGCTGGCGATCCTGCTCAAGTGCGCGGCGTACAACGCCAAGCGGCTGGTCTGGCTGGTGCGCCATGACCCGTGCGGGTGTGCGCGATGAAGGAAGAGGTGCGCCCGCTGCAGCCTGCAAACGCAGTTTTGCAGGGCCTCGGGCGCCCGCCAAGGCTGCGATGACGGGGCCTGAGCGGCACCGAGAACCCCGAACTGAACGACGCGAGCGCCCTCATGCCGGTTCAGCCTTCGGAAATGGGGTTATGCGAAGTGCCC
>NZ_JBWQXA010000031.1:0-1573 GCF_056746695.1 Caldimonas hydrothermalis | reverse complement strand
TGTTGGGCTCGCGCCTGGGCGTGCACGAGGGCGGTGGCGCTGTGGGGCAGTTCGGCGTCGGGTGGAGCCGGGTCCACCGATGGGGCGGCGGGGTCCCAGCGCGCGCTCACCCGCCCTTGCAGGCTGCGCTGCAGCGCTTGCAGCGCCTGGCGGGTGGGGCCCAGCGTGGCGTTGTGGTGGCGCTGCGCGGCCTGCGCCAGTGTGTCGGCCTGGGTGTGGGCCTGGTGCAGCAGGGCCAGGCCCGCGCTGGGGTCGCCCGCGCACTCGTGGGGGGCTTGGCCGTAGCTGCTCAGCAGCAGCCCGTGCGCGCCGCGCAGCGCCCCGTAGGCGTCGGTGCGCAGCTCCAGCCCCAGGCCGCGCGCGCTGCCGCGCCGGTTGCCGGCTTGGTGCAGCAGGTGGCCCAGGCCGAGCCAGGTGGCGTGCGCGGTGGTGGCCGCCTGCGCGCGCAATTGGCCGGGGCTGTCGTCGAAGACGAGCCGGTTGGCCCCCAAGCCGCCGAGCTCGCGGCTTTGCACGCCGCTGAGCGCGCCGGCGTGGGCATGGGGCTGCGCGGCCGCGCCGTGCCAGGCCGGGCTGTGGCCGCCGGCGACGTCGTTGGCCTGGCCGGCGCTGCGGTGGTCGTCGGCGGCCGCAAAGGGTGAGCCCTGCGGTGTGCGCGGCGCCCGCCCGCCCGGGGTGGGGCTCACGCCGCCGGCGCCGCGCCCGTTGTGCAGCACGCCCACGACGACGGGGCGCTCCAGGTCGCGCTCGATGAAGTCCACCAGCACTTCCTGGCCGATGCGCGGGATGAATTGCGTGCCCATGCCGGCGCCGGCCCAGCGTTGGGCCACGCGCACCCATACGCTGGGCTGGCTGCGCGGCTCGCCGCCGCAGCCGGGGGGGAAGGCCGCTTGCGCCGCCTGCCAATGGAAGCGCACTTTGATGCGCCCGAGCCGGTCGGTGTGGAGGGCCGAGCCTTCGGGGGCGTGAGGCTGGCCGTCGGGGCCCACGACCACGGCGCTTTGGGGGCCGGCGGCGCTGGGCGCGCTGGGGGGCATGGGTCGCCAGGGGCTCTGGCGGGGCACGGCGCGCCAGTGCTGGGCGTAGCCGCTGGCGCGCGCCTGGGCGAGCACGCCCGGCTCGATGGGGCGCGCCGGCGCCAGGCGGTCTTGGCCCGGCGGGGCTGGGCCGAGGGCGGCCGCGGCGTTGTGCACGGCATGGGGCAGGGGGTTGTCGCCCACGTGGATGAGCTCGGTGAGCAGCAGCTCTTGGGGCTGGGCCCGCCCGGGCAGGTGGCTCAAGCGCCACCATTGGCCGCAGCGTGCGCCGCGCACGGTGGCTTGGCCGCTGTAGTGCAGGGCCTGGGTTTGCAGGGCCTGGCTGCGCAGCCGCGCGCGCGCGGCCGCGCTGGCGCTGTCGGGCGCGCTGTGCAGCTCGTAGTCTTCGTAGGCGGCCGCCCCGGCCGCTGCGCCCGGGGCTTGCGCCGTGATGGCGCGTTTGGCGCTGTCGTGCCAGCCCAGGGTGGTGTGCACGCCCGGGACGTGGCAGGCGTGTTCTTCGTAGGTCTGGACGCTGTCGCGCGGCTCTTGGCTGT
>NZ_JBWQXA010000030.1:0-1755 GCF_056746695.1 Caldimonas hydrothermalis | reverse complement strand
ATCGACCTTCGACCGGTTCATGCCTGCCGCCTCCCCTTCGATGGGGGGGGGTTTACCCCCGTATTACTGGACGGGGGCCCCTCCTGGAGAAGCCCCAAAACGGCCTTGCCGCCAGCCCGGGCCCCGCCCGCAGGCGGGCGCCCTCCCGGGCTGGCTGGCAGGCGGCCAATGGACTGGCCGATGAGGTCGTGGAGACCGGCAGACATGGCGTGAAGCTCGCGCAGAACGGTCTTGGGAGCACTCCGAGCGGCCTCCATCTTGGCGGCCACGAACTGGGCACCTTCTGCCGTGTCGGCCAGCCAGTCGCCCATACAGCGCCCGAGGGAGATGCCAGCCGCGTCGGCCATGCGGGAAAAGATGGCATGCACCTCGGGAGTGACGCTAATGGTGAGTCGGATGCGTTCGGACATGGTGGGGGACAAACTGGTGGTGACGGTCGCGCCATTGTGCACCACCGTGCACCACATCGCAAGCGATCTAGCCAGGAGGGCCCGCAGCACCTAGGGCCTAGAGGGCGCGGAAGACCAGCCAGGCGACGCCACCAGCGGCGCACGCGAACACAGGCGCCGGGACGCCACCGCACCCGCCTTCGGCGTGATGTGATGCACAGGCCTCCGGCGACGTGGAGGGGCTACCGCCCCCCGGTCCCCCCGCTTGGTTAGTCGTGGTCCACCAGCAGCACGCCAGCCCGCAGAAGGTTCTGGTTGTGTTTCTTGCCGACGATCTTGGACCACACCGCGCCAATGTCGCCGTGGTACGCCACCAGCGCAGTGAACAGGGTGTCGCCGAACATCCGCCGCACGTTCGCCAGCGCCAAGGACAGGTCCAGCTGCGGCCCACGCTCACGCCGCATCACGAGCACCTCGGGTTCAACGCCTTGCAGCACCTTCGACAGGTACGGATACGCGCCCGCAAAGTACTGGTCGCGCCGCTCGATGATGTCGTCCGGAAGCGGTGCACTCTGCGGCTTAAGCTCCAGCTCGTGGCGGAACCAGTCCCACATCGACACCGCGCGCACCTCGCCATCCTCGAACAAAGGCACCGTCGCCATGAGCCAGTCGCCCCAGTCGAACGATTCCGGATCGCGCTGCATAGCAGAGGTGATCAACGGCCCGAGCAGCTGCTTACCCTTCTCGTAGCCCCGGAAGAACTTGTCCCCCTCGCGGTTGCCCACGTTGATCGTGCGCCCGTCCTCTGGCCGTTCGCCAATGATCGTGATGCACTTCGGCGGCCTGCCGCCTGAGCCCGCTGGCGCGAACTCCCCGGCCCGGTACGCCGCCAGCGCTGCCTCGAAGCCGGTTTCCTTCGAGAAGCTATCCACCGCGAGGTCGATCCGCTTCACCTGGTACTGCGGGCACTCCTCCGCTGCCTCCTGCGCCAGGTCCCAGTCCTTCACCCACTCGCAGCCGCGCCCGGTCAAGCCCACATAGGCCCATCCGCGTTGGTTCTCCCCGCCGTGCGCCAGCATGCCCACCGCCATGTCGCCCAGGCACACGTCCGCGCAGGCCTGGTAGCCCCTCCAGCCGCTTTTCCGGTATTCCAGGCGGGGTGACTGCGGGGAGCCCGCGAAAACGCCCCCTAGGGCCTTCTGGATGGCCTGCAGGTCGTCCTTGCACCGAAACGCCCAAAAATCGACCTTCGACCGGTTCATGCCTGCCGCCTCCCCTTCGATGGGGGGGGGTTTACCCCCGTATTACTGGACGGGGGCCCCTCCTGGAGAAGCCCCAAAACGGCCTTGCCGCCAGCCCGGGCCCC
>NZ_JBWQXA010000003.1:0-351540 GCF_056746695.1 Caldimonas hydrothermalis | reverse complement strand
ATCGGCTGTATCTTGTTAAAGAACCCACCACACAAACAAAACCATCGCTTCGTTTGCGTCGCTAATCAGTGATCAGCGAAGACCGAGATTATTGCAAGATTTCGATTTCCTTGTCAAGCACTCGGCATTTCTTTTCGCTAACGGCTTTGCTTTGCTCGAGGCCGCCAAACACAGGCTTGGCATTTAGCCCCGACACCACTGCAATCAGCGAAGCCTTGTAGTGTAAAGGCAATCCATCGGAAAGGTCAAGCCCCGCTCCCCATCGATCCCCCGGTTTGCATCCGGGGGCTCGTCCATGGCGTGCACAGCCTGCACGTTCCCGCACAGAATGTGGGCAGGACATTGCATCACTTGTTCATGAGCGCACTGGCGATCGCGTGGCTGGAACCCGGTCAGACCGACTTCCCTGCGGTCGAGGCGGCCTTGGGGCCAGGTTCGGAAGCCCCGGGGCTGCTGGCCGCGGGTGGCGATCTGTCGCCGCAACGGCTGCGCGCGGCCTATGCGCAGGGCATCTTTCCCTGGTACGGGGCGGGCCAGCCGGTGTTGTGGTGGAGCCCGGATCCCCGGATGGTGCTCGAGACCTCACGCCTGAAGGTGTCACGGTCGCTGCGCAAGACCTTGCGGCGCTTCCGCAAGGACCCGCGCTGCGAGATCCGCATCGACTCGGCGTTCGGGCGCGTGATCCGGGCTTGTGCAGCGACCCCGCGGGCCGGACAGTCGGGCACCTGGATCGTTCCCGAGATGGTGGAGGCTTACGAGCGTTGGCACCGCCTGGGTGAGGTGCATTCTTTCGAGACCTGGATCGACGGAGAGCTGGCCGGGGGTCTGTATGGCATCGGCATGGGACGGATGTTCTTCGGCGAGTCGATGTTCGCCTGGCAGACCGATGCCTCCAAGATCGCACTGTGCGCCCTGGTGGCGTTCTGTCTGCGGCATGGCATCGAGATGATCGATTGTCAGCAGCGCACCGAACATCTGGCCTCGCTGGGAGCCTACGAGGTGCCGCGCGCGCATTTCCTCGCTCATGTGCGGCGGGTCGTCCCGTTGCCGCCCCCCGCCCGTTGGATCTTCGAGCCGGCCTTGTGGGATCGGCTCGATGCACCGCCGGCCGGCGCGAGCCGTGATAGCGTGACGTCCTCGATGCAGCCCGCATGACGCACCCGAAAGAACTTCCGCTCGCGTCGCTCCAGTTCTATGCGACCGCGCCCTACCCTTGCAGCTATCTGCCGGGGAAGTTGGCGCGCTCGCAGGTGGCCACACCCAGCCATTTGATCCATACGGACACATACTCCGATCTGGTGGCGCGAGGATTCCGTCGCAGCGGCATGTTCACCTACCGTCCCTACTGCGACGGCTGCCGCGCGTGCGTGCCACTGCGCATCCCGGTGCAGCGCTTCCAGCCCAACCGCAGCCAACGCCGCGCCTTGCGCCAGCACGCCGCGCTGCAGGCGCGCGTGTTGCGGCTGGGTTTCGTGCCCGAGCATTACCAGCTTTACTTGCGGTATCAGTCAGGCCGCCACAGCGGGGGGGGGATGGACCACGACAGCGTGGACCAGTACACGCAGTTCCTGCTGCAAAGCAGGGTGAACTCACGGCTGGTGGAGTTCCGGGAACCCGGGACAAACCTGCTGAAGATGGTGTCCATCCTCGATGTGCTCAATGACGGGCTGTCGGCGGTGTATACCTTTTATGAGCCGGAGCCCGGCTGCAGCTACGGGACCTACAACGTGCTGTGGCAGATCGAACAGACACGCCAGCTCGGCCTGCCTTACGTCTATCTGGGCTACTGGATCGAGGACAGCCGCAAGATGGCCTACAAGGCGCAGTTTCGCCCGCACGAGCTGCTGATCGATGGCCAATGGCGGCTCTCGGGGGGCGGCACGTCTGACCTCTGAACGAGCGAGGGGCCCCGCAGGGCCCCTCGGTTCAATCCGGCGCCTGCCGTGGCGCTCAGGCGGCGGCCAATGCGAACTCGACGTGGGCGCCTGTCTTCACGCGCACCTCGTCTTCGGTGACGCCCGGGGCGAGTTCGACACAGCAAAACCCCTGGGGAGTGATGTCCAGGACGCACAGGTCGGTGATGACACGGTGAACCACCCCGACACCGGTCAGCGGCAGAGTGCACTGCTGCAGCAGCTTGTGCTCGCCGTTCTTGGCGCAATGCTCCATCAGCACGACCACGCGGCCCACACCGGCCACCAGGTCCATGGCCCCGCCCATGCCCTTGACCATCTTGCCCGGGATCATCCAGTTGGCCAGGTCGCCCTTTTCGCTGACCTGCATGGCGCCGAGGATGGCCAGGTTGATCTTGCCGCCGCGGATCATCGCGAAGGAGTCGGCCGAGGAGAAGAAGGATGAGCCCGGCAGGGTGGTGACGGTCTGCTTGCCGGCATTGATGAGATCCGGATCCACCTCCTCTTCGGTGGGGAAGGGGCCGATGCCGAGCAGACCGTTCTCGCTTTGCAGCCAGACCTCCATGCCGGCCGGCACGTGGTTGGCCACGAGGGTGGGCAGCCCGATGCCCAGGTTGACGTAGTAGCCGTCGCGCAGCTCGCGGGCGGCACGGGCCGCCATCTCGTCACGGTTCCAAGCCATTTGCGTTCTCCTTCAGGCGGCGGCGCGCACGGTGCGCTGCTCGATGCGTTTCTCGGGGGTAGCGTTGAGCACGATGCGGTGCACGAAAATGCCCGGCAGGTGGATCTGGTCGGGGTCGAGTTCGCCGGTCTCGACGATCTTTTCGACCTCGACCACGGTGATCCTGCCAGCCATGGCCACGTTGGGGTTGAAATTGCGGGCGGTTTTGCGGAAGACGAGGTTGCCGGACTTGTCGGCCACATAGGCTTTGACGAGCGAGACGTCGGGCACCAGGGAGCGCTCCATCACGTACTTCACGCCGTCGAACTCTCGCACCTCCTTGCCTTCGGCCACGATGGTGCCCACGCCGGTGCGGGTGAAGAAGGCCGGAATGCCGGCCCCACCGGCGCGCAGCTTCTCGGCCAGGGTGCCCTGGGGCGTGAATTCCAGTTCGAGCTCGCCGCTGAGGTACTGGCGTTCGAATTCCTTGTTCTCGCCCACGTAGCTGGAGATCATCTTCTTGATCTGGCGCGTGGCCAGCAGCTTGCCCAACCCGAAGCCGTCCACGCCGGCGTTGTTGGAGATGACGGTCAGGTTCTTCACACCGCTGGCCTGCAGCGCGTCGATCAGGGCCTCGGGGATGCCGCACAGGCCAAAGCCGCCGACGGCCAGCATCTGGCCGTCCTTGACGATCCCTTTCAGTGCCTCGGCAGCACTGGGGTAGAGCTTGTTCATGCGAGTCTCCTTCGCAAGGGGGTGGGACAAACCCACAGCGTACTACGTATCAGGATACGTAGAATCGCCTAAGCAGTCTCCTGAGCCCGCAACGATGTCCATGCTGCCCCCGATCGACTACCGTGCCGCATTCGAGATGGCGCCGGTCGGTTTGGTGTTGTCACGCAACCGCATCATCGTCGACTGCAATCACGCCCTGGCCGAGATGTTCCGCACCTCGCGCGAGGTGCTGGTCGGACAGTCCTTCCTCGTGCTCTATCCGAGCCCCGACGAGTTCGAGCGCACCGGCCGTCGCATCGAGCCCATCCTGGGGGCGAGCGGCCGCTATGCCGATGAACGGATCATGAAGCGCTCGCCGGGCGACCCGCAGGGCGAGCTGTTCTGGTGCCACGTGACTGGCCGCGCGTTCCATCGCGACACCCCGCACGCTGCGGGCATCTGGACCTTCGAGGATCTGTCGTCTAAACGTCCCGTCACGCTGGAGCTCACCGGCCGCGAGCGCGAGGTTGCCGCCTTGCTGATCGAGGGACAGACGAGCAAGCAGATCGGCAAGGCGCTGGGGGTAAGCCACCGCACGGTGGACATTTACCGGGCACGGTTGCTGCGCAAATACCAGGCAGGCACGACGCCGGAGCTGGTGCAAAAGCTCATGGGCGGCTGAGCGCCCCTCGCGCGCTGTCACGATGGCGCAACGTGGGTGTCCTTCAATCGCGCCACCGTCACCGCGGAGCGCGCATGAAGATCCTCATCGTCACGGACGCCTGGGAGCCGCAGGTCAACGGCGTCGTGCGCACCCTGAAGATGACGCGGCGTGAGCTGCTGGCCCTGGGGCATGAGGTGGAGGTGCTGTCGCCCCAGGGATTCCCCACCCTGCCATGCCCGACCTACCCGGAAATCCGCCTGGCCTGGGTCACCCGCCGCCGCCTGGCCCGGGTGATCGACGCGCTGGCGCCCGACTGCGTCCACCTCGCCACTGAAGGGCCCTTGGGCTGGCAAGCCCGGGCCGTGCTTCGATCACGCGGCTGGCCGTTCACGACGGCCTACCACAGCCGCTTCCCCGAGTATGTGCATGCGCGCCTGGGCATGCCGCTGGCCTGGAGCTATGCAGCGCTGAGGCGTTTCCACAACGCGGGAGCGGCCACCCTTGCACCGACACCGGCCATCGTCGCCGACCTGCGCGCCCGGGGCTTCGCCCGTGTGCAGCTGTGGTCGCGGGGAGTGGATCTGACGATGTTCACGCCGCAGGGCGACCGGCTGCCCCGGGGAGAGGCGCCGGTTTTCCTGCATGTGGGCCGGTTGGCTGTGGAAAAGAATGTCGAGGCCTTTCTGAAGCTGGATCTACCCGGCGAGAAGTGGGTGGCCGGTGACGGGCCCGAGCGCGTCCGTCTGCAAAGGCAGTACCCTGGGGTGCGCTGGTTCGGTGTGCTCGACGGCCCGACGCTGGCGCGGCTGTACCGCACGGCCGACGTGGTGGTCTTCCCCAGCCTGACGGACACCTTCGGGCTCGTGATGGTCGAGGCCATGGCCTGCGGAACACCGGTGGCGGCCTTTCCGGTGCCCGGTCCGATCGACGTCGTGGGGGACTCCCCCGGCGGTGTGCTCGATGCAGACCTGCGCACGGCCTGCCTGCGCGCGCTGGCTTTGCCTCGCGGGCCGGTGCACGAGCACGCCCGCCGCTATTCCTGGCAGGCAGCGACCGAGCAGTTCCTCCAGGCGCTGCGGCCGCTCGGGCGGGATGGCCCGGTGCCCGCCGCAGCCTGAACCGGCGGTGGGGCTCAGCTCACGACCGCGCGCAGCCACTCGGGCAGAGGCACCGAGGTCTGCCGGGGAAAGTCCACCCACACCAAGGTCGCCCCGCCGGCCGCATCGATCTGGCCGGGGCGGTCGGTGCGCTCGAGCGTGATGAAGGTGTCCACGCTGCTGCGTCCGGGATTGGCCACGTAGTGGCGAGCCAGCAGCGTGCCCGGGAACTCGATCTGTCGGTAGAAGTTGCAGAAGGCATTGACGATGACCGGCCCCGTGCCGCGGGGGTCGGGCGCCCCACCCAGGCGGTGCAGCCAATCGATGCGCACCGTCTCGAGGTAGCGGAAGTAAGTTGCATTGTTGACATGGCCCATGGCGTCCATGTCCCCCCAGCGGATGGGGATGTGCATCTCGTGCACGAGCTTCTTCTGGTCGGGGATGTCGATGCGCATGCTCGAATCGTTCGTTCAGAGGGCAAAACCGTCGTCGGCGGCGATCACCGCCCCATTGATGAAGTGGCTCTCGTTCGAGCACAGCATCACGAGCAGGGCATCGAGGTCCTTGGGCTCGCCCAGGCGCCTGCGCGGCAGCATCGCGATCAGCTTCTGGCCTTGCTCGGTCTGCCAATGGTGGTGGTTGATCTCGGTGTCGATGTAGCCCGGACAGATGGCGTTCACGTTGATGCCGTACTTGCCCCACTCCAGGGCCATCGCACGGGTCATGTGGACCACGGCAGCTTTGCTCATGCAATACACGCCGATCTGGCCGAGCACGCGCAGGCCCGCCATCGAGGCGATGTTGACGATGCGCCCGCCGGTGTAGGTGCCCGGCGCCGCGCCGCGGGCACGAGCCAGCATGCGCTTGCCGACCTCCTGGGCCACGAAGAAGGCACCGCGGGTGTTGGTGTCGAAGACGTAGTCGTAGTCCTCGGGGGTGACATCCACGAGCTTCTGGGTGGTGCTGACACCGGAGTTGTTGACGAGGATGTCGATCGCGCCCACCTCGGTCTCGGCGTGTGCCACGGCCGAGCGGATGCTGCCGGTGTCGGTGACGTCCAGTCCGACGACATGGGCATCGCCCCCCAAGGCCTCGATCTCCGAGCGCAGGGTCTTGAGCCGCTCGACCCGGCGGCCCGCGAGCACGACGGCAGCCCCAGCGCGGGCCAGGGTGCGAGCGAACTGCTCGCCCAGGCCACTGGATGCGCCGGTGATCAAGGCCACGCGGCCGGACAGGTCGATGCTGTAACTCATGTGGGCCTCTCGGGGGTGCACAAAGACAAAAGGGGTCGATCGGCTGTAAAGGTCCCAAGCATAGCGGGACCACGGGCCCGATCACAGCCTGTCGCACGGCCGACAGCGGCGCGGCGAACGATGCGCTAGAGTCAGCTCCCGATCACAGAATCGAACGATCGTTCGATTTTTCATGACAAGCCGATAGAATCGCGGCAGTTCGGGGCGGAAGCGTCGGCCTCGGCCCCCAGGCGATCCCATCCATTCGAAGAGGAAGACACGATGACTGCGCAAGAGATCCTGGAGCAGTACGGCCCGCGCGAATCCATGGAATACGACGTCGTGATCGTCGGCGCCGGCCCCGCGGGGCTGGCCACGGCCATCCGGCTGAAGCAGCTCGCCGCCGAGAAGAACCAGGAGATCTCGGTGGTGGTGCTGGAGAAGGGCTCCGAACCCGGGGCCCACATCCTGTCGGGCGCGGTGATGGATCCGCGCGCGATGAACGAGCTTTTCCCCAATTGGAAGGAACTGGGCGCGCCGCTGAACCAGCCCGTCACCGGCGATGATGTGCTCACGCTCACCGAGACCGGCAGCACGCGCATCCCCGACTTCTTCGTGCCGCGCAACTTCCACAACGACGGGTGCTACGTCATCTCGCTGGGCAACGTGGTCAAGTGGATGGCCGAGCAGGCCGAGGGCCTTGGCGTGGAGATCTTCCCGGGCTTTGCCGCCGCCGAGGTGCTCTATGACGAGCAGGGCCGCGTGCGCGGCGTGGCCACCGGCAACATGGGCGTGGGCAAGGACGGCCAGCCCACCGATCATTTTCAGCTCGGCATGGAGCTGCTGGGCAAGTACACCATCTTCGCTGAGGGTGCGCGCGGGCATCTGGGCAAGCAGCTCATCGCCCGCTACAAGCTCGATGCAGGCAAGGACCCGCAGACCTATGCGATCGGCATCAAGGAACTGTGGGAGATCGACCCGGCCAAGGCCAAGCCGGGCCTGGTGGTGCACACCGCCGGCTGGCCCATGGATGATCAGACCTTCGGTGGCGGCTTCCTCTACCACCTCGAGGACAACAAGGTCACGCTGGGCTTCGTGATCGGCCTGGATTACCAGAACCCCTGGCTCAGCCCCTTCGAGGAGATGCAGCGCTGGAAGACGCACCCGGCCATCCGGGCGCATATCGAGGGCGGCAAGCGCCTGAGTTATGGCGCCCGCGCCATCAACAATGGCACACCCCAGGCCCTGCCCAAGACGGTGTTCCCGGGCGGTGCCCTGGTGGGCTGCGACGCCGGCTACCTCAATGCGGCGCGCATCAAGGGCAGCCATGCCGCCATCAAGAGCGGCATGCTGTGCGCCGAGGCCGTCTTCGACGCCGTGACGGCCGGGCGGTCGGCCGACGAGCTGACGGCCTACCCCGAGGCTTTCGAGAAGAGCTGGCTGTACGAGGAACTGCAGCAGTCGCGCAACTTCAAGCACTGGTTCAAGAAGGGCCCGCTGGTGGGCAAGCTGATGACCGGGGTGGAGCAGTGGCTGCTGCCCAAGATCGGCATCCACAGCCCGCCGTGGACCCTGCACCGCGACCAGCCCGACCATGTCTATCTCAAGCCGGCCGACCAGTGCGAGAAGATCGTCTACCCCAAACCCGACGGGACGCTGACCTTCGACCGCCTGTCCTCGGTGTTCGTGAGCAACACCAACCACGAGGAGAACCAGCCGGCCCACCTGACGCTCAAGGACTCCAGCGTGCCCGTGGCGGTCAACCTGAGCCGGTTTGCCGGGCCCGAGAGCCGCTACTGCCCGGCGGGCGTGTACGAATTCGTCAAGGGCGAAGACGGCAGCGACCGCCTGCAGATCAACGCGCAGAACTGCGTGCACTGCAAGACCTGCGACATCAAGGATCCGACGCAGAACATCGTCTGGGTCACGCCGGAAGGCGGTGGCGGGCCCAACTACGCGGGCATGTGACCCCCCGCCCGGGCGCTGCCTCGGGGGATATTCGGCGGCCCCGGGGTCGCCATTTTCTTGGCCGGTGAATTACACTGGCATCTGTCAGGAGAGAGCCCCTGCGGGGGCCGCCGAAGGCGCAGGGCCCAAGCCCGAACGCTCAGGCACCCAGGACTGACAAGCGCCTTGTGGACAAGGCGTTCCTCACTGGAGAGAGGCCGGGCGACGATGGTCATCCGGCCCACCGAAGGGGCAAGCCGCTGCGGCTGAAACAGTCAGGCGGCCAATCTCTCAGGTAAAGCGGACAGCGAGGGCAGCACATGCCGGACCGGCTTTCGGGACGGCATGCTCGCATGACAGCCCCAGGAGAACGCCATGTCCGCCCAAGTCTCGACGCCCGCGCTGCTGCGCACGCCCCTGTACGCCCTGCACCAAGAGTATGGCGCCCGCATGGTGCCTTTTGCCGGCTATGAGATGCCGGTGCAGTACGAAGGCATCATCGCCGAGCATCGGCAGTGCCGCGAGAGTGCAGCCCTGTTCGACGTCTCCCACATGGGCCAGATCCACTTGGTTGGAGAAGATGCCGCCCGCGCCCTGGAATCGTTGGTGCCGGTGGACGTGATCGACTTGCCGGTGGGCAAGCAGCGCTACGGCTTCTTCACCAACGCCAGCGGCGGCATCCTCGACGACCTGATGATCACGCGTCGGGAGAACGATCTGCTGCTGGTGGTCAATGCGGCCAACAAGCAGGCCGACCTGGTGCATCTGAACACCCACATCGGTCACCGCTGCACGGTGCAGGCCCTGCCCGACCGGGCGCTGCTGGCCCTGCAAGGTCCGCTGGCCGCCGACGCCCTGGCCCGTGTGAACGCCGATGTGCAGCGGCTGAGATTCATGACGGGTGATCATTTCACGCTCGCCGGCAAGGCCTGTTTCGTGACCCGTTCGGGCTACACCGGGGAGGACGGTTTCGAGATCTCTGTGGCCGCCGAGGACGCCGAGGCCCTGGCCCGCGTGCTGTTGATGCAGCCCGAGGTGAAGCTGGCCGGCCTGGGCGCTCGCGACACCTTGCGCCTGGAAGCCGGCCTGTGCCTGCACGGGCACGACATCGACGCCCAGACCACACCAGTGCAGGCCGCGCTGGCCTGGGCGATCCAGAAGGTGCGCCGGCCCGGCGGCGCCCGTGCAGGCGGCTATCCCGGCGCCCAGACGATCGAGCTGCAACTGGCCCAGGGGGCCCTGGTCAAGCGCGTGGGCCTGCTCGGCCTGGAGCGAGCCCCGGTGCGCGAGGGCGCCAAGTTGCTCGATGCAGCCCGTCACAACGCCGGTCACGTCACCAGCGGCACCGTAAGCCCCACGCTGGGTGTGCCCATCGCGATGGGTTACCTGCCGGTCAACCATGCGGCCACCGGCTCCATCGTGCATGCCGTGGTGCGCGAGAAAACCCACCCGATGCGGGTGACGGCCCTGCCCTTCGTGCCGCACCGCTATTACCGCTGATCACCCCGTTTTCCATTCCATCCAGGAGTCCTGCATGACCGTCAAGTACACCCCCGACCACGAGTGGATCGAACTCGATGGCGACGAAGGCGTCGCCACCATTGGCATCACGCCCCATGCCCAAGACGCGCTGGGCGATGTGGTCTTCGTCGACCTGCCTGCCGTGGGGGCCGAGTTCAAAAAGGGCGACGTGGCCGGCGTGGTCGAATCGGTCAAGGCTGCCGCCGACGTCTACGCACCGGTCAGTGGGCACATCCTCGAAGTGAACGAGGCGCTGCGCGCCGACCCGTCGCTGGCCAATTCCGACCCGTTGGGCAAGGGCTGGTTCTTCAAGATCAAGATGGACGATCTGGCCGAGTTCGATGCCTTGCTCGACGCCCCGGCCTACGACGCACTCGTCAAGAACGCCTGACCTGCGAGCGACGGCCGCAGCCTGCCTGTGCAGGTGCGGCCGTCGAATGACCTTCTTCGCCCCAACGCCATGCTCATGTCTGCCCTCACCCCCTTGAGCGACCTCGAAGCCCGCGATGAATTCGTGGCCCGCCACATCGGCATCGATGCCGCCGATGAACGCGCGATGCTCTCGGCCATCGGTGCGGCCTCCCGCGCCGCCCTGATGGAGGCCGTCGTGCCGCGCAGCATCGTGCGCAGCGCCCCGATGGAGCTGCCTGCGCCGGTACCGGAGGCTCGCGCCCTCGAGGAACTCAAGACCATTGCCGCTCGCAACCGGGTGCTGCGCAGCCACATCGGTCAGGGCTATTACGGCACCCACACGCCCAGCGTCATCCTGCGCAACGTGCTGGAGAACCCCGCCTGGTACACCGCCTACACGCCCTACCAGGCCGAGATCTCGCAAGGGCGCATGGAAGCCCTGGTGAACTTCCAGACCATGGTGTGCGACCTGACGGGCATGGCGATTGCCAATGCCTCGATGCTGGACGAGGCCACGGCCGCGGCCGAGGCCATGACCCTGGCTGCCCGGGTGGGCAAGAGCAAGAGCACGACCTTCTTCGTGGCCGACGACGTGCTGCCCCAGACCCTGGAAGTGGTGCGCACCCGCGCGCGGCCGCTCGGGCTGACGGTGGTAACCGGCCCGGCCGAGCAGGCCGGGCGGACGGACTGCTTCGCCGCCCTGTTCCAGTACCCGGGCGTCACCGGTCGCATCCTGGACCTGCGGCCGCTGACCGAGGCCGTGCATGCCCGCGGCGCCCTGGCCATAGTGGCCGCCGACCTGCTGGCTCTGACCCTGCTGGTGCCGCCGGGCGAACAGGGCGCCGACATCGTCGTGGGCACGACGCAGCGCTTCGGCATGCCCATGGGCAATGGCGGGCCGCATGCCGCCTATATGGCCACGCGCGACGAGTTCAAGCGTTCGCTGCCCGGCCGCCTGGTGGGCGTGAGCGTGGATGCCCACGGCGCTCCGGCCTACCGCCTGGCGCTGCAGACGCGCGAGCAACACATCCGCCGCGAGAAGGCCACGTCCAACATCTGCACCGCACAGGTGTTGCCGGCCGTCGTGGCCAGCATGTATGCCGTCTACCACGGCCCGCAGGGCCTCAAGCGCATTGCCCAGCGCGTGGCCAGCTTCACTGCGGTGCTGGCGCAGGGCCTGGCCAGCCTGGGTTGGGCCACCACCCACGACACCGCCTTTGACACCCTGGAGCTGCGCACGGGCGAGCAGACCGAGGCCCTGCTGGCCGCTGCCGTGGCCGCAGGCATGAACCTGCGCCGCGCCAGCGCGACCACCGTGGGCATCTCGCTGGACGAGACCACCACGCGCGAGCATGTGCAAGCGCTGTGGCGGGTGTTCGCCCAGGGCCGCCCCCTGCCCTCGTGGGACGCCGCCGAGAAGGGCGTCGCCCCGCTCATCCCTGAGGCACTGCGCCGCACCAGCCCCTACCTCACTCATCCGGTCTTCAACACCCATCACTCCGAGACGGAGATGCTGCGCTACCTTCGCAGCCTGTCGGACAAGGACTTGGCGCTGGACCGCACGATGATCCCGCTGGGTTCGTGCACGATGAAGCTCAACGCCACCAGCGAGATGATCCCCATCACCTGGCCGGAGTTTGCGCACATCCACCCCTTTGCACCGCAGGACCAGCTACAGGGCTATGCGCAGCTCAACGAGCAACTGTGCGCCTGGCTGAGCCAGGCCACGGGCTATGCCGGCATCAGCCTGCAGCCCAACGCCGGCTCGCAGGGCGAATACGCCGGGCTGCTGATCATCCAGGCCTACCATGAGGCACGGGGCCAGGGACATCGCAACATCTGCCTGATCCCCGAATCGGCCCACGGCACCAACCCGGCCTCGGCCCAGATGGCAGGCATGCAGGTCGTGGTGACCAAGTGCGACGCCGACGGCAATGTGGATCTGGAGGACCTGCGCGCCAAGTGCGAGCAGTACAGCGAACGCCTGGCCTGCGTGATGATCACCTACCCCTCGACCTATGGGGTGTTCGAGACGCGCGTGAAGGAGCTGTGCGAGCTGGTGCATGCCCATGGTGGGCGCGTCTACGTCGATGGCGCGAACATGAACGCGCTGGTGGGCGTGGCCGCGCCTGGCGAGTTCGGCGGCGATGTGAGCCATCTGAACCTGCACAAGACCTTCTGCATCCCCCACGGTGGGGGCGGCCCGGGTGTGGGCCCGGTGTGCGTGGTGGCCGATCTCGTGCCATTCCTGCCGGCGCACCGCAGCGCGGGCCTGGGCAGCGATTCGCAGGTGGGGGCGGTGAGCGCCGCCCCGCTGGGCAATGCCGCGGTGCTGCCGATCTCGTGGATGTATGTGCGCATGATGGGCGCCGAAGGCCTGAAGGCCGCCACCGAAACCGCCATCCTGAGCGCCAACTACATCGCCGCACGCCTGGACGGCCCTTACGAGCTGCACTTCAGCAGCAACGTGCCGGGTATCAAGGGCGGTGGTGTGGCCCACGAGTGCATCCTGGACCTGCGTCCGCTGAAGGAAACCAGCGGCATCACGGCCGAGGACGTGGCCAAGCGCCTCATCGACTACGGCTTCCATGCGCCCACGCTGAGCTTCCCAGTGGCCGGCACGCTGATGGTTGAGCCCACCGAGAGCGAGTCGCTGGCCGAGCTGGACCGCTTCGTCGAGGCCATGCTGGCCATCCGCGAAGAGATTGCCAAAGTCGAGCGCGGCGAATGGCCGCGCGAGGACAACCCGCTGAAGAATGCGCCGCACACGGCCGAGAGCCTGCTCAAGGCCGAGTGGAACCATGCCTACACCCGCGAAGAGGCCGCCTACCCGCTGGCCAGTTTGCGCCGGCAGAAGTACTGGTCGCCGGTGGGCCGGGTGGACAACGTCTACGGCGACCGCAACCTGTTCTGCAGTTGCGTGCCCTTGAGCGACTACCAGTAAGACCGTCATGAAACAGCAATTCGCCAGCGACAACTACGCGGGAATGTGCCCGGAGGCTACGCATTGGTTCATGCAGGCCAATGCCAGTGGTCACCAGCCCGGCTACGGCGAGGACATCTGGACCCAACGCTCCACCGACAGGATCCGCGAGCTCTTCCAGACCGATTGCGACGTCTATTTCGTGTTCAACGGCACGGCGGCCAATTCGTTGGCGTTGGCCGCGATGTGCCAGAGCTACCACTCGGTGATCTGCACGCCGGTGGCCCACATCGAGACCGACGAGTGTGGCGGGCCGGAGTTCTTTTCGAACGGCTCGAAGCTGCTGGTGGCCGAAGCCGAGAGCCCCTCCGCCCGGCTGGGCAAGCTCACCCCCGACGCGGTAGAGCAGCTCGTCACCAAGCGCAGCGACATCCACTACCCCAAGCCCAAGGTGGTGAGCCTGACGCAAGCCACCGAACTGGG
The DNA here is from genome assembly GCF_056746695.1 of Caldimonas hydrothermalis. Taxonomy (NCBI): domain Bacteria; kingdom Pseudomonadati; phylum Pseudomonadota; class Betaproteobacteria; order Burkholderiales; family Sphaerotilaceae; genus Caldimonas; species Caldimonas hydrothermalis. Next base: position 337,974 of record NZ_JBWQXA010000003.1, on the reverse strand, counting down.
CACGGTCTACACCGTGGAGGAGGTGCGTGCGATCTCGGCGATTGCGAAACGGCGCAAGCTCAAGCTGCACATGGACGGTGCGCGCTTTGCCAATGCGGTGGCCGCGCTGGGCTGCCACCCCAGCGAGATCACCTGGCGCGCCGGCGTGGACGTGCTGTGCTTCGGTGGCACCAAGAACGGCCTGCCCATCGGCGAAGCGGTGGTCTTCTTCGACCGGGCGCTGTCGGAGGACTTCGCCTACCGTGTGAAGCAGGCGGGTCAGTTGGCCTCGAAGATGCGTTTCATCTCGGCTCCCTGGGTGGGCCTGCTGGAAAACGACGTCTGGCTGCGCAATGCCCGGCATGCCAATGCGATGGCGCAACGCCTTTATGAGGCGATCCGCGATATCCCTGGTGTGCAGGTGCTGCACCCCCCGCAGGTGAACTCGGTGTTCGCCCAGCTCCCGGCCCCGGTCATCGAGCGCCTGTACGCGAAGGGCTGGAAGTTCTACCAGTTCATCGCCGGTGGCGGCTGCCGATTGATGTGCGCCTGGGACACCACGGCCGAGGCGGTGGATGCTTTTGCCGCCGACCTGCGGCAGCTCTGCCAGGACTGAATCTCATCCCTCCTGCAGCCTGCCCATGGCCGTCTCGGTCTTCGACCTCTTCAAAGTGGGCATCGGTCCGTCGAGCTCGCACACCGTGGGTCCGATGCGGGCCGCGCGGATGTTCATCGAGCGGCTGCGGCATGAGGGGGTGCTCGACGCCGTGACGCGCGTGCGCTGCGAGTTGTACGGCTCGCTGGGCGCCACCGGCAAGGGCCATGGCAGCGACAAGGCCGTGCTGCTGGGCTTGGCCGGCCACGAGCCCGACACGGTGGATGTAGACCAGGTGCCTGCGATGCTGGAGGCGATCCGCCAGGAGCGCGCACTCGTGCTGGGCGGCACCCATCGCGTCGCGCTGAACGAGGCCGAGGACCTGGTCTTCCTGCGCCGCCAGAGCCTGCCCTTCCATGCCAACGGCATGCGCTTCCTGGCGTTCGATGCCGCTGGCGCCGAGCTGGCTGCGCGCATCTATTTCTCGGTGGGCGGGGGCTTCGTGGTCAGCGAGGAGGTCGCCGCCGACGGGAGCAGGCAAAAGCGCATCGCGCCCGACACCACCGTGCTGCCCCTGCCCTTTCACAGCGGGGCCGAACTGCTGGCGCTCACCCGCCGCGAGGGCCTGTCCATCGCCGGCGTGATGCGCGTGAACGAGCGTCATTGGCGCAGCGATGCCGAGATCGACGCGGGGCTGCTGCACATCTGGCGGGTGATGCAGGAATGCGTGAACCGCGGCTGCCGTGCCGAGGGCACGCTGCCCGGGGGCTACAAGGTGCGCCGGCGCGCAGCGGCGCTGTACCGCTCGCTCACGGCCCACCCGGAAGCAGCCCTGAAGGACCCGCTGCAGGTGATGGATTGGGTGAACCTTTATGCCCTGGCGGTCAACGAAGAAAATGCGGCCGGCGGGCGCGTGGTGACCGCCCCCACCAATGGGGCCGCCGGCATCGTGCCGGCCGTGCTGCACTACTACACCCGCTTCGTGCCCGGCGCCACCGAGGCCGGCGTGATCGACTTCCTGCTCACGGCCGGGGCGATCGGCATCCTTTATAAGGAGAACGCCTCGATCAGCGGTGCCGAGGTGGGCTGCCAAGGCGAGGTGGGCGTGGCCTGCTCGATGGCTGCCGGCGCCCTCTGCGCCGTCATGGGCGGCACGCCCGAACAGGTAGAAAACGCCGCCGAGATCGGCATGGAGCACCACCTGGGCCTGACCTGCGACCCCGTGGGCGGGCTGGTGCAGATCCCCTGCATCGAGCGCAACGCGATCGCCTCGGTGAAGGCCATCAACGCCGCGCGCATGGCCCTGCGCGGCGACGGGGTGCACCATGTGAGCCTCGACCAGGTGATCAAGACCATGTGGGAGACCGGGGCGGACATGAAAACCAAGTACAAGGAAACCGCCCGCGGCGGGCTGGCCGTCAACATCGTCGAGTGCTGAAAGCCCGCAGCGCGGGCCGGCCTTCAGCCCCTGCCCCCCCGAGGCCGATCGAGGCCACCCGGCCCTGCGATCCGTCCTCGCCCATAGTGCAAGCCCCAGGACGGAGCCTGTAATTTCACGTTAAGCTTTTGGCATGCGACTCTTGCTTGCCGAAGACGACGCCATCCTCGCCGATGCCCTGGTGGCCAACCTCGAACACGCCGGCTTCGAGGTGGAGACCGCCGAGAACGGCGCGGTGGCCGAATACCTGCTCAACCGCCAGCACTTCGATGCCGCCATTCTCGATATCGGCCTGCCGCTGGTCGATGGGCTGACCGTGCTCAAGCGCGTGCGCGCCAGCAAGCCGGCCCAGCCCATCCTGGTGTTGACCGCGTTGTGCGATTTGGAGCACCGCGTCGAGGGGCTCAACGCCGGGGCCGACGACTATCTGACCAAGCCCTTCGAGTTTCCCGAACTCGAAGCCCGGGTGCGGGCTCTGCTGCGGCGGGCGCAGCCAGGCCATGCAGCCATGCTGCAAGCCGGACAGCTGCTCATGGACCGCGATGCGCGACGAGCCACCGTCGCTGGCGAACCGGTGGACTTGTCACCGCGGGAATGGTCCTTGCTGGAGCTGCTGCTCAGCCAGCGAGACAAGGTGGTCACCAAAGAACAGATCACCCAGGTCTGGAGCGGAGAGGCGGGGGCCAAGGGCGAACCGGCCGGCTCGATCGAGGTGTACATCCATCGTCTGCGACGCAAGCTGGAGCCCTCCGGGTTGTCCATCCGCACCGTGCGCGGGCTGGGCTACTTGCTCGAAACGGACCCCAAAGCGTGAACCCCTCGCGCTGGAGCGCCTTGCAGGCACGCCTGGGTCTGGCCCCGGGGCGGCGCTCCCTGCACCGCCACTTGATGTGGTGGCTGCTCATTCCTCAGCTCGTGCTGTGGATTGCAGCCGCCTTCGTCACCTACAGCGTGGCGGCACGCTACGCCAATCTGGCGATCGATCGCAGTCTGTATCAATCCTCCCGTGCGCTGGCGCAGCAGGTCAAGCCCATCGACAATGGCCTGTTGATCGACTTGCCGAAGGCTGCCCAGGCCATCTTGGAAACAGACCCCGACGACCGCGTCTATTACATGGTCAGCACACCGCCGGGCCAGTTCATCCTGGGCAACAACACGCTGCCGCCGCCTCCGCCCATTCCCCATCTGCAACTGGATCGGCCTTATTTCTACGACGGCTTGGTCGATGGGGTGCCTGTGCGCGTGGCTGCCTTGTACCTGACTTATGGCGACAAAGCCTCGCCGCAGCGCATGCTCGTGCAACTGGCCAAGAGCCGGGCCAGCCGTGAGGAGCTGGCTCGGCAAATCCTGATCGACACCGCCTTGCCGCTGTCGGGCTTGATCCTGCTGATGTCGCTGATCGTCTGGGGGGGCATCCGCACCGGCCTGGCCCCGCTGGCGCGGCTGCAAGCGGTAGTGGAAGACCGAGCCCCCAACGACCTGGCCCCTATCGAACTGGAAGCCGCCCCCCAGGAGGTGCGCGCCCTGGCCCAAGCCGTCAACAGCCTGCTGGCCCAGGTGCAGGAAAACGTGAGCACGCAACGCCGCTTCATCAGCAACGCCGCCCACCAGTTGCGCACCCCCTTGGCCGGGCTGAAGTCGCAAGCCGAGCTGGCCCTGGCCGAGGCGCAGGACCCGGCGCTGCGTGCGAGGCTGCAGCGTGTCCATGAAAGCGCCACCCGCGCCGCCCACCTGGTGGGGCAGTTGCTGGTGCTGGCGCGGGCCGAGCCCGAATCGGCCGCGACCCTCGGACGCCGCCGCTTCGACCTGGCCCGGCTGGTGCGCGAGGTCACGGCCGAACAGGTGCCCCGAGCCTTGCAGGCCGGGGTGGACCTCGGGGTCGAGGACCGCGACGTCGAGCCTTTGCCCATCCTGGGCAACAGCCTGCTGATGCGCGAGGTGCTGCTCAATCTGATCGACAACGCGGTGCGCTACGCCGGACGTGGCGCCAGCGTCACCGTGCGCAGCTGCGCGACGCAGGGGCAGGCCGAGGTGGTGGTCGAAGACGACGGGCCGGGCTTGCCCCCTGAGGCCGGCCCCGATGCCCACCGGCGCGTCTTCGAGCGGTTCGTGCGCGCCAGCCATGACGGCCAAGGCTGCGGACTGGGGCTGGCCATCGTCAAGGAGATCGTCGAGCGCCACGCCGGCCAGGTGCATCTGGAGCCGGTGCAGCCTCACGGCCTGCGGGCCGTGGTGCGCCTACCGTTGGCTGCGCCCTGATACGGCCTTCCACAGCGGTGGGAGCACGAGCAGCAGCGCCGCAATCAGCAGCAGTGCGCCGGAGATCGGCCGGGTCACGAAGGTGCTCCACTGGCCCTGGCTGATCGTGAGCGCCTGGCGCATCGACTGCTCCATCATCGGTCCGAGGATGAGCCCCACCACCAGCGGCGCCACAGGGAAATCGAAGCGCCGCATCGCATAGCCGATCACGCCGAAGACATACAGCAGGCCCACATCGAACAGCGAGTTGCCTGCACCATAGACCCCGACGGTGGAGATCAGGATGATGCCCGCATAAAGCAGCGGCACCGGAATCGACAGCAGCTTCACCCACAGCCCCACCAGTGGCAAGTTGAGCATCAGCAAAATCACATTGCCGATGTACAGGCTGGCGATCAAGGTCCACACCAGGCCGGACTGCGACGTGAAGAGCGTCGGCCCGGGCTGCAGGCCATAGCTTTCGAAGGCCGAGAGGATGACCGCGGCGGTCGCCGAGGTGGGAATGCCCAGCGTCAACAGCGGCATCAACACGCCCGCGGCCGAGGCATTGTTGGCCGCTTCCGGCCCGGCCACGCCTTCGATGGCCCCGTGGCCGAACTCCTCCTTGTGCCTGGAGAGCTTCTTCTCGGTGTAATACGACAGCAGCGTGGGCAACTCGGCGCCGCCGGCTGGGAGGGCACCGATCGGAAACCCGAAGCCCGCGCCCCGCACCCAAGGCCAGAAGCTGCGCCGCCAGTCCTGGCGCGTGAGCCACACCCGCCCCTGCACCTTGAGCACCTCGCCCTTGCCGGCCCGGCCCTGCCAGGCCAGGTACAGCGCCTCGCCCACCGCGAACAGGCCCACCGCCACGGCCGTGAACTCCACGCCGTCGAGCAACTCGGCCCGGCCGAAGGTGAAACGCGGCTGGCCGGTTTGCAGGTCGATGCCCACCAGACCAACCAGAAGCCCCAGCCCCAGGGCGATGAGGCCGCGCAGCACCGAACGGCCCAGCACGGCCGAGACGGCCACCAGCGACAGCAGCATCAAGCTGAAGTATTCGGCCGGCCCGAAGCGCAAGGCCACGTCCACCACCCAGGGGGCCACGAAGGTCAGCGCCAGCGTGGCCAGCGTGCCGGCGACGAAGCTGCCGATAGCCGCCGTGGCCAGGGCCGGCCCGGCGCGTCCCCGCTGGGCCATGCGGTAGCCCTCCAGGGCCGTCACCACCGTGGCCGATTCACCTGGCGTGTTGATCAGGATCGAGGTGGTCGAGCCCCCGTACATTGCCCCGTAGTACACGCCGGCAAACATCACGAACATCGCGGCAGCCGGCACCTTGTAGGTCAGCGGCAGCAGCAAGGCGATCGTCAGCGCCGGACCGATGCCGGGCAGCACGCCCACCATCGTGCCCAGCAGGCAGCCCAGGAAGCCGTAGAGCAGGATCTCGGGCTGCAAGGCGGCGGCAAAGCCGCCCATCAGGGCTGCGAAGGTGTCCATGGCGTGGGCAGAGAGGGGGACGACAGCATGGGCGGGGTGGACGCTCGCGCTCAGGGCCAGGGCAGGAAGCTCGCGAAGCGGCCAAGCGGGACACCCAGCAGCCGGTCGAACAGGCCCCACACCGCAAAGGAGACGATCGTCCCGACGAGCAGGTCACGGCCCCAGCGCCTGCTGTTGAAGGCCCGTGCGATGCTCACGAAGGCGATCACCCCGGCCAGCCCGATGCCCAGCACCGGTGTCAGGCCCAGTAAAGCCGCCAGGCCGGCGATCATCCAGGCGACCCGCCCCTGCCGGCCTGGCAGCGGTGATTCGTGCTCGTCCAGCATCACATCGCTGCTGCGGCCCAACAGGCTCATGGCCAGGTACAGGACCGACAGCCCCGCCAGCGCTGCCACCAGGATTCGCGGCATCACGGCGGGGCCCACCGCCGCAAACACGGGCGGCTCGGGAATCAACCCGACCTGCCAGGCCGCCAGCGCCACCAGGGCCAACAGCGCCAGGCCCATGCACACCGGGCCGGCACGCCGTCGCAGCGGCCCCGTCATGCCAGGCCCAGGTCCTTCATCACCGCCTCGGTGGCCGCGATGTCCGCCGCCAGCATCTGCGCAAACGCATCACCGGCGAGGAAGACATCGGTCCATTTGCGCTGCTCGAGCACGTCCTTCCAGGCCGGCGAGGCATGCATGCGGGTGAGCAGGTCGATCAGCGCCTGGCGCTGGGCCGCCGAGATGCCGGGGGCCCCGAATACGCCGCGCCAGTTGGCGGCCGTCACACCCAGGCCCAGCTCCTTCAGCGTGGGCACGTCCACACCCGGGATGCGGGCACTGCCCGACACCGCCAGGGCGCGCAGTCGCCCGCTGCGGATGTGCTCGGCGAACTCGGAATAGCCTGAGATCCCGGCTACCACCTGGGCCCCCAGCACCGCCGCCGTGGCCGGGCCGCCGCCGGCGAAGGCCACATAGGCCGCCTCGCGCGGGTTCTTGCCCAGGGCGCGCAGGATCAGCCCCAGCAACAGGTGGTCCGTCCCACCCGAGGAGCCGCCGGCCACGCTCACGGCCCTCGGGTCGGCGCGCAGGGCGTTTTCCAGATCCTTCCAGGTCCTGTGCGGGCTGCTGGCGGGCACCACGATGACACCAGCCTCCTCCGTCAGCCTTGCCAGCGGCGTGACGTCCTTGATCGTGACCGGGCTCTTGTTGGCAATGCCTCCGCCCACCATCACCGAGCCGCCGACCATCATCGCATTGCCCTGCCCCCGGCGCTGGTTCACAAAGCGCGGCAAGCCCACCATGCCGGCAGCACCGCCGACATTCTCAAACTGGAAACTGCCCACCAAGCCGGCCGCCTTGCAGGCGGCCTCGATGGCCCGGGCCGTGCCATCCCAGCCGCCCCCAGGGGCGGCCGGCACGAACATCAGGATCGATTCGAAGGCCTGCTGGGCCCAGGCCAGCGGCGCCCATGCCCCGAGGGCGGGTGCCAGACCAGCGGCCAGGATCATTCGACGACGGTTCGGGTTCATGGGCATCTCCAGAAGATTTCTTGTGGAATGTCGCGGCAGGAGTCACGCCGGCACCTGCCGAGCGTAAGCGCAGGGTCGCATCGCAGCATCAGCGTTTCCGCGGGGGTGCGATCCGCGGCAAACCCGGGTAATCCCTCATTAATGCTGTCTGGATGTTTGTTTAATTTTTTCTTAACATTGCGCGGCCATCCCTGAGCGGAACGTGCAAATCCACAACCTGAGGAGCAAGGACATGACCCTGACCCGTCCCACCCCCCGCCGCCTCGTGCGCCAACCCTTGCAGGCCCTGGCCGCCTGTGTCGCCCTGGGCCTGGGCACGGCCGCCACCGCGGGCGAAGTGGAAGTGCTGCATTGGTGGACTTCCGGCGGCGAAGCCAAGGCTGCCACCGCCCTGAAGGGCCAGATGCTCAAGCTGGGCCACACCTGGCGGGATTTCGCCGTCGCGGGCGGCGGCGGCGATTCGGCGATGACGGTGCTCAAGTCGCGTGTCGTCTCGGGCAACGCACCGGCTGCGGCGCAAATCAAGGGGCCCTCGATCCAGGAGTGGGCCCGCGAGGGCGTACTGGCCAACATCGATGATGTGGCCAAGGCGAACAACTGGGATGCCTTGCTGCCCAAGCCCATCGCCGATGGCCTGAAGTACAAGGGCAGCTACGTGGCCGCGCCGGTCAACGTGCACCGTGTCAACTGGATCTGGGCCAACCCGGCCGTGCTGGCCAAGGCCGGTGTGAAGCTGCCCACCACCTGGGACGAATTCTTCTCCGCGGCCGAGGCGCTCAAGAAGGCTGGCGTGATCCCGGTGGCCCACGGCGGCCAGAACTGGCAGGACTTCACCACCTTCGAATCGGTGGCGCTGGGTGTGGGAGGCGTGGAGTTCTACAAGAAGGCCCTGGTGCAACTCGATCAAGCCACGCTCAAGAGCCCGACGATGGAGAAGGTGCTCACCACCTTCAAGCGCATCAAGGACTACACCGACCGCAACGCCCCAGGCCGCGACTGGAACCTGGCCACGGCCATGGTGATCAACGGCCAGGCCGGCATGCAGCTGATGGGCGATTGGGCCAAGGGTGAGTTCGTCGCCGCGGGCAAAGTGCCCGGCAAGGACTTCGTCTGCGCCGCGGCCCCCGGCACCGCCCAGGCCTTCACCTACAACGTCGACAGCTTCGCGATGTTCAAGATCAAGAACGAGGCCAACGTGAAAGCGCAGAAAGACCTTGCGGCCGCGCTGGTCTCACCCGAGTTCCAGGAGGTGTTCAATCTCAACAAGGGCTCCATCCCGGTGCGCCTGAATATGGACCTCTCCAAGTTCGACGACTGCGCCAAGCTCTCGGCCCGCGACTTCGTTGCCTCGGCCAAAGCCGGCACACTGGTGCCTTCCATCGCACACGGGATGGCCGTGCCTTCAGCCGCCGAAGGCGCGATCAAGGACGTGGTCTCGCAATTCTGGAACAGCGACCGCATGAGCGCGAAGGAAGCGATGGACCGCATCGCCGCCGCCGCCCGCGCCCAGTGACCCTGCCCCGGCGCCTGGTGCGCCGGCTGCCGCGGCCCCGGGGCTGCGGCAGCCCCACGATGTTCCTGACCAACCCCGCATGACCTCCTCTGCCCCTTTGCGGCCGCGCCAGCCCTGGCTGCCGCGGCTGGTGCTCGCGCCGTCCTTCGTGCTGTCGATGGTCTTCATCTACGGCTTCATCGCCTGGAACGGCTACCTCTCGCTGTCGGCCTCGCGGCTGCTGCCCAACTACGAGTTTGTCGGGCTCGAACAGTACGCCACCCTCTTTGCCAGCGAACGCTGGTGGCTGGCCATGCGCAATCTGGCCGTTTTCGGCGTTCTTTTCATCGGCCTGTCGATGGCCTTGGGCCTGCTGCTGGCGATCCTGCTCGACCAGAAGGTGCGCGCCGAGGGGGCCCTGCGCACCATCTTCCTCTACCCGATGGCGCTGAGCTTCATCGTCACCGGCACGGCCTGGAAGTGGATCCTGAATCCCGGTCTGGGTCTGGAGCACCTGATGCACCAGTGGGGCTTCGAGAGCTTCCAGTTCGACTGGCTCATCAACCCCGATCGGGCCATCTACACCGTGGTGATCGCTGGCGTGTGGCAGTCGGCCGGTTTCGTGATGGCGCTGTTCCTCGCCGGCCTGCGCGGCATCGACGACAGCATCGTCAAGGCCGCCCAGCTCGACGGCGCCAGTCTGCCGCGCATCTACTGGCGCATTCTCATCCCCAGCCTGCGGCCCGTCTTTTTCAGCACGCTGCTGGTGCTTTCGCACATTGCCATCAAGAGCTTCGACTTGGTGATGGCGCTGACCGCCGGCGGCCCCGGCTTTGCCAGCGACGTGCCCGCCACCTTCATGTACACGATGGCCTTCACCCGCGGCCAGATCGGCCTGGGAGCCGCGTCGGCCACCGTCATGCTGGCCACCGTGGCGGCCATCGTCGTTCCCTACCTCTACAGCGAGCTGCGCACGAGGAAGCCCACATGAAGCACCTGCACCGTTTCCTCCTGCTGGGCGCGCTGGCCTTGTTCGCCGCGATCTTCCTCGCACCGCTGTACGTGATGGTGGTCACCTCGCTGAAGGACATGGACCAGATCCGCGCCGGCGGCCTGCTCGACCTGCCATCCGACCCCAGCCTGGCCGCCTGGTCCAAGGCCTGGTCCAGCGCCTGCACTGGCACTGACTGCGGCGGACTGCGGCCCTTCTTCATGAACTCCATCGCCATGGTGGTGCCAGCCGTGCTCATCTCCACCGCGCTGGGAGCGCTCAACGGCTATGTGTTGAGCAAGTGGCGCTTCCGCGGCAGCGAGCTCGTGTTCGGGCTGATGCTCTTTGGCGTCTTCATGCCCATGCAGGTGGTGCTGCTGCCGATGTCGCAGGTGCTGGGCTGGCTGGGCCTGTCCACCTCGCTGTGGGGTCTGGTGCTCGTGCATGTGCTGGCCGGTCTGCCGTCCACCACCCTCTTCTTCCGCAACTACTACGTGGGCCTGCCCGACGAACTGGTGAAGGCCGCGATGATCGACGGTGCCGGCTTCTGGCGCATCTTCTGGCGCATCGTGCTGCCGCTGTCCACGCCCATCCTGGTCGTCACGCTGATCTGGCAGTTCACGCAGATCTGGAACGACTTCCTCTATGGCGTGGTGTTCACCGGCGCCGAGGCCAAGCCCGTCACGGTGGGTCTGAACAACCTCGCCAACACCACCGCCAACGTCAAGGAATACAACGTCGACATGGCCGCCGCCATGATCGCTGCATTGCCCACGCTGGCGGTCTACATCGTCGCCGGCAAATACTTCGTGCGCGGCCTCACCGCCGGCGCCGTGAAAGGTTGAACCCCATGGGAGCCCTCTCCATCCGCCAGGTCCGCAAGGCCTACCATTCTGTCGAAATCCTCAAGGGCATCGACCTCGAGGTCGAGGCGGGCGAATTCCTCATCCTCGTCGGCCCCTCAGGTTGTGGCAAGTCCACGCTGCTGGCGATGATCGCCGGCCTGGATCACCCCACCTCCGGCAGCATCCACATCGGCAACCGTGACGTCACCCACGCCCTGCCCAAGGACCGTGACATCGCGATGGTGTTCCAGAGCTACGCGCTCTACCCCAACATGACGGTGGCCGACAACATCGGCTTTGCGCTGGAGATGCGCAAGGTGCCCAAGGCCGAGCGCACAGCAGCAGTTGCACGCGTGGCGAAGATGCTGCAGATCGAGCATCTGCTCGAACGCAAGCCGGCGCAGCTATCGGGAGGCCAGCGCCAGCGTGTGGCCATGGGCCGCGCCCTGGCGCGCAACCCCAAGCTCTTTCTCTTCGACGAGCCGCTGTCGAACCTGGACGCCAAGCTGCGCGTGGAGATGCGCGCCGAGATCAAGCTGCTGCACCAGCGCACCCGCACGACCACGGTCTATGTCACGCACGACCAGGTCGAGGCGATGACCCTGGGCGACCGCATCGCGGTGATGAAGGACGGCCAGGTCCAGCAGTTCGGCACCCCGGACGACATCTACAGCCGCCCGGCCAACCGCTTCGTCGCCGAGTTCATCGGCTCGCCGGCGATGAACTTCATCGAGGCCTCGCGCACAGGCGCCGACGAGCTGCAGGCCCACGGACTGGGGTTGGCATTGACGCCCACCCAGCGCCAGGCCCTCCAGGCTCACGGGAACAGCGCCATCAGCTACGGCTTGCGCCCCGAGGCCCTGCAGTTCGCAGGCCAGGGACTGCCCGGCGAGCTGGGCATGGTCGAGCCCACCGGGCCCGAAACCTATGCCTTGGTGGACACGCCTTTGGGCCGCCTGACCGTCAGGGTGCCGGGCAAGGTGCCTCAGCGCGTAGGCGAGCGCGTGCACCTGGCCTGGTCCCCCGAACACTGCCACCTCTTCGACGGGCAGACACAGCAGCGCATCGCCTGATACCCTCGCGAGATGCATGTCTTCCCGCGTTACCGTTCTCCGGCCTTCCTGAAAGAGCACATCTTTCACACCATGGCCTTCTACCACCCCCGCTGCATCGACCGGCGCGGGGGCTACTTCCATTTCTTCCTCGACGACGGCACCGCCTATGACACCGAACACCGGCACCTCGTCAACAGCACCCGGCTGATCTACAACTACGCCCAGGCCCATCAGCATTTCCGCGCGCCCACCTACCTCGACGCCGTGCGCCACGGCCTGTCCTTCCTGCGCGAGGCTCACCTCGACCCGGCCACCGGCCGCTACGCCTGGATGCTGCGCGTCGAGGACCGCCCAGACGGCACCCGCGAGCACGTGGTGGAAGACGCGGCCCAGTACGCCTATGGCCTGGGCTTTGTGATGCTGGCCTACGCGCACGCACTGAAGGCCGGCGTGGCCGAGGCGCGCGAATGGCTGGCGCAGACTTGGCAAACGCTGAACACCCTCTTTTGGGACGAGTCCCAGGGCCTGTATGCCGACGAGCTGGTCGAAGGGGGCTGGGGCCCCTACCGCGGCCAGAACGCCAACATGCACGTCTTCGAAGCTCTGCTGGGCGCCTTCGAGGCCACCGGCGAGACCTCTTACCTCGACCGGGCCGAACGCATCGCCCGCCGCGTCACGGTGGACCTGGCCGACCAGACCGACGGTCACGTCTGGGAGCACTACCACGCCGACTGGACGCCCGACTGGACCTACCACCGCGACCGGCCCGACGAGATCTTCCGTCCCTGGGGCTACCAGTTCGGCCACCAGGCCGAGTGGGCCAAGCTGCTGCTGATCCTCGACCGCCTGCGCCCCGCCCCCTGGCTGTTGCCTCGTGCCCAGGCCCTGTTCGACTTCACCGTCGCTCATGGCTGGGACGAAGAGGCCCGCGGCCTGTTCAACCGCATGGCCCCCGACGGCAGCCTGTGCGACGACCACAAGGCCTTCTGGGTGCAGTCCGAGACGGCCACCGCCGCAGCCCTGCTGGGGCACCGTACCGGCCTGGAAACCTACTGGCGCTGGTACGACCGGCTGTGGTCCTACTGCTGGGACTACTTCATCGACCACGAGCACGGCGCCTGGTACCACACGCTCACCCGCGACAACCGCCGCCTGGGCGAGGAGAAGACCCCAGTGGGCCGGCTCGACTACCACACGCTGGGCAACTGCTACGAGATGCTGCGGGTGGTGGCCCCATGACGGAGCCACCCCCGGCTGCACAGCTATTGCCAGGTGCCGCCGGTGCTCACCGAGCCGCCCCCGGAGGGAGTGGTCACGATGCGATTGCTGCCGCCTTCCCACACCACATTGCCGGCCCCATCCTTCTTGATGAATTTGTACTGGTAGGTGGTGTTGGCGGGCAGGTTCAGCACCGTGCGCCAGTCGCCGCGGGTGCCCGAGCCGGAGATCCAGGTCATGGGCTTGGCTGCCGCCGGCGACCAACTCCCCAATGCCGTGTGGTGGCCCACGACGAAGAGGTTCTGCCCCCACACGGTGTCGGCCGTCACGTTGAACGTGACGGCAGCCGTCTGTGAGGGCTGGGCGCTTCCCCCCAGGCGGGCCCCCACATGGATCGCCGCGGCCCCGTTCGGTGCGGCCGTCAGCGTCACATAGCCGCCGGCATCCACCGTCACCACGTTGCCAGTGCACTGGCCGTTGTTGAAGTCCCCCGAGACGACATCGCAGTACTGGCCGGCCGGCAGACTGGTCTTGAAGTTGCGCGTCAGTGCCGCTCCTTCGCGATTGATGACCACGAAGCCCTTGTCGCCGCGGCCGAAGGCGATCTGGTTGTTGCCGTTGTCCCACCAGTCGGTCACCGTCCAGTTCGACAGTGTGGCGTTGCGGAAGGCCACCATGTTGGCGATGCCACGCCAGCGGTGTTCGCACACCCAGCCGCCGATGCTCTGATTGAAGCAGGCCGGCTGGCTCACGCCACCGTCCCAAGGGCCGCGGGTGGCCCCGCCACTGTCGTGCGGCGGGCCAAAGCTCGTGTCGTACGCCGTGCTGCGGTTGAAGGCATAGCTGGACATCAGCGCCGGGTAGCCATAGGGCCAAGCCAGCATGAAGATGTTCGCCAGGTCATAGGTCGCGCCGTAGTGATAGGTCAGGTAGTTGCCCCCGCCGCCGTGACCCCGCTGTTTGTCGTGGTTGTCGATGAAAGCGATCGCCTTGCTGCTGGGCATCAGGCCCCAGGTTTCGCCGAAGCTGCGCAGCTCGGCCAGCCGGCCTGCGCCGGCGAACTTGCCGAAAATCTGCTTGCCGTAGTTGAACTCGGTCACGGTGACCTGGCCGCCGCCGAGCGAGAAGTACTGGTTCGGCTGCACGGACTCGCCGGCCGCGCCAATCACCTCCAGGAACCAGAAGGGCCGTTTCGTGCCGGTGCGGCTGTTGACCGCATCGATGATGGCGCCCAGGTCGGTCGGGCTGATGTGCTTGGCCGCATCGACGCGGAAGCCCCTAACCCCCATGTTGACCAGACCGACCAGGTAGTCGGCGATCTTGCCGCGCACGTAAGCGCTGCCGGTGTTCAGGTCCTGCAGGCCCGAGAGCTCGCAACGCTGCACATTGTTCGCATCCCCGTAGTTGGTGATGGAGCACACCGGCTGGTGGAAATCGTTCGGACCGTAGAGCCCGGGATAGTGGTGATAGCTCCAGCTGCGCCCAGCGCTCGAGGTGCCGCCCGTGCCGCCGGACATGTGGTTGATCACCGCGTCCACATAGATGCTCACCCCCACGGCGTTGCAGCGGTTGACCATGTCCTGGAACTCGGCGCGGGTGCCGCTGCGGCTGCGGTCGAGGTTGTAGCTCACCGGCTGGTAGCGCATCCACCACGGATAGGGCGCACCGTCACCGCTGGTCACCCAGTTGTGCTCGTTCGGGGGCGACACCTGCACCGCCGCGAACCCCTTGGGCCCAAGGAAGGTCTCGCACTCGCGCGCGATGTCGGTCCACTTCCATTCGAACAGATGCACGAAGGCCGTGCGCGGTGCGCTCTGGGCCTGGGCCGTCGAGGGGCCCAGGGTCGTGGCGGCCAATGCCAAGGCGGCCAGGCCCTGCCGGGCCACACGCCGACAGCGCGGGGGCAATGGGGAAAGCTGCAGCATCGTTGTCTCCTGCGGTGCTGGTTGCGGTGTCGACCGGCGCCGCCGGCCTCGGTTGGGGAACGGGCCGCAGCATAGGAAGCCCGGCGCTGCAGTGCCAGAGGTCGAGCCCCGGTACGCCGGCGTTACATCGGACTTTTTTGTAAGAACTACGTGCACTACACGGTCACGCCCTCACCGACGGCATGTCGTGGGCTGAAAGTTCAGGGTTTGCCAGCAGCGCCGCGCGCGGGGCTCAACCCTCGATCCGTGCCACCCGCCAGGCCGCCAGTGTGGCCAGCAAGGCCGCCAGCGCGGCCGCCCAAAACACCGCGGCCCAGCCCCAGGCGCCTCCCAGCGCGCCGCCGGCCACGCCGCCCAACACGCCTGGCAGCCCATAGCCCAGCACTGAGTACAGCGCCTGGCCGCGTCCGCGCAGGCGGTCGGCGAAGTGCCGGTTGATGAAGGCGATGCACACCGTGTGGTGGGTCGCAAACGTGAGCGCATGGCTGACCTGCGCCAGTACGAGCACCACCAGGCTGGTTCCGAAGGCTGCGGTGGCGCCGAAGCGCAGCGCCGCCACCGCGCACACCACGACCATCCAGAACGACAGCGGCCAGCGCGCCAGCCAGCGCCCCTGCAGCAGGAACCAGGCGATCTCCACCGCCACCGACACGGCCCACAGCACCCCCACCACGCGCTTGCTGTGGCCCAGGGCGTCCAGGTACAGCGAGAAGAAGGCGTACAGCGCGACGTGCGCCAGGATCATGAAGAACACCGAGACGAAGAACCAGCGCACCGCCGGTCTGGCCAGCACGGGCCCCAGCGCCGGAGCCGGGCGGCCGACCGACGCCGCGTCCTCGCCGGCCGGCAGCCGCCAGCACACGACCACCAGGGCCGCGAGCAGCGCCACCGTGCCCGCCGCAAACCACGACAGGCCGAAACGCTCGAACACGAAACCGAAGACCAGCACCGTGACGATGAAGCCCACCGAACCCCACACACGCACGCGGCCATAGCGGGTCACGTCCAGGCCCTGCGGCGTGCTCACCCGCTGGGCCAGGGCCGCCTCGGCCATGGGCATCATCGCGCTGGTATTGAAGAACATCAGGAAGAGCACGCCGCCCATCACCACCCCGCTGGGCGCAACCCCGTGAGGCATCAGCAGCAAGCCCAGGCTGCTGGCCAGGCCCAAGCTGGCAGCCCAGCGCATCAGGCCGGTGCGCCGGCCGGTGTGGTCAGACAGCCAGCCCCAGCTGTAGGGCGCGATCACGCGGGTGATGCTCTGAACCGCGGTGAGGGCGCCGATCGCCAGCGAGCCGAAGCCCAGCTCCTTCAACCACAGCGGCAGGTAGGGGTTGAAGTAGCCGATGAAGCCGAAATACACCGCTGCCAGCGCGGCAAAGCTCCACAGGCCCTGCGCAGGCGCGGGAACACCGGCGGGAGCCGCCACGGGCTCCCTCAAGCCTGCGGCGCGCGGGCCGGGATCTTCGGCGTGGGCACCGCCACGTCGCCGCACTGGGCTCGGTGACGCAGGGCGTGGTCCATCACCACCAGGGCGAGCATGGCCTCGGCGATGGGCGTGGCACGGATGCCTACGCAGGGGTCATGACGCCCGAAAGTTTCCACGGTGGCCGGCTGGCCTTGCAGGTCGATCGAGCGGCGCGGCGTGCGAATCGAACTCGTGGGCTTGATCGCGAGGTGCACCACCAGATCCTGCCCGGTGCTGATGCCGCCCAGCACGCCGCCGGCGTTGTTGCTGAGAAAGCCCTCGGGCGTGAGTTCATCGCCATGCTCGGTGCCCTTCTGGGCCACGCAGGCCAAGCCCGCACCGATCTCCACACCCTTGACGGCGTTGATCCCCATCATCGCATGGGCGATGTCGGCGTCGAGCTTGTCGAACAGCGGCTCGCCCAGGCCCACCGGCACACCGCTGGCCTCCACGCGCAGGCGGGCGCCCACCGAATCGCCGGCCTTGCGCAGCGCGTCCATGTACGCCTCCAACCGCTCGATCACGCTGGCATTGGCGGCGAAGAACGGGTTGTGGGGCACGTGCTCCCACGACTCGAACGGGATCTCGATCTCGCCGAGCTGGGTCATGCAGCCGCGAAACGTGGTGCCGTACTGCTGATGCAGCCACTTCTTGGCCACGGCCCCCGCAGCCACCATCGGCGCCGTCAGCCGGGCCGACGAACGCCCGCCACCGCGCGGGTCACGGATGCCGTACTTGTGCCAATAGGTGTAATCGGCATGCCCGGGGCGAAAGGTCTGCAGGAGGTTGCCGTAGTCCTTGCTGCGCTGGTCGGTGTTGCGGATGAGCAGGCAGATCGGCGTGCCGGTCGTGTGACCCTCGTACACGCCCGAGAGGATCTCCACCGCATCGGGTTCGTTGCGCTGGGTTACGTGGCGCGACGTGCCGGGACGGCGGCGGTCCAGTTCGGGCTGGATGTCGGCCTCGGACAGTTCCAGCCCGGGCGGGCAGCCGTCGATCACGCAGCCGATGGCCGGGCCGTGGGACTCGCCGAAGTTGGTGACGCGAAAGAGCTGGCCGAAAGTGCTGCCGGACATGAAACCCAAGCGTAGAAACGGAACGGGCCGTGCCCCTGGCCGGCCCCGGAATGTGGAGGGAAGGCAGATTTTAAGCGCCGCCTGAGCGAAACTCAGAACCGGCCCGGCCGGCCTCAGGACGCCTGGGCCGGCTCGTCGCCCACCGGCCAATCGCGGATGTAGGCCTTGAGCATGCGGTTTTCGAAGTCTTGACTCTCCACCACCGCCTTGGCCACGTCGTAGAAAGAGATCACGCCCATCAGCGTGCGCTGGTTCATCACCGGCATGTAGCGGGCGTGCCGCCCCAGCATCATCCGCCGGACCTCGTCGATCTCGGTCTCCAGCGTGCAGGTCAGGGGGGCCGGATCCATCACCGTGCGCACGATCGTGCGGCCCACACTGCCGCCGTTGGCCACCACCGCCTGGATGCATTCACGGAAGGTGAGCATGCCCACCAGTTCCCCGTGCTCCATCACCACCAGAGAACCGATGTCGTGCTCGGCCATGGTCTTCATCGCCTCGCCCAGGGGCTGGTCGGGCGATACCGTGAACAGCGTGCCCCCCTTGACGCGCAGGATGTCACTGACTTTCATGGCGGGCCTCCTTGAAGCGATGGCTGGGTCGAAGCATGGGGATGGTCTGTCCCACCCAGGTGAGTACGGACAGGACGAGGCTTCAATATAGCCCACAATCCAGGATCACCGCAGATCACGCCCCCCTGGACAACCCCGGGTGCACCCTCAGGCTTTTGGGAGAGACCATGCCAGGATATTCCGACCCCGGCTTCGACACGCTGGCCCTGCATGCCGGCAGTGCACCGGACCCGAGCACCGGCGCCCGCGCGGTGCCGATCTACCTCAGCACCTCCTTCGTCTTTGACGACAGCGACCACGCCGCTGCGCTGTTCAACATGGAGCGTGCCGGCCATGTGTACTCGCGCATCTCCAACCCCACCACCGCCGTGCTGGAAGAGCGCATCGCCGCGCTCGAAGGCGGCGTGGGTGCGATCGCCACGGCCAGCGGCCAGGCCGCCCTGCACCTGGCGGTGGCCACGCTGATGGGTGCCGGCTCCCACATCGTCGCCAGCACGGCGCTCTATGGCGGCTCGCACAACCTGCTGCACTACACGCTCGCACGCTTCGGCATCGAGACCAGCTTCGTGCCCCCCGGCGACCTGGACGCCTGGCGCGACGCCATCCGCCCCAACACCCGGCTCTTCTTCGGCGAGACGCTGGGCAACCCCGGCCTGGATGTGCTGGACATTCCCGCCGTCAGCGCCCTGGCCCATGAACACGGCCTGCCACTGCTGGTGGACTCCACCTTCACGACCCCGGTGCTCATGCGGCCCATCGAACACGGCGCCGACCTCGTCTACCACTCGGCCACCAAGTTCCTCGGCGGCCACGGCACCGTGATCGGCGGCGTGCTGGTCGACAGCGGACGCTTCGACTGGGAGGCCTCGGGGCGCTTCCCCGAACTCACCCAGCCCTACGAGGGCTTCCATCAAATGGTCTTCAGCGAGGAAAGCAGCGTAGGCGCCTTCCTGTTGCGTGCCCGCCGCGAGGGCCTGCGCGACTTCGGCGCCTGCCTGAGCCCGCACTCGGCCTGGCTCATCCTCCAGGGCATCGAGACCCTGTCGATGCGCATGGAGCGCCACGTGGCCAACACCCGCCAGGTGGTGAAGTTTCTCGCCGAGCACCCCATGGTGGAGTCGGTGGGCTACCCCGAACTGCCCAGCCATCCCAGCCATGCGCTGGCCCAGCGCCTGCTGCCCAAGGGCTGCGGCGCGGTGTTCAGCTTCAACCTGCGCGGCAGCCGCGAGCAGGGCCGCCGCTTCATCGAAAGCCTGCGCCTGTTCTCGCACCTGGCCAACGTGGGCGATTGCCGCTCGCTGGTCATCCATCCGGCCTCCACCACACACTTCCGCATGGACGACGCAGCGCTGGCACGCGCCGGGATCACGCCGGGCACCATCCGCCTGTCCATCGGCCTGGAAGATCCGGCCGACCTCATCGACGACCTGGGCCGCGCCCTGAAAGCCGCCGAAAAAGCCGGGAGGGCCGCATGAAGCTTTTGGTCCATGGCCGCCAGGCCTATGCCTACACCGGCGGCAAGCCCTTCGACCCTGCGCTGCCCTGCGTGGTCTTCGTCCACGGCGCCTTGCACGACCACAGCGTCTTCGCGCTGCAGACCCGCTACCTGGCCCACCACGGCCATGCCGTGCTCGCAGTGGACCTGCCGGGGCACGGGCGCAGCGCCGGCCCGGCGCTCGACAGTGTCGAGGCCCTGGCCGACTGGCTGATCGCCCTGCTGGAGGCCGCCGGCGTGGCACGCGCGGCCCTCGTGGGTCACAGCATGGGCTCGCTGATCGCGCTGCAAGCCGCCGCCCGCCTGGGCGAGCGCGCCACCCACCTCGCCCTGGTGGCCACCGCCTACCCGATGAAGGTCTCGCCGGCGCTGCTGGAGACCTCCCTCCAGGACCCGCCCAAGGCCATGCGCATGGTCAACAGCTTTTCCATCGGCACGATGGCCGCCAAACCGTCGGCGCCCGGCCCTGGCGCCTGGCTGCACGGCGGCAACCTGGCGCTGATGCAGCAGTTGCAGGCCCGTCATGCCCGGCAGCATGCCGGCGCCAACCTCTTTCACATCGACTTTTCCATCTGCGACCGCTATGCCGCCGGTCTGGAGGCGGCCCGGCGCGTGCAGTGCCCGGCCCTGCTGCTGCTCGGGGCCCAGGACCAGATGACCCCGCCTGCGGCGACGAAAGATCTGGCGGCCGCGCTGCGCGCGCGCGTCCAGACCCTGCGCGCCGGGCATTCCCTGATGACGGAAAACCCCGACGGGGTGTTGAATGCCCTCAGGAGCTTTCTCTCCTCGCCCGGGAGTCCGTCATGAACACCCCCTTGCAGGCACAAGGCGCCAACCCGCGCAGCTTCAAGAGCTTCGCCGAGTTCTACCCGTTCTACCTCAGCGAACACAGCAACCGCACCTGCCGCCGGCTGCACTTCGTCGGCTCCACGCTGGCGCTGATCTGCCTGGCGGCCCTGCTCGTCACCGGCCAGCCGCAGTACCTGCTCTACGGCCTGCTGGCCGGTTACGGCTTCGCCTGGATCGGCCACTTCGGCTTCGAGAAAAACAAGCCCGCCTCCTTCAAGCGCCCGCTCTATAGCTTCATGGGCGACTGGGTCATGTACAAGGACATCTGGACCGGCAAGATCAAGTTCTGACCGCACTCAGTCCAGCAGGTCCTTGAGCGTCATCCGGCCGAAACCGGCCTTGTCCCAGAAGCCGCGCAGGTCGGGAGCCGGATCGAGCAGCAGCTCGGCCATCAGGGGCTGCGCAAGGGTGTGTTCGGGCTCGGCCAGCAGCACATGGCGCGCGCCCCCCTCCTCGTCCAGCCGCCCCACCCAGTCCAGCGCACGCAGCTTGTCCAACACAGGCTCGATCTGCAGCGGGTCGGTGCGCAGCCGCTGTGACAGCGCTTCCAGGCTCAGCCCATGGACGGGCTGCCGCCGGCTGGCCTGCAGCTCGCGCATCACCAACAGCGCCAGATGGAAGCGATATCCCGGTGTGGCCGGGCGACGCACCACCTTCATCTGCAGGCTGGGCGCATAGGCTGCGATCACCGCCCCCAGCAGCACCACGACCCAGCCCAGGTAGAGCCAGACCAGGAAGATCGGCACCGTGGCAAAGGTGCCGTACAAGGCCGAATAGGTCGGCACGCTGCGCAAATACCACGCCAGCAGCGCCTTGGCCAGCTCGAAACCCGTGGCCACGAAGAAGCCGCCCGCCAAGGCATGAGACCAGCGCACGTGGGTGTTGGGCACGTAGCGGAACAGCCCCGCAAAGGCGCCCGCCATCAGCACGAACTCCAGCGCGTTGAAAATCGCTGACACCGGCGCAGGCAAAGACCCCACCAAGCCGCGCGACGCCGACAAGGCATAAGACGTGAGCGTCAGACTCACCCCGAGCAGTAGCGGCCCCAGCGTGGCGGCCGCCCAGTACACCAGCACACGCTGCGCGATAGGGCGCGGCTTGCGCACCCGCCAGATGGCGTTGAGCGTGCGATCGATCGTGAGCATCAGCGACAGGGCTGTCAGCACCAGCGCGATCAGGCCTGCCGTGCCCAGCCGGTTGGCGTTCGCGGCGAAGCGCGTGAGCGCACGCAACACCGGCCGCGCGATCGCCTCGGGCACCAGGCTTTTCACGAAATAAGCCTCCAGGGCCGCCTGGAAGCTGGCGAACATGGGAAAGGCCGTGAACACCGCCAGCGTCACGGTGAACAACGGCACCAGAGCGATCAGGGTGGTGAAGGTCAGGCTGCCGGCGGTCAGACCCAGGCGGTCCTCGCGGAAACGCTGGCCCAAGGTCCGCAGGGTCTCGCGCCAGGGCCAGTCCTGCAGCGTGCGGACCAGCACCGACAGCCGCTCGCGCGCCGACAGCGGCAGCTGCTTGGGAAGGTTCATGCCCGGTATCATGCCATCGATGGATCACCACACCCGCATCGACCTCACGCGCGCCCTGGCCGTGGGCAGCCTCATCGGTCTGATCATCCTGGGGCTGGCCTGGGAGCTCTGGCTGGCCCCGCTGCGCCCGGGCGGCTCCTGGCTGGTGCTCAAAGTGCTGCCGCTGTTCATCCCGTTGGCCGGCCTGCTCAAGCGCCGTATGTACACCTACCGCTGGGTGAGCCTGCTGGTGTGGATCTACTTCACCGAAGGTGTGGTGCGCGCCGCCTCCGACCGCGGCTTCAGCGCCGTGCTGGCCGCGATCGAGGTGGGGCTGTGCCTGCTGCTGTTCACCGCCTGCGCCCTGCATGTGCGCTGGCGCCTGCGCCATGCGCGCACCGCCACCCCCACGCCATCTCCCTGAATCCCATGAGTCTGCTCGACGACCTGCGCACGGCAGTCGGTGCCTCCCAGGTGCTCACCGACGGCGACCTCTCCGCCTACGAAATCGACTGGCGCCGCCGCTACCGGGGCAAGGCCCTGGCGGTGGTGCGCCCCGCCAACACGGCCGAAGTCGCCGCGGTGGTGCGGGCCTGCGCCCGCCATGGCGTGAGCCTGGTGCCCCAGGGCGGCAACACCGGCCTGGTGGGAGCCTCGGTGCCCGACGACAGCGGCCGCCAGGTGCTGCTGAGCACCCAGCGGATGCAACGCATCCGCGAGATCGACACCGCCAACCTCACGATGACGGTCGAGGCCGGCTGCGTGCTGCAAGCCGTGCAGGAAGCCGCCGCCGCCCAGGGCCTCCTGTTCCCCCTGAGCCTGGCCGCCGAGGGCAGTTGCACCATCGGCGGCAACCTGGCCACCAATGCCGGCGGCACCCAGGTGCTGCGCTACGGCAACGCCCGTGAGCTCTGTCTGGGCCTGGAGGTGGTGACGGCCGACGGCGAGATCTGGGACGGCCTGAGCGGCCTGCGCAAGGACAACACCGGCTACGACCTGCGCGACCTCTACATCGGCAGTGAAGGCACCCTCGGCCTCATCACCGCCGCCACGCTGCGCCTATATCCGCGCCCGGCCGCCCGCATGACCGCATTGGCCGCCCTGCCCTCGATGGACGCCGCCGTTGGGCTGCTGCAGCGCGCCCAGGCCCGCCTGGGCGCCAGCCTCACCGGCTTCGAGGTGATGAACCAGTTCTCGCTCGAGCTCGTGCGCCGGCACTTCCCGCAGCAGCCCCAGCCGCTGCCCCCCTCTGCCTGGACCGTGCTGATGGAGGCCTCCGATCACGAGTCCGAGGCCCATGCCCGCGCTCTGTTCGAAAGCCTGCTCGAACAGGCCTACGAGGATGGCCTCATCACCGACGCCGCCGTGGCCGAGAGCCTGGAGCAGTCCCGGGCGTTGTGGCATCTGCGCGAATCCATCCCGCTGGCCCAGGCGGAGGAAGGCCTGAACATCAAGCACGACATCTCGCTGCCGGTCTCGCGCATTCCGGCCTTCGTGGCCTTCACCGACGCCGCCCTGGCGGCCCACCTGCCCGGTGTGCGCCTGGTCGATTTCGGTCATCTGGGCGATGGCAACCTTCACTACAACGTGCAGGCACCGACCGGCGTGTCGGGGGGGGAGTTCCTGGCGGCCCACGAAAAGACCGTCAATCGCATCGTCTACGACGCGGTGACGGCGCATGGCGGTTCCATCTCGGCCGAGCACGGCGTGGGCCTGCTCAAGCGCGAGGAACTGGCGGCACGCAAGTCGCCGGTCGCGCTGGGCCTGATGCGCGCGATCAAGCGGGCTCTCGACCCTCAGGGCCTGTTCAATCCGGGCCGGCTGCTGGCCCCCTGAGCACGGGGGCGGCCGGGTGCCCTACTGCACCGGCCCCTTCAGGCCGGCCGGCAGCGGCAGGGTCAGCACCTCGATGCCCTCGTCCCGCAGCGCCTGGGCATCTTCCCGCGTGGTCTGGCCGCGGATGCCACGCGAGGGCACCTCGCCGTAGTGGATGCGCCGGGCCTCCTCGGCGAAGCGATCGCCGACATCCTCGGTGTGTTCAAGCACATGCCGTACCGCCCGCATCCAGAGCTGCTCCGGCGTCGGCGTCGCTTCGGCCTGCGCCGGCCCCTCGGGCCGGGTCGCGGCGCCGAGATTCAGGCGCGGTGCGCTGGGCAGCTTCTCGACCGTGGCATGGCCGCACAGCGGGCAGCTCACCAGGCCCCGCGCAAGCTGGGACTGAAAGTCCTCCTCCGAGCCGAACCAGCCTTCGAAGCCGTGGCCCTGGGCGCAGCGCAGATCGAACACCTTCATGGCAGGGATGATGCCTGATATGTATCGTCCGTGGGGCGCCAGTCCGGACACCAGCGCCCGGCCTGCCAGCGCTGCCACCACAGCAGGCCGATCAGGGTCTTGGCGTCGGTGACCTCTCCGCTGCGCACCCAGGCGTCGAGTTCCTGGGGCGCAGCCGCGAAGACCTCGACGAACTCCCCCTCGTCCAGGCTCGCGGCCCCAGGGGTCAGTCCGCGGGCGAACCAAACCTCGATGCCTTCGGTGGAATAGGCGATCGCGTTGTGCAGCACCCCCGCTCGGGCCCATTGCCGGGCGACGTAGCCGGTCTCCTCGCGCAGTTCGCGCATGGCACATCGCAGACCCGATTCGCCCGGGTCGAGCTTGCCGGCCGGGAACTCGATCATCACCCGGCCGAGCGGGTAGCGGAACTGGCGTTCCAGCACGAAGCGGCCGTCATCCAGCAGGGGCACCACCATCACGGCCCCGGGATGCACGATGTACTCGCGCTGAGCGAGCCGGCCGTCGGGCAGGCGCACACGGTCCCGACGCACCTTCAGGAAATCGCCTTCGTAGGCGACGCGGCCTTCCACGCAGGCCTCGTGCAGGGAACGCTCGTCTTCGTGCCGGTTCATGACCGCCTCCAGTCAGGAGCGATGACGCCGCAGGTAGCGCCAGACGAAGCCCGGGAAGGCCAGCGTCGCGAACAAGCAGGCGGCCACCACATAGAACTCCCAGCCCTGCGGATGGCGCTGGCCCAGGCGGGCCTCCAGACCCATGCCCAGGGCGAGCACCAGGCCGAACAGCAGCAGCCATTCCAGCAGCCGCCAACCCAGCCCCTTTGGATGCTTCGGCGGCCCGATGAAAAGGACACGCTCGCTGAGAAACGGCAGGTTGGCAGCGACGGCCGCCACGATCAGGATCACCCAGATCGACGCCGACTGATCCATCGGTCCGGTCCGGCCCCGCTCAGACCGAGAAGGCCCGCACGATCGCCTGGGCGCACATGGCCATCAGCCCCCCGGGCAGGATGCCCAGCACCAGCACCGCCAGGCCGTTGACCGACAGCACAGCACGGGCCTCGGGGCTGGCCTGGATCGGCGCACGGTCCTCGGCCTCGTCGAAGTACATCACCTTGACAACACGCAGGTAGTAGTAGGCCCCCACCAGCGACAGCAGCACCGCGAACACCGCCAGACCGATGTACAGGTCCACATTCGTCGAGACCAGCGCCTGCAAAACGGCCAGCTTGGCATAAAAGCCCACCGTGGGCGGGATGCCCGCCAACGAGAACATGAAGATGGCCATCACCGCGGCATACCAGGGGCTGCGCTGGTTCAAGCCCTTCAGGTCTTTGATTTCCTCAGCCTCGAAACCTTCGCGCGACAGCAGCAGGATCAGGCCGAAGCTACCCAGGGTCGTGATGACATAGGTGACCACGTAGAACATCGCCGAGCTGTAGGCATTGGCGGCCGACAGGGTGTTGCCGTTGACCACCCCGCAGGCCAGGCCCAGCAGCATGAAACCCATCTGCGCGATGGTGGAATAGGCGAGCATGCGCTTGAGATTGCTCTGCGCGATGGCTGCGAGGTTGCCCACCAGCAAGGACACCACCGACAACACGATCAGCATCTGCTGCCAGTCCACGGCCAGGGCGAGCATGCCGTCGATGAGCAGGCGCACCGTGATGCCGAAGGCGGCCAACTTCGGCGCTCCGGCGATCAGCAGCGTTGCCGCCGTGGGTGCTCCCTGGTAGACATCGGGCACCCACATGTGGAAAGGCGCCGCGCCGAGCTTGAAGGCCAGCCCCGCCACCACGAAAACCACGCCAAAGACCAGCACTTGGCGGTTGAACTGCCCGGCGGCAATCGCCTTGAAGACTTCGTCGATGTCCAGCGACCCGGTGGCACCGTACATCATTGACAGGCCGTACAGCAGGAAACCGCTGGCCAGCGCACCGAGCACGAAGTACTTCATGGCCGCCTCGGTGGCCACGAGATCGTCGCGACGCAAGGCCACCAAGGCATACAGCGACAGCGACATGAGTTCCAGGCCCAGGTAAATCACCAGGAAGTTGTTCCCGGAGATCATCACCATGATGCCCAGCAGCGCCAGCAGGCTGAGCGTGAAGAGTTCTCCCCCACGCAGCATGTCGCGCTTGGCGCTGTACAGATGACCGTAGATCAGCGTCACGAAGACCGACAGCGTCGCAAAGAACTTCAGCAGGTTGCCCAGCGGGTCGTTGACGACCATGCCCTGCATCGCATAGACCGTCTGCCCTTCCAGGTAGTAGCCCAGGAAGTAGGCCATCTGCATCGCACCCACCACGGCCAGGGTGGCCAGCGTGAGGCCATACGTCAGACGGCGCAACGGGTGCGTCACGAACAGGTCAATCACAAGAATGGTGCTGGCCAGCACCAGCAGCGTGATCTCGGGGTAGATGGCGATCCAGTTCATCGTGTTCATTGTCATCGCCCCGTCAGTTCAGCTTGGACACGGCGACATGCTTGAGCAGATCCACCACCGAGTGGTGCATCACGTCGGTGAAGGGCTTTGGGTACACGCCCATCCAAAGCACCGCCAGGGCCAGCAGCGCCAGCATGAAGAACTCGCGCTTGTTCAGGTCTTGCAAGCCGCGCACGTTGTCGTTCGCGACGTCGCCGAAGTACACGCGCTTTACCATCCACAGCGTGTAGGCCGCCCCGAAGATCAGCGTCGTGGCCGCCAGCAAACCGATCCAGAAGTTCACCTTCACGGCGCCCAGAATCACCATCCACTCCCCCACGAAGCCGGCCGTACCCGGCAGGCCGCAGTTGGCCATCGCGAACAGCACCGCGAAGGCCGCAAACTTGGGCATGGTGTTCACCACGCCGCCATAGGCCGCGATCTCGCGCGAATGCACACGGTCATAGAGCACACCGATGCACAGGAACATCGCGCCGGAGACGAAGCCGTGCGCAATCATTTGCACGATGGCCCCCGAAACCGCCAGCTCGTTGAACAAG
This sequence comes from Caldimonas hydrothermalis, assembly GCF_056746695.1. NCBI lineage: Bacteria > Pseudomonadati > Pseudomonadota > Betaproteobacteria > Burkholderiales > Sphaerotilaceae > Caldimonas > Caldimonas hydrothermalis. The sequence continues at coordinate 310,947 of NZ_JBWQXA010000003.1, read as the reverse complement.
AAGAAGCCCAGGGTCACGAAGCCCATGTGCGCGATCGAGGAATAGGCCACCAGCTTCTTCATGTCCTGCTGCACCAGAGCCACCAGACCGATGTAGAGCACGGCGATCAACGACAAGCTGATGATGAGCCAGTCCAGCTCACGGGCCGCATCAGGCACGATGGGCAGGGAAAAGCGCAGGAAACCGTAGGCACCGAGCTTGAGCATGATCGCCGCCAGCACCACCGAGCCGCCGGTGGGAGCCTCCACGTGGGCATCGGGCAGCCAGGTGTGCACCGGCCACATCGGCACCTTCACCGCAAAGGCCAGGAAGAAGGCCCCGAACAGCAGCAATTGCACATCCAGCGGCAGCGGGAGCTGATGCCAGCTCAGGATGTCGAAGCTGCCGCCCGACTTGAAATACAGATAGGCCAGGGCCACCAGCATCAGCAGCGAGCCCAGCAGCGTGTAGAGAAAGAACTTGAATGCGGCGTAGACCCTGCGCGGCCCGCCCCAGATGCCGATGATGATGTACATCGGGATCAGCGTGGCCTCGAAGAAGACGTAGAACAGCAGACCGTCCAGCGCCGAGAACACCCCCACCATCAGGCCGGAGAGGATGAGGAAGGCCCCCATGTACTGGTTCACGCGCTCGGTGATCACCTCCCAGGCGGAGATCACCACCACGACGGTGATGAAGGCCGTCAACAGCACGAACCACACGGAAAGCCCATCCACGCCCAGGTGGTAATGGACATTGAAGCGCTCGATCCAGGGCACATGCTCGACGAACTGCATCGCCGAGGTGCTGGTGTCGAAGCCGGTGACCAGGGGGACCGTGATGAAGAAGCTCAGCACGGCACCGGCAAGGGCGATCCAGCGCACCGCATTGGCATGCTCATCGCGCCCCAAGGTCAGCAAGATGACGCCAAAGAGAATGGGCGTCCAGATGGCGAGGCTCAGCAGACTCATGTTCGGGCAACCTCGCTCAGCGGACCAGGAAGGACTGCAGGTGGGGCCACAACTGCCAGGTGATCAGCGCGAACACGCCGACGATCATCACCAGGGCGTAGTGGTAGATATAGCCCGACTGCACCAGACGCACCACGGAGGCCGTCCAACCAACCACTTTGGCCGAGCCGTTGACGATCAGGCCGTCGATCAGGCCCACGTCGCCCCCCTTCCAGAGGCCGCGGCCCAGCAGCCGGGCACCCGCGGCAAAGACCTTCTCGTTGATCCAATCCATGTAGTACTTGTTCTCCATGATGCGCACCAGCCAGCCCAGGCGAGCGTGCAGCGCCGCCGGGATCTCGGGCTTGACCAGGTAGAAGACGTAGGCTGTGGCCACCCCCGCCAGCGCCAGCCAGAACGGCAAGGTCTGCAAACCGTGCAGGGCCATCGCAGCAGCGCCGTGGAAGCCCTCGGCCAGCACCTTCATGGCCGGGTGAGCCTCGGTGTTCACGACGATGGCGTCCTTGAGGAAGTCTCCGAAGAGCATCGGGCCGATGGTCATGAAGCCGATCACGACCGAAGGCACGGCCAGCAGCAGCAGCGGCGCTGTGACCACCCAGGGTGACTCGTGCGGCTCGTGGTGGCCGTGCTCGTCGTCGTGGTGACCATGATCATCAGGCGACGGATGGGGTTTGTCGTGGAAGCGCTCCTTGCCATGGAAGACCAGGAAGTACATCCGGAAGGAGTAGAAGGCCGTGATGAACACACCGGCGACCACGGCGAAGCTGGCAAAACCCGCCCCCGGCAGGGTGCTCGCCTGCACCGCCAGGATGATGCTGTCCTTGGAGTAAAAGCCCGAGAACAGCGGCGTGCCGATCAGCGCCAGCGACCCCAGCAGCGAGGTGATCCAGGTGATGGGCATGTACTTGCGCAGTCCACCCATGTTGCGGATGTCCTGATCGTGGTGCATGCCGATGATCACCGAGCCGGCGGCAAGGAACAGCAGCGCCTTGAAGAAGGCATGGGTCATCAGGTGGAACACGGCCACCGAATAGGCCGACGCTCCCAGCGCCACCGTCATGTAGCCGAGCTGCGACAGGGTGGAATAGGCCACCACGCGCTTGATGTCGTTCTGGATGATGCCCAGCAAACCCATGAAGAGTGCCGTGATGGCCCCGATCACCAGCACGAAGTTCAGCGCGGTGTCCGACAGCTCGAACAGTGGTGACATGCGTGCCACCATGAAGATGCCGGCCGTCACCATCGTGGCCGCGTGGATGAGCGCCGAAATCGGTGTGGGGCCCTCCATCGAGTCCGGCAGCCACACGTGCAGCGGAAACTGTGCCGACTTGCCCATCGCACCGATGAACAGGCAGATGCAGATCACCGTGATCAGCATCCACTCGGTCCCCGGGAAGCTCAGGCGGGCGAGTTCACCGGCCTTGCCAAAGGTCTCGGTGTAGTTGAGCGTGCCGGCAAATGCCACGATCAGACCGATGCCGAGGATGAAGCCGAAATCGCCCACCCGGTTGACCAGGAAGGCTTTCAGATTGGCAAAGATGGCCGTGGGCTTCTTGTACCAGAAGCCGATCAACAGGTAGGACACCAGGCCCACCGCCTCCCAGCCGAAGAAGAGCTGGAGGAAGTTGTTGCTCATCACGAGCATCAACATCGAGAAGGTGAACAGCGAGATGTACGCGAAGAAGCGCTGGTAGCCCGGGTCTTCTTCCATGTAGCCAATGGTGTAGATGTGCACCATCAGCGACACGAAGGTCACCACGCACATCATCATCGCCGACAGGCCGTCGATGAGGAAACCCACCTCCATCTTCAGCTCGCCCAGCACCAGCCATTCGTAGACAGTGGCATTGAAGCGTGCCCCGTCCACCGCCACGGCCTTCAGCACCATGGCCGAGAGGATGAAGGAGATCAGCACACCGAGGATGGTGAAGAAGTGGGCGCCGCGGCGGCCGACGTAGCGGCCGAACAACCCCGCGATGATGGCCCCGGCCAGCGGCGCCAGGGGCACCGCGACCAGCATGTTCTGTGAGAGTTGCGACATCTTGTGGTGTCCTGTGCTGCGTCAACCCTTGAGGGCGTCGAGTTCGTCCACGTTGATGGTCGAGCGGTTGCGGAACAGCACGACCAGGATGGCCAGGCCGATGGCCGACTCGGCCGCGGCCACCGTCAGGATGAAGAAGACGAACACCTGGCCGGCCGGGTCGCCCAGATAGTGCGAGAAGGCCACGAAGTTCAGGTTGACGGCCAGCAGCATCAGTTCGATGGCCATCAGCAGAACGATCAGGTTGCGCCGGTTCATGAAGATGCCGACCACCGACATCGCGAACAGGATGCCTCCCAAGGTGAGGTAGTGTCCCAGGGTGATGCTCATGCCTTGCCTCCGGTGGTGGGCTGCTCACCGCCCGAGGCGGCCGCCACCGGCCTGTCGACGACCGGTTCGATATTGAGCACACGCAGCCGCTGCGCCTTGGTCACGCGAATCTGGTCGGCCGGGTTCACGTAGCGGGAATCCTTGCGCCGGCGCAGCGTCAGGGCGATCGCCGCCACGATGGCCACCAGCAACAGCACTGCCGCCACCTGCAGCGGGTAGATGTAGTGGGTGTACATCTCGATCCCCAGCAGCTTGGTGTTGCCCATCTGGATCTGCTCGGGTGTCGGCTGCGGCGCCTGGCCCGGGCTGAAGCCGGTCATCAGCACCAGGGCCATCTCCAGCGCGATGAGCACGCCGATCAGGCCGGCGACCGGGAAGTGCCTCCAGAAGTTCTGGCGCAAGGCGTCGACGTTGATGTCGAGCATCATCACGACGAACAGGAACAGCACCATCACGGCACCGACGTAGACGAGCACCAGCGCAATGGCCAGGAACTCGGCCTGCAACAGCATCCACACGCCGGCAGCGTTGAAGAAGGCCAGCACGAGGTACAGCGCGGCATGCACCGTGCTGCGCGCCGTGATGACGCGGAAGGACGCGAACAGCAGCACTGCTGAGAACACGTAAAAGAGCGCGCTTAGGGTATCCATGTCTTTGTTCTCGGTTGGCGGGTCGCCCGGCTCCCCCTCGGAGCCGGCAGAGACCGGCAGGCGGGCACTACCGGTACTTCGCGTCCGCCTCCTTGTTGGCCGCGATTTCCTTCTCGTAGCGGTCCCCCACGGCCAGCAGCATGTCCTTGGTGAAGTACAGGTCGCCGCGCTTCTCGCCGTGGTACTCGAAGATGTGGGTTTCGACGATGGAGTCGACCGGGCAGCTTTCCTCGCAGAAGCCGCAGAAGATGCACTTGGTCAGGTCGATGTCGTAGCGGGTCGTGCGGCGCGAACCGTCCTCACGCACCTCGGACTCGATCGTGATCGCCATTGCAGGGCATACCGCCTCGCACAGCTTGCAGGCGATGCAGCGCTCCTCTCCGTTGTCGTAACGGCGCAGTGCGTGCAGGCCCCGGAAACGCGGGGACAAGGGGGTCTTCTCCTCCGGGAACTGCACGGTGATGTGCGGCGAGAGGAAATGACGGCCCGTCAGTGCCAGACCCTTGATCAGCTCCGTGAGCATGAAGCTGTTGATGAACCCCTTGAGGGAAGCTACAGCAGACATCGTGGGACCTCGTCAGACTTCCGGTTCAGTGCCAGATGTTCCAGGGCGATTGGATCCACAGACCCACCACCACCAGCCACACCAACGTCACGGGAATGAAAACCTTCCAGCCCAGACGCATGATCTGGTCGTAGCGGAACCGCGGGAAGGTCGCGCGCACCCACAGGAAAATGGTGACCAATACGAAGGTCTTCAGGCCCAACCAGACCCAACCAGGAATCCAGTTGAACAGTGCGCTGTCCACCGGCGGCAGCCAGCCGCCGAAGAACATCAGCGCGGCCAAGGCCGACACCAGGATCATGTTGGCGTACTCGGCCAGGAAAAACATCGCGAACGACATGCCCGAGTACTCGATCATGTGGCCGGCGACGATTTCCGATTCGCCTTCGACCACGTCGAAGGGGTGACGGTTGGTCTCAGCCAGTCCGGAGATGAAATAGACGACGCAGATGGGCAGCAGCGGCAGCCAGTTCCAGGACAGGAAGTTCAGCCCCAGATCGGCAAAATAGCCCTTGTCCTGGCTGACCACGATGTCGGTCATGTTCAGGCTGCCAGCGACCATCAGCACCACGACGAAGGCGAAGCCCATCGCGATCTCGTACGACACCATCTGCGCCGACGCGCGCATGGCGCCGAGGAAGGCGTACTTCGAGTTCGAAGCCCAGCCGGCAATGATGACGCCGTAGACCTCCAGCGAGGTGATTGCCATCAGGAACAGCAGGCCGGCGTTGATGTTGGCCAGCGCCACCTCAGGACCGAAGGGAATCACCGCCCAGGCGGCCAGCGCCGGCATGATGGTCATGACCGGGGCCAGGTAGTACAAACCTTTGTTGGCGGCCGTGGGCGTGATGATCTCTTTGAAGATCAGCTTCACCGCATCCGCGATCGGCTGCAGCAGTCCACCTGGGCCGACGCGGTTGGGCCCGGGGCGCACCTGCGTCCAGCCGATGGCCTTGCGCTCCCACAAGGTGAGGTAGGCCACGCAGATCATCAGCGGCAGGACCAACGCCACGATCTTGACCAGGTTCCAGACCACGGGCCAGGCGCCGCCGAGCTGGGCCTGGCCGAATTGGGTGAGGGTCTCAAGCATCTGCAGCTTCCTCGATCACGCCTTGCTCAATTCCACGGCCGCGAACATCGGGCCCAGCTCGGCGGTGTCGGCATGGCCTGCGGCCACACGCACCACGTTGGCCGCCAGGCCGGCATCACAACGCACCGGCAGCGTGGCCACGCCGCCACCCACTTGCACACGCACACGGTCGCCCTCTTTCAGACCCAGGTGCACCCAGGTGGCCTGCCCCACGCTAACCACCGGGGGCTGAGCATCGCGAGTGAGCTGCAGCGATGCAGCCCGGCGCACCAGCATGTCGCTGCTGTAGATGGGCACGTCGGCGATGCGCTCCAGGCCGGTCGAGACCGGCGCCGGGTGGGCAGAAACCTGCACCTCATTGCTCAGCCGTGCCGCCAGCGCCGTCACGTCACCCAGCGCCTGGGCACGCACCTCCTCGGCCGTCTCGAAGCCGAAACCAGGCAGATCCAGCATCGTGCCCAGCACACGCAGCACCTTCCAGGCCGGGCGGGTCTCGCCCAGCGGCTTGACCACACCATAGAAACTCTGTGCACGCCCTTCAGCATTCACGAAAGTGCCGGCCGTCTCGGTGAAGGGGGCGATGGGCAGCATCACGTCCGCATGGGCCTGCACGGCCGACTTGAACGGGGTGAGCGCCACCACCATCTCGGCGCCGTGCAGGGCGCGGGCCGCACGCAGCGGGTCGGCAAGGTCGAGCGAGGGTTCGACATGCAGCAGCACGTAAGCCTTGAGAGGCTGGGCGAGCATGCCGGCCACGTCCAGACCACCCGGCCCGGGCAGAGCCCCGACGAGCTGAGCGCCCACGCTGTTGGCGGCCTCGCTCAGCACACCGGACGTGCCGCCCGTGTGGGCGGCAATCCAGTTCGCCAGCGCCAGCAGTTGCGACGCCTGGGGATGCTGCACCGCGGCGTTGCCCAGCAGCACGGCCTTGCGTTCACCCGAGAGCAGCGAGCGGCCGATGGCCGCGGCAGCCTCGTCGACCGTAGCGTCCATCGGGGCCGGGACACCCCGCTCGGCGGCGACCGCCGCGGCCACCGCTGCCAGGGCCTGCACCCAGGCCGACGGCGCGGCCGTCATGCCCTGGGCCATGGGCATCAGCCAATCATCGTGCAGCGCATGCAGACTGTGGATGCGCGCTCCGCGCCGGGCCGCCTGACGCAGACGCTGGGCCAGCAGCGGATGATCCTTGCGCAGGAAGGAGCCGACGACAAGCGCCGCCTCCAGGTTCGACAGGGAGGCGATGGACCGCCCCAGCCAGCGCGCTTGGCCCGCAGGCGGCGCGGTGAAGTCGGCGTGCCGCAGTCGATGGTCGACGTTCTCGCTGCCCAGTCTTCGCATGAACTGGCCCAGCAGATACAGCTCCTCGGCTGTGGCATGTGCACTGCCCAGCGCACCGATGGCCTGAGCGCCATGCTGGTGGCGGACCTGCTTCAGTCCGTTGGCCACGTACTCGAGCGCGGTGGACCAGTCGACCTCGCGCCACTGGCCGCCCTGCTTGATCATCGGGACGGTCAAGCGGTCCTCGACGTTCAGGGCCTCGTAGGAGAAACGGTCACGGTCGGCGATCCAGCATTCGTTGACCTCCTCGTTCTCGAGGGGCACGACACGCATCACCTTGTTATTCTTGACTTGCACGATCAGGTTCGCACCGGTCGAATCGTGCGGGCTGACGCTCTTGCGGCGCGACAGCTCCCAGGTTCGTGCCTTGTAGCGGAAAGGCTTGCTGGTCAGTGCTCCCACCGGGCAGATGTCGATCATGTTGCCCGACAGCTCGGAATCGACCGTCTGGCCCACGAAGGTGGTGATTTCGGAGTGTTCGCCGCGGTGGAGCATGCCCAGCTCCATGACACCGGCGATCTCCTGCCCGAAGCGCACGCAACGGGTGCAGTGGATGCAGCGGCTCATCTCCTCCATGGAGATCAGCGGACCGACCTCCTTGTGGAAGACCACGCGCTTTTCCTCCTGGTAGCGCGACGACGAGCCCCCGTAGCCGACGGCCAGGTCCTGGAGCTGGCATTCGCCCCCCTGGTCGCAGATCGGGCAGTCCAGCGGATGGTTGATGAGCAGGAACTCCATCACCGACTGCTGGGCCTTGATCGCCTTGTCGCTCTTGGTGCGCACGATCATGCCCTGCGTCACCGGCGTGGCGCAGGCCGGCATGGGCTTGGGCGCCTTCTCGACATCGACCAGGCACATGCGGCAGTTGGCCGCGATCGACAGCTTCTTGTGATAGCAGAAGTGCGGAATGTAGGTACCGGCCTTCTCGGCCGCATGCATCACCATGCTGCCTTCGGGCACCTCGACCTTGCGGCCGTCCAGTTCGATTTCAACCATATGCTGCAAGCCTCAAACGTAGGCCGGGACCTGGCAGGTCTTGTGTTCGACGTGGTAGGCGAACTCGTCGCGGAAATGCTTGATCATCGCCCGCACCGGCATCGCCGCTGCATCGCCCAGCGCGCAGATGGTGCGGCCCTGGATGTTGTCGGCCACCGAGTTCAGCAGATCGAGATCTTCAGGCCGGCCCTTGCCATGCTCGATGCGGTCGACCACGCGCCACAGCCAGCCGGTGCCCTCGCGACAGGGTGTGCACTGCCCGCAGGACTCATGCATGTAGAAGTAGGACAGGCGCAGCAGCGACTTGACCATGCAGCGCGTGTCATCCATCACGATGACCGCACCGGAACCCAGCATCGAGCCGGCCTTGGCGATGGAGTCGTAATCCATCGTGCAGTCCATCATGATGGAGGCCGGCAGCACCGGCGCCGACGAACCGCCGGGGATCACCGCCTTGAGTCGGCGGCCCTTGTGCACGCCGCCGGCCAGCTCGAGCAGCGTGGCAAAGGGTGTGCCCATCGGGATCTCGTAGTTGCCCGGACGCTCGACATCGCCCACCACCGAGAAGATCTTGGTGCCGCCGTTGTTGGGCTTGCCCACCTGCAAGTAGGCGTCACCGCCGTGACGGATGATCCAGGGCACCGCAGCGAAGGTCTCGGTGTTGTTGATCGTGGTGGGCTTGCCATACAGGCCGTAGCTCGCCGGGAACGGCGGCTTGAAGCGCGGTTGGCCCTTCTTGCCCTCCAGCGACTCCAGCAGCGCGGTTTCCTCGCCGCAGATGTAGGCCCCGAAACCGTGATGGGCATGCAACTGGAAAGAAAAGTCGCTGCCGAGGATGTGATGGCCTAGGTAGCCGGCAGCACGTGCTTCCTCGAGGGCCTGCTCGAAACGCTCGTAGACCTCGAAGATTTCGCCGTGGATGTAGTTGTAGCCCACGCTGATGCCCATCGCGTAGGCGGCGATCGCCATGCCCTCGATCACGATGTGCGGGTTGTAGCGCAGGATGTCGCGGTCCTTGCAGGTGCCCGGCTCGCCCTCGTCGGAATTGCACACGAGGTACTTCTGGCCAGGGAACTGGCGGGGCATGAAGCTCCACTTCAGACCCGTGGGGAAGCCGGCACCGCCACGGCCGCGCAGGGCCGACGCCTTCACCTCGGCAATCACCTGGTCGGGCGTCATGCCCGCGCCGCCATCCAGACCCAGCACCTTGCGCAAGGCCTGATAGCCTCCACGGGCCTCGTAGTCCTTCAGGCGCCAGTTGCTGCCGTCCAGGCCGGCATAGATCTGGGGACTGATGTGGCGGCCGTGGAAGCAGGTTTCGCGGCCAGTGGCCTGGAACTTGGACAGGTCGAGGGCCATCACTTCACCCCCTGCTTGGCGGCAGACTCGAGTTCGACCAGCAGCGCATCGAGTCGCTCATTGCTCATGAAACTGCACATCTGGCGGTCGTTGACCAGCATCACCGGCGCATCGGCACAGGCGCCCAGGCACTCGCATTCCTGCAAGGTGATCAGCCCGTCGGGCGTGGTGCCGCCGATCTCGATGCCCAGGCGACTGGCGAGGTGCTCGGCAGCGGCCAGCCCGCCACGCAACTGGCACGGCAGGTTGGTGCAGACGTTGAGCTTGAACCTGCCCACCGGCCGCTGGTTGTACATGTTGTAGAAAGTGGTGACCTCGCGCACTGCCACCGCGGGCATGCCCAGATACTGGGCCACGCCCAGTTCGGCTTCGGCCGACACCCACCCCTGCTCCTGCTGCACGATGGCCAGGCAGGCCATCACGGCCGACTGCTTCTGCTCGGACGGGTACTTCGCCACCTCGCGGGCGAAACGCTCCAGCGTGGCCGGTGCGAACTGCATCGGCTGGACCTGCTTGGCTTGGGCGCTCATCGGTCAATCTCTCCGAACACGATGTCCATGGTGCCGATCACGGCCACGGCATCGGCGATCATGTGGCCACGCGACATCTCGTCCATCGCGGCCAAGTGGGCAAAGCCCGGGGCACGGATCTTCAGGCGGTAGGGTTTGTTGGCACCGTCGCTGACGATGTAGATACCGAACTCGCCCTTGGGGTGCTCGACGGCGGCATAAGCCTCGCCTTCGGGCACATGGAAGCCTTCGGTGAAGAGCTTGAAGTGATGGATCAGCTCCTCCATGCTGGACTTCATCTCCACGCGAGACGGCGGCGCGACCTTGTGGTTGTCGGTGATGACCGGGCCCGGGTTCTTGCGCAGCCATTGCACGCACTGCTGGATGATGCGGTTGGACTGTCGCATCTCCTCGACGCGCACCAGGTAGCGGTCGTAGCAGTCGCCGTTGGTGCCCACCGGCACGTCGAACACCATGCGGTCATAGACGTCGTAGGGCTGCATCTTGCGCAGGTCCCAGGCGATACCCGAGCCGCGCAGCATCGGTCCGGTGAAACCGAGGTTGAGGGCACGCTCCGGGCTGACCACGCCGATGCCCACGGTGCGCTGCTTCCAGATGCGGTTGTCCGTCAGCAGCGTCTCGTACTCGTCCACATGCTTCGGGAAGCGACGGGTGAAGTCCTCGATGAAATCGAGCAAGGAGCCCTGCCGGTTCTCGTTGAGCTTGGCGATCGCCTTGGCATTGCGGATCTTGGAGGGCTTGTACTGCGGCATGCTGTCGGGCAGGTCGCGGTAGACACCGCCCGGACGGAAATAGGCCGCGTGCATGCGCGCCCCCGAGACCGCCTCGTACATGTCGAAAAGGTCTTCCCGCTCGCGGAAGCAGTAGATGAGCATGTTCATCGCACCGCAGTCCAGCCCATGGGCACCGAGCCACAGCAGGTGGTTCAGCAGCCGGGTGATCTCGGCGAACATGACCCGGATGTACTGCGCACGCTCGGGCACTTCAATGCCCAGCAGCTTCTCGATGGCCAGGCAGTAGGCGTGCTCGTTGCACATCATGGACACGTAGTCGAGACGGTCCATGTAGGGCAGCGACTGGATGTAGGTCTTGCTCTCGGCCAGCTTCTCGGTGGCACGGTGCAACAGGCCGATGTGAGGATCGGCGCGCTGGATGACCTCGCCGTCAAGTTCCAGCACAAGGCGCAGCACACCGTGGGCGGCCGGGTGCTGCGGGCCGAAGTTGAGCGTGTAGTTCTTGATGTCAGCCATGGTTGCCTCGGGCTCAGTGCAGGCCGCCGTAGCGCTCTTCGCGGATTACGCGCGGCGTGATCTCGCGCGGCTCGATCGTCACCGGCTGGTAGATGACGCGTCGCTGCTCGGGGTCGTAGCGCATCTCCACATGACCCGTGGTCGGGAAGTCCTTGCGGAACGGATGTCCAATGAAGCCATAGTCGGTGAGGATGCGCCGCAGGTCCAGGTGACCCTCGAAGACGATGCCGAAAAGGTCGAAGGCTTCGCGCTCGAACCAATTGGCGGCATTCCAGATCTCGTTGACCGAGGCCACCATCGGCAGGTCGTCATCGGGGCAGAAGGTGCGCACACGCAAGCGCCAGTTGTGCGCGACCGACAGCAGGTGGCACACCACCGCGAAACGCGGCCCGTCATGACGGCCGTCGCCATAGGTGCTGTAGTCCACCCCACACAGGTCGATGAGCTGCTCGAAACGCAAGGCCTCGTCGTCGCGCAAACGGCGGCATACATCGAGGTAATCGGCCGCCGCCACCACCAGGGTGAGCTCGCCGCGATCGCGCTGGAGCGAACGGATCTGGCCGCCCAGACGGGCCTCGATCGCGCTTTGCAGGGTGTCGAGTCGGGTCATGAGCGTCTCTTCAGCGGGCGATGGTGTTTTCTCGGCGGATCTTGGACTGCAGCTGCAAGATGCCGTACAGCAGCGCCTCGGCCGTGGGCGGACAGCCGGGCACATACACATCGACCGGCACGATGCGGTCGCAGCCGCGCACGACCGAATAGCTGTAGTGGTAATAGCCGCCGCCGTTGGCACACGAACCCATGCTGATCACCCAGCGCGGCTCGGCCATCTGGTCATAGACCTTGCGCAGGGCCGGGGCCATCTTGTTGCACAGCGTGCCTGCCACGATCATCAGATCGGACTGGCGCGGGCTGGGGCGAAAGAGCATGCCGAAGCGGTCGATGTCGTAGCGCGATGCGCCGGCGTGCATCATCTCCACGGCACAGCACGCCAGCCCGAAGGTCATGGGCCACAGCGACCCGGTCTTGGACCAGTTGATCAGCTTGTCAGCCGTCGTGGTGATGAAACCTTCCTTGAGAACGCCTTCGATACTCATGACTGCACTCCTTGGTCATTCCCAATCCAGGGCGCCCTTCTTCCACTCATAGACGAAGCCCACCACGAGGATGGCCAGGAAGACCATCATGGCCCAGAAGCCCACCGGCCCGATCTCGCGCAAGGCCACGGCCCAGGGGAAGAGGAAGGCGATTTCCAGGTCGAACAGGATGAAGAGGATGGCCACGAGGTAGTAGCGCACGTCGAACTTCATGCGCGCGTCCTCGAAGGCCTCGAAGCCGCATTCGTAGGGGGAGTTCTTCTCGGGGTCGGGCCGTCGCGGGCCGAGGACGAATCCGAGCACCTGGGGCGCCACGCCCACCGCGACGCCGACCAGAATGAACAAAAGGACAGGAAGGTACTGGTCGAGGATCATAGGCGTTGCGTCGCTTGGCTCATCGTTTCGTGGGTCCTGGCTGCGCCATGTCTGCGTCGTCCGGCCTTGCCGCAAGCGGCAAAAATAAGGCGCGCTGTCCTCAGCGGCAAACCGCTGCTTCAGCACGCCCGATTTCCCTGCGCCTGCCGCTGCCGGCCGGTGTCAGGGTCGACGGAGCACCGGATGAGGACTCCGCCGAAGATGCATTGAGATGGTGCCGACGGCGAGACTCGAACTCGCACAGCTTTCGCCACTACCCCCTCAAGATAGCGTGTCTACCAATTCCACCACGTCGGCCCGGAACACTCTCGCGGGCCAGGCCCGCGACATGCACCAATCGTTCAGTTGGGTTTCGTGAGCCGCCCGTGAATTCTGAGGGGAGCTGCTCACTGCACAGACATAAATTCTAACCCGAAACCCAGGGTTTTCTCCAAGCGCCGCCACCGACTTTTGAGACCGGTTGGAATCTGGCGCAAGCTGCGCACCGCGAGCTATGCGACCCGCGGGCGCGTGACCGGACCCGCAGGCCCGGTTGGTGAGCTCCGCCTCAGTGGCCGGAGGCCGGGATCTGGGCCGCACCGGCCGCCGCAGGCGCCGAGGCCGGCTGGCCGGCAGCCGGCGCAGACTGTGCGTCGGGCGCGCCGGGGATCTGTGCAGCCCCCGGGGCTGCGGGCTGGTCGAGCACGCTCGCACCGGGCGCGGCCGCGCCACGGGTGTCGGGGGTGGAGAGATAGGCCAGCGCCAACGTGCAGGCAAAGAAGACGGTGGCGCACACCGCGGTGGTGCGCGACAGGAAGTTGGCGCTGCCTGTGGCTCCGAACAGGCTGCCCGAGGCCCCGCTGCCGAAGGAGGCGCCCATGTCGGCCCCCTTGCCATGCTGGATCAGCACCAGACCGATCATGGCGAGCGCGGCCAGCAACTGCACCACGAGGATCAGGGTCATCATGAACTGCATCAGTGTTCTCCGGTGGTTCGAGGAGCCGCACGCCTCACAGGGCGGCGCGGCAAATAGCGATGAAGTCGGCAGCCTTCAGTGAGGCCCCGCCGATGAGCCCGCCGTCGATGTCGGGCTGCTGGAACAAGGCGGCGGCATTGTCGGGTTTGACGCTGCCGCCGTAGAGGATGCGCATCCCGTCGGCATGCGGTGTGGCTGCCTTGAGCTGAGCGCGCAGCAGGGCGTGCACGGCTTGGGCCTGCTCGGGGGTGGCGGTCTTGCCGGTGCCGATGGCCCACACCGGCTCGTAGGCCACCACGATCTGCGGTGTGCAGTGACCCAGCGTGTGGATCACGGCCGAGAGCTGGCGCTTGACGACCGACTCGGTATGCCCGGCCTCGCGCTCGGACAGCGTCTCGCCCACGCACACGACGGGGATGAGGCCCTTGCCGACCGCCATCTTCGCCTTGTCGGCCACGAGCTGGTCGGTCTCTCCGTGCAGGCTGCGGCGCTCGGAATGACCGACGATCACGTAGCGGCAGCCCAGGTCAGCGAGCATCGCGGCCGACACCTCGCCGGTGTAGGCTCCCTGCTCGTGTGCCGAGCAGTCCTGAGCGCCCAGCGCGATATGGCTGCCTTGCAGGGCCAGCACGCAGGCGGCCAGGTAGGGATACGGCGGACACACGGCCGTGTCGCACACGAAGGGTTCGGCCGCGCGCAAGCCGGCCAGCAGTTCGGCGTTGGACGCCAGGCTGCCGTGCATCTTCCAGTTGCCGATGACGAGTTTGCGTCGCATGGACGGAGCACTCCGCGCAAAAACTGTAAATTTTAAGGAGACGTCCGCGCTGCAGGCTGCCACACGAGGGCCAGCTTGCCGATGTGCTGGTTGGACTCCATGAGCGCATGCGCCTGGGCGGCCTCATCCGGCCCGAAGGTGCGGAAGACGACCGGCACGATGCGCCGCGAGGCCAGCAACGGCCACACGCGCTCGCGCAGTTCCCGGGCGATCTGGGCCTTGAAGGCCACGGGACGGGGACGCAGTGTCGAGCCCGTCACCGTGAGGCGGCGGCGCATCAGCGCACCGAGGTCGAGCTCGGCTTTGGCCCCGCGTTGCAAGGCGATGATGACCAGGCGGCCGTCATCGGCCAGGCAGCCGATCTCGCGCGGCAGGTAGTCGCCAGCCACCATGTCGAGGATGACATCCGCCCCATGGCCGCCGGTGAGCTCGCGCGTGCGCTCGGCAAAGTCCTCGCGGCGGTAGTTGATCGCATGGTCGGCCCCGAGCCTGCGGCAGGCCTCGCACTTCTCGTCGGAGCCGGCGGTGGCGATGACGGTCGCCCCGAAGGCCTTGGCGAGCTGGATGGCTGTCACACCGATGCCGCTGGTGCCCCCTTGCACGAGCAGGGTCTCGCCAGGCTGCAGGCGGCCGCGCTGAAAGACGTTGGACCACACGGTGAAGAAGGTCTCGGGCAGCCCCGAGGCCTCGACGTCGGACCAGCCGGGGGGCACCGGCAGGCACTGGGCCACCGGGGCGACGCACAGCTCGGCATAGCCGCCGCCTTGCACCAGGGCGCAAACCCGGTCACCCAGACGCAAGCCGGCTTCGGACAGGGCCTGCGCATCGCCGGCCACGATCTCGCCGGCCACCTCCAGGCCCGGGATGTCCGAAGCGCCTGCCGGCACAGGGTACAGGCCCTTGCGCTGCAGCACGTCGGGGCGGTTGACCCCTGAGGCGCCGACGCGGATCAGCACCTCCCCCGGCCCGGCCACCGGGTCGGGGCGCTCGGCCAGGCGCAGCACCTCGGGTGCCCCGTATTCGACGATTTCGACCGCTTTCATGGCGTGGCGATGGGCCGTGCGACCCGGCTCACTGCTGTTGCTGCTGCTGTTGCTGTTCCTGGGCCTCGCGTTCGCCGGCGGGAACCCGCTCGGCCAGGGCCTTCATCGACAGCTTCACGCGGCCCTTGTCGTCGGTCTCGAGCACCTTGACGCGCACGATCTGGCCTTCCTGCAGGTAGTCGCTGACCTTGTTGACGCGCTCGTGGGCGATCTGGCTGATGTGCAGCAGACCGTCCTTGCCGGGCAGCAGGTTGACCAGGGCACCGAACTCCAGCAGCTTGGTCACGGGGCCTTCGTAGATCTTGCCCACCTCGACCTCGGCGGTGATCTCCTCGATGCGACGTCGAGCCTCTTCGGCGCGCGCACCGTCGGTGGAGGCGATGGTGATGGTGCCATCCTCGGCGATGTCGATCTGGGTGCCGGTCTCCTCGGTCAGCGCGCGGATGGTGGCCCCGCCCTTGCCGATCACGTCGCGGATCTTCTCCGGGTTGATCTTCATCGTGTAAAGGCGCGGGGCGAATTGGGAGACCTCGGTCTTGGCACCACCGACAGCCTCGACCATCTTGCCCAGGATGTGCATGCGCGCTTCCTTGGCCTGGGCCAGCGCGACCTGCATGATCTCCTTGGTGATGCCCTGGATCTTGATGTCCATCTGCAAGGCGGTCACACCTTCGGTCGTGCCGGCCACCTTGAAGTCCATGTCGCCCAGATGGTCCTCGTCACCCAGGATGTCGGTGAGCACTGCAAAGCGGTTGCCTTCCTTGATCAGGCCCATGGCAATGCCGGCCACATGCGCCTTCAGGGGCACGCCGGCGTCCATCAGCGCCAGGCAGCCGCCGCACACGGAGGCCATCGAGGACGAACCGTTGGATTCAGTGATCTCGGAGACCACGCGCATCGAGTAGGCGAAATCGTCCTTGGAGGGCAGCACGGCCACCAGGGCCCGCTTGGCCAGCCGGCCGTGACCGATCTCGCGGCGCTTGGGGCTGCCCACGCGGCCGGTCTCGCCGGTGGCGAACGGCGGCATGTTGTAGTGCAGCATGAAGCGGTCGGTGAATTCACCGCCCAGCGCGTCGATCTTCTGCGCATCGCGGTCGGTGCCCAGGGTGGCCACGACCAGGGCCTGGGTCTCGCCACGGGTGAACAGGGCTGAGCCGTGGGTGCGCGGCAGCACGCCAGTGCGGATCTCGATGGGGCGCACGGTGCGGGTGTCGCGACCGTCGATGCGCGGCTCGCCGGCCAGGATCTGGCTGCGAACGATGCGCGCCTCGATGTCGAAGAGCAGGCCGTCGACCTTCACCTCGTCGAACTCGAGGCCTTCGGCGCCCAGCGCTTCCTTCACGGCGGCATAGGCTTCACGGCACGCCTGGGTGCGGGCCTGTTTGGAGCGGATCTGATAGGCCGCGCGCAGCTTGTCCTCGGCCAGGGCGGTGACCTTGGCGATGAAGGCCTCGTCCTTGGGCGCAGGCTGCCAGTCCCACTCGGGCTTGCCGCCCTCGCGCACGAGTTCGTGAATGGCCTGGATCGCCACCTTGCCCTGCTCGTGACCGAAGACCACGGCGCCGAGCATGACGTCCTCGGGCAACTGGTCGGCCTCGGACTCGACCATCAGCACGGCCGCCTCGGTGCCGGCCACCACCAGGTCCAGGCGCGACTGCGCCAGTTGGGTCTTGCCGGGGTTGAGCACGTACTCGCCGTCGACATAGCCCACACGCGCGGCGCCGATCGGGCCGTTGAAGGGAATGCCCGAGACGGCCAGCGCAGCGCTGGTGGCGATCATGGCGGGGATGTCGGGCTCGACCTCGGGGTTGAGCGAGAGCACGTGCACGACGACTTGCACCTCGTTGAAGAAGCCCTCGGGGAAGAGCGGCCGGATCGGACGGTCGATCAGGCGCGAGGTCAGGGTCTCGTATTCGCTGGGCCGGCCCTCACGCTTGAAGAAGCTGCCCGGGATCTTCCCGGCGGCATAGGTCTTCTCGATGTAGTCGACGGTCAGCGGAAAGAAGTCCTGGCCGGGCTTGGCATTCTTGGCCGCCACCACGGTGGCCAGCACCACGGTGTCGTCCATGTTGACCAGCACCGCGCCGGTGGCCTGGCGCGCGATCTCGCCCGTCTCCATCGTGACGGTGTGCTGACCCCATTGGAAGGTCTTGGTGACTTTGTTGAAGATGCTCATGGATGTCTCCGGTGATAGGCGCGCATGCGGCTGCGCGCAAAGCCTGGAGCCTCGTCACCGGAGCGGAGTGCCATTCCAGGGGGCCTGACCCGCAGGCGCCTTGGAATGACACAGCAACTCCATTGCAGTGGCGCGGACTCCGACAAAAAACAAAGAGCCTGTGCTGGGGACGCCAGACAGGCTCTTGGTCATCCTCGGGCGTTTACTTGCGCAGGCCCAGCTTCTGGATCAACGCCGTGTAACGCTCGGCGTCCTTGTCCTTCAGGTAGGCCAGCAGGCGCTTGCGGCGGTTGACCATCTTCAGCAGACCACGGCGACCATGATGGTCTTTCTTGTGGAGCTGGAAGTGGGGGGTGAGTTCGTTGATGCGGGCGGTCAGCAGGGCCACCTGCACTTCGGGAGACCCGGTGTCGGCGGCGCCGCGAGCGTGGGCCTTGATGATCTCGGCCTTGTTCAGATCTGCGATCGACATGTCGTTCCTTGGAATCGACCGCCACCCCGGCGACTCAGGCGCGCGCCGGGATGAGCGGTTTCGTACTCACTTGCGGTCGCGGGTGAAACCTCCCCGCGCCGTGCCTTGTCTTGCAGTTTTTTGCTGCAAAACTTGATTATTGTACACGGGGACGGTTTTGCGCGACTCAGGGGCGGCGCATCTGGCACTGGTGGGGCTGCTCGGTGCGTGCCGCGCTCAGGTGGCGCACGGTGGCAAATCCGTAGCCGGACCCCTCGTTGTCGAAGCGCACCCCCTCGCTGCCGGCCCTTTGCATCAGGCTGACGTACAGCGGCTGGATGAACTGGTGATCGGCGGCGCGCATGACCCCCTGGTGGACGCCGCCGAGAGCCGCGCCGTCGAAGCGGGCCCCTTCCAGCGCACGGGCCACCTGGAGCGGATCGGTCGCGCCGGCGCGTTCGATGGCGGTCACCAGCATCTCGACCATGGTCTGCATGCGCATGTGCAGGTAGTCGTCGGCGGCCCGGGGGAAGCGCTCGCGGAAGGCCGCATAGAAGCGGTCGGAAGCGGCCCCGCCGGCATTGGGATGCCACTCGGCCACCGCCAGCACGCGGCCCACGCCGGCCTCGCCGATCGCCGCCGGCACGCCCAGGGCGTTGCCGTAGAAGGTGTAGAACTTCGCCTGCAGGCCCACCTCGCGGGCGGCCTTGATCATCAGGGTCAGGTCATTGCCCCAGTTGCCGGTCACCACCGCCTGGGCGCCCGAGGCCTTGATCTTGGCCACGTACGGCAGGAAATCCTTGATGCGGCCCATTGGGTGCAATTCTTCGCCCACGATCTTCAGGTCGGGGCGGCGCTGGGCCAGCATCTCGCGGCTCTTGCGCACCACATGCTGGCCGAAGCTGTAGTCCTGGCCGATCAGGTAGACGCTGTCGACCGAGCGGTCCTCGGCCAGCACATCCATCAGCGCGGCCAGGCGCATGTCCGCATGGGCATCGAAGCGGAAGTGCCAGAAGCTGCAGCGCTCGTTGGTCAGGCTGGGCTCCACGGCGGCATAGTTCAGGAAGAGCACGCGGCGCTGCGGGTCGCGCTCGTTGTGCTTTTCGATGGCGTCGATCAACGCCGCCGCCGTGGCCGAGCTGTTGCCCTGGGCGACGAAAGCGATGCGCTGGTCGATCGCCGATCGCAGCATCGACAGGGCCTCCTCCGTCTGACCCTTGCTGTCCAGGCGCACGATCTCCAGCGGCCGCGCGCCCCCGGGCAGCTTCACGCCGCCACGGGCATTGACCCGCTCGGCCGCCCAGGCGAGGTTGCGGTGCACGGCCTCCCCCGCGTTCGCAAACGGACCGGACAGACCTTCGATGAGGCCCAGGCGCACCGGCTCGGGCCGCGGCTGGGCCACCACAGGGGTTGCGAGGCCGACCAGGGCCGCGGCCAGGGCCAGGGCCAGGGCCCTGCGCAGGGTGTTCGTGACAAGAGTCTTCATGGACCGGGGTTCGTCGGGCTGGGCCAGGGAAAGGGATCGGGCGCGGATTGTGCCAGCGCGCAACGCCGGCTCGGCGGCTCAGGCCGTGGCCAGGTCCCAGCGGGGGGCAACATCGAAGGCGTAGTCGCGCCGCGCCCGTCCCGGATCGCGCTGCAGCCGCATCGCGGCCGCCAGAGCGATCATGGCGCCGTTGTCGGTGCACAGATGCAGTTCGGGATAGTGCACCCTCAGGCCCCGACGCTGTGCCTGGGCATCCAGCAGATCGCGCAGGCGACGGTTGGCCCCGACCCCGCCGGCCACGACCAGGCGCTTGAGGCCCGTCTGTTTCAGCGCCGCCAGCGATTTCTTCACCAGCACCTCCACGATGGCCGCCTGGGTGGCCGCAGCCAGGTGGGCGCGGTCCTGCTCGCACACGGCATCGCCGAGCTTGCGCACCTGGGTCCACACGGCCGTCTTCAGCCCGGCGAAGGAGAAGTCCAGGTTGCCGCTGTGCAGCAGCGGACGCGGCAGCTCGTAGACCTCCGGGTCGCCGAACTCGGCCAGCCGGGCCAGCGCCGGGCCGCCGGGATACCCCAGGCCCAGCAGCTTGGCCGACTTGTCGAAGGCCTCGCCGGCGGCGTCGTCGATGGTCTCCCCCAGCAGTTCGTACTGGCCGACGTCGTCCACCCGCATCAACTGGGTGTGGCCTCCGGACACCAGCAGGGCGACGAAGGGGAACTCGGGCGGATCGGCCGACAAGAAGGGCGAGAGCAGATGCCCTTCGAGGTGATGCACCCCCACCACCGGCCGATCCAGCGCCGCCCCGAGGGCACAGGCCAACCCGGCCCCCACCAGCAGCGCACCGGCCAGGCCCGGGCCGCGGGTGTAGGCGATGGTGTCGATCTCGTCCAGGCGGCAGCCGGCCTCGGCCAGCACCTGGCGGGTCAGTGGCAGCACCCGCCGGATGTGGTCCCGAGACGCCAGCTCGGGCACCACGCCGCCGTAGGCTTGGTGCATGTCGATCTGGCTGTGCAGTGCATGGGCCAGCAACCGGGGCGCAGCCAGGCCGGCGTCGGCGCGCACCAGGGCCACGCCGGTTTCGTCACAGGAAGACTCTATGCCCAGAACCAACATCCGGGCAGTGTAGCGCCCTGGGGTTGACCCGGATAACAAGGGATATTTGCCCGCCCCAGTTACAACTTGGCACGATCTGTTAGCGCTTTGTCACAACTCCAACCTAGGGAATGCACCACACTGCGCCGAATTCCCTTCCCAGGGAAACGCACGGGCGGTTAGTCTTGCCACCCGTTGCGGTACACACGCAAGAGCGGCGTTTCGACCGTCCAAAGTCGTTTGGGATCATGAAGGAATACAAGCTCTCGGGCTGGCCCGAACTGCCGCCCGCCTACCAGCGCACCGCCTACCAGCGGATGCTGCATCAGATGTCCCAGGGCTTCGTCCCGCTGACCCTGCTGGTGCGTGCCAGCGGTCTGGGCCGCGACGCGGTCCAGCATTTCCTGGCCCAGCTCAGCACCCGCGGGGTGCTGGTGGAGCGCACGCAGCCGCGCGCCCCGCTGGGCGCCGGCATGGCCTCGCGTTCGATGGCCTGGCTGCGCCGCGCCCTGCGCGTCTGAGCCCCCGGGGGCCTCGGCGTGGCCCGATAGTTGCAAGGCGGCGGGCATGAGCCCGTCCCCTGCCCTGCGCATTCTGATCGTTGCACCGGAAACGCTCACCCCGGACCCGGACGACGCCGTTGCGGGCTGGCAGGCCGAGCGCTCGCGCAGCCTGCGCATCGGCCTGTTGGAGGCCGGCTGCAACATCGTGGCGGTGCTGCCGGCCGATGCCTACCTGCCCGAGCGGGTGGCACAGATCCAACCCGACATGATCATCGTCGATGCCGAGAGCGAGGCACGCGACACGCTGGAGCATGTGGTGATGGCCACCCGCGATGCGCGCCGGCCCATCGTGCTGTTCACCGACGACGAGGACACCAGCCATGTGCGCGACGCCATTGCCGCGGGCGTCAATGCCTATGTGGTGGCCGGGCTCGCACCGGAGCGCGTCAAGCCGGTGCTGGAAGTGGCCATGGCCCGCTTCCAGCACGAGGAGGGCTTGCGGCGCGAACTGGCCGATGTGCGCACCCAGTTGCAGGAGCGCAAGCTCGTCGATCGGGCCAAGGGCATCCTGATGGCCCGGCTGGGCTGCACGGAGGCGCAAGCCTATGCCCGGCTGCGCAAGCTGTCGATGGACAAGGGCCTGCGGCTGGCCGACCTGGCCCAGCGGCTGATCGACGCCAACGAACTCCTGGCCTGATGCGCCGTGGCGCACCGCCGTTGTGCGCCGCACAAACCGCAGGCTCAGCAACCGCTGCAGGCGCACCGCACCGGGGCACCGCCGACAGCGCTGCTGCGGCAAAACCCTGGCACGGTTCATGCGTAAGCTCTTGCGCGCAGGTCAACGGCGACCCGCGCAAACGGCCCGGTGGCATCAAGGACGATGCCCCGGCCCCAGGACGAAGGCGTCCCCACCGGTCTGTTCGCAGGCTGCGTGAGGACGCCTTTTCTGTTTGGTGCTTCGATGAAATCAAGGACGCGACGCATGAAAGCCCACGATCTGCTCAAGGCCCGCCTGAGCCGCCGGACCCTGCTCAAGACCACGGCCGCGGCCGGCGCCACCGGCATGGTGCCCGGACTGCACACCGCCGTCTGGGCCCAGGGTTCGGACAAGCCCGAGAAGGAGGAGGTGAAGATCGGCTTCATCCCGCTGACCGACTGCGCCTCGGTCGTGATGGCCTCGGTGCTGGGCTTCGATAAAAAGTACGGCGTGAAGATCATCCCCACGAAAGAGGCCTCGTGGGCCGGCGTGCGCGACAAGCTCGTCAACGGCGAGCTCGACATGGCGCATGTGCTGTACGGGCTGATCTACGGCGTGCATCTGGGCGTGAGCGGTCCCAAGAAGGACATGGCCGTGCTGATGAGCCTGAACAACAACGGCCAGGCCATCACCTTGTCAAAGAAGCTCTCGGACAAAGGGGCTGTCGATGGCGCCTCGCTGGCCAAGCTGATGGCCTCCGAGAAGCGCGACTACACCTTCGCCCAGACCTTCCCCACTGGCACCCATGCAATGTGGCTGTATTACTGGCTGGCCAGTGCGGGCATCAACCCGTTCAAGGATGCCAAGGTGATCACCGTGCCGCCCCCCCAAATGGTGGCCAACATGCGCGTGGGCAACATGGACGGCTTCTGCGTGGGCGAGCCGTGGAACCATCGCGCCATCATGGACGGTATCGGTATCACGGCCGTGACCACCCAGGACGTGTGGACCGATCACCCCGAGAAGACCCTGGGCACCACCGCAGACTTCGTCAAGAAGTATCCCAACACCTGCCGTGCGGTGGTTGCTGCCATCCTCGAAGCCAGTCGTTGGATCGACGCCGGCCTGCAAAACAAGCTCAAGATGGCCGAGATCGTGGCCGACCGTGCCTACGTGAACACCAGCGTGGACGTGATCAACCAGCGCATCCTGGGCCGCTACCAGAACGGCCTGGGCAAGACCTGGGACGACCCCCACCACATGAAGTTCTTCAACGACGGCGCGGTGAACTTCCCCTATCTGAGCGACGGCATGTGGTTCCTCACCCAGCACAAGCGCTGGGGCCTCATCAAGGAGCACCCGAACTACCTCGAGGTGGCCCGGCAGATCAACCAGATCGATCTGTACAAGCAAGCTGCCACGGCTGCGAAGGTGAGCCTGCCCAAGGACGTGATGCGATCGAGCAAGCTCATCGATGGGGTGGTCTGGGACGGCAAGGACCCGGCCAAGTACGCCGACAGTTTCAAGATCAAGGTCTGAGTCAGCACACACGGGAGCCCATCATGGTCAGTGCCGTCTTTCATCCTTCGGTCGGCGACAGCCCGGCCGCCCAGTGCCCCTCCAGCCCGAGCCGATCCAAGGTGGCGACCGCCGCGCCGGCACCGGCCCGACCTGCCCGGGCCCCGATCGACTGGCGCGGCTGGGCCCTTGCCCTGCTGGCGCCGGTCTTCGGCGTGGCCCTGCTGATCGGCATCTGGGGCCTGGCCACCGTCAACAGCACCAGCTTCCCCACGCCGGGGGCCACCTGGGAAGCCGCCGTCCAACTCTTTGCCGACCCGTTCTATCGCAATGGGCCGAACGACCAGGGCATCGGCTGGAACGTGCTCTATTCGCTGCAGCGGGTGGGCATGGGCTTCGGCCTGGCCGCGCTGGTGGGCATCCCGATGGGCTTCCTGATCGGGCGCTTTGCCATCGTCAACCGCATGTTCTCGCCCATCGTGAGCCTGCTGCGCCCGGTCTCTCCGCTGGCCTGGCTGCCCATCGGCCTGCTGGTGTTCAAGGCGGCCAACCCGGCGGCCATCTGGACCATCTTCATCTGCTCGATCTGGCCGATGATCATCAACACAGCCGTGGGCGTGCAACGGGTGCCGCAGGACTACCTGAACGTGGCTCGCGTGCTGAATCTGTCGGAGTGGAAGGTCATCACCAAGATCCTGCTTCCCTCGGTGCTGCCCTACATGCTGACCGGCGTGCGGCTGTCGGTGGGCACGGCCTGGCTCGTGATCGTCGCCGCCGAGATGCTGACCGGCGGCGTGGGCATCGGCTTCTGGGTGTGGGACGAGTGGAACAACCTCAACGTGCAGCACATCCTGATCGCGATCTTCGTGATCGGCATCGTGGGCCTGCTGCTGGAGCAAGCGCTCATCGCCATCGCCAAGCGCTTCAGCTACGCCGAGTGAAAGGACCGATCATGACCCCCCATTTCATCCAGGTGCAGTCGGCCGAGATGGTCTTCCACACCAAGAAGGGCAGCTTCCACGCACTGCACGACATTCACCTCGATGTGGCCCGCGGCGAGTTCGTGACGCTCATCGGCCACTCGGGCTGCGGCAAGTCCACCCTGCTCAACCTGATCGCGGGCCTGCTCAAGCCCACGGCGGGTGTGCTGCTGTGCGACAACCGCGAGATCCGCGAGCCCGGCCCAGAGCGGGCGGTGGTGTTCCAGAACCACTCGCTGCTGCCCTGGCTCACCTGCTTCGAGAACGTCCACCTCGCCGTGGACCGCGTCTTTGGCGGCAAGGAGTCCAAGGCCCAGTTGAAGGCGCGCACCCTGGCGGCTTTGGAGCTGGTGGGCATGGGACACGCCACCACCAAGCGCCCGCACGAGATCTCGGGCGGCATGAAGCAGCGCGTGGGCATTGCCAGGGCGCTGGCGATGGAACCCAAGGTGCTGCTGATGGACGAGCCCTTCGGCGCCCTGGACGCCCTCACCCGCGCGCACCTGCAGGACGAGTTGCTGAAGATCGTGGCGCGCACGAAGAGCACGGTCGTGATGGTGACGCACGACGTGGACGAGGCCGTGCTGCTGTCCGATCGCATCGTGATGATGACCAACGGACCGGCCGCCACTATCGGCGAGATCCTGCGCGTGGACCTGCCGCGCCCGCGCGAGCGCGTCTCACTGGCCGAGGACGCCCACTACATCGCCTGCCGCAAGGCGGTGCTGGACTTCCTCTACACGCGCCACGGTCACGTGGAACGGCTGGCTGCCTGACGGCCGGACCACCACCACAACGCCGCGCCGGCGGCGATCATCGGCAGGCACAGCCACTGGCCCATGCTGAGGTTCAGGGCCAGCAGGCCCAGGAAGCTGTCGGGCTCGCGGAAGTATTCGGCGATGAAGCGCAACACGCCATAACCCATCAGAAAAGCCCCGGAGACCTGCCCCGTGGCGCGGGGTTTGCGGGCATACCACCACAGCAGCACGAAGAGCAGCAGGCCCTCGAGCGCAAACTGGTACAGCGGCGACGGATGGCGGGGGATGTCGGTGCCCGACTGCGGGAAGACCATGGCCCAGGGCAGGTTCGGGTCGGCCTCGCGTCCCCAGAGCTCGCCGTTGATGAAGTTGCCGATGCGGCCCGAGGCCAGGCCGGTGGGCACGCACGGTGCGATGAGATCGGTCACCTCGAAGAAGCGGCGCTTGCGCTGCCGGGCGAACAGCGCCACCGCGCCCATCACGCCGAGCAGGCCCCCATGGAAGGCCATGCCGCCCTTCCACACCGCGAAGATCTCCAGGGGATGGGCCATGTAGTAGCCAGGCTTGTAGAAGAGCACATAGCCCAACCGGCCGCCGATGATCACGCCCAGCACGCCGTAGAACAACAGGTCCTCGACGTCGCGGCGTGTCCAGCCGGTGTCGGCATAAGGCGAACGCCCCACGCGGATCGAGGCCAGCCACAGAAAGAGGCCGAAGGCGACGAGGTAGGTCAGGCCATACCAATGGATGGCCACCGGCCCGATCTGCAGGGCCACAGGGTCGAACTGGGGATGCACGAGCATCAGGGGGTTTCCTTGTGGGACGATGGCGCGGCGGCCATCACATGGTCAACGAAGCGGCCCACGACCGGGGGCTGAGGCAGTCGCCACACCAGGCTGGTCTCGCAGGCCAAGCCCGCGTCCTCGACCGAGCGGTAGACGACCCCGGGGCGCTGCAGCCGCGTGACCGTCTCGGGCACCCAGGCCACGCCGATGCCGGCGGACACCAGGTTCACGATGGTCTGCATCTGGATGGCTTCCTGGGCGATGCGCGGGGCGGCCTGACGGTCGCGATAGAACGCAAGCATCGCATCATAAAGCGAGGGGCTGATGGCGCGCGGGAAGATCACCAGCGGGTCGTCCAGCACCTGCGTGGCCCGCAATGTCGGGTGAACGGCCAGCGGATGGTCGCCGGGCAGGGCCAGCACCAGCGGCTCCCCCTGCACCCGCACGGTGCCGAACCCGGCCAGTCGCTCGCCCGGCGCGTGCAGCACGAAGCCGGCGTCGATCTCGCCGGCTTCGAAGGCCGCCAGTTGCACATCGAGCGTGGCCTCGCGCAGGGCCAGTTCCACTCCGGGGTGGGCTTCGCGGAAGGTCTTGAGCCAGCCGGGCAGCGGGCCATAGCCGATGGTGGAGACAAAGCCCAGGCGCAGCCGCCCCAGCGTGCCCTGGGCCGCCGCGCGCGCCAGGGGCCCGAGCTGTTCGGCCTGCGCCAGCAGGCGGCGGGCCTGAGGCAGCAAGGCCAGACCCGCCGGGCTCAGCGCCACCGAGCGGCGCGTGCGGTGAAAGAGCGGCGCGCCCAGCAAGTCCTCGAGCTGACGGATGCCCATGGTGAGCGGCGGCTGGGTCATGTGCAGGCGCTCGGCCGCCCGGCCGAAATGCAGCTCCTCGGCGACGGCCACGAATTGCCTGAGATGGCGCAGCTCCAGCATTGATTTACCAGACGAATCAGAATTGCTTGAAAGATATATTGGAGTCGATTGTGCCAGCGCTGCATACTGTGCGCCGACCGGCCTTCTGCGGCCTTCTTCCCCACGATTCCCACTCCGAGGACGAGCCATGAACTACAACCGCCGCTCGAAGAACATCACCGAGGGCGTCGCCCGCGCGCCCAACCGCTCCATGTACTACGGCATGGGCTACAAGGAGGAGGACTTCGGCAAGCCCATGATCGGCGTGGCCAACGGCCACTCGACCATCACGCCGTGCAACTCCGGGCTGCAACGCCTGGCCGATGCGGCCGTGGAAGGTCTGAAGGCGGCCGGCGCCAACCCGCAGGTCTTCGGCACGCCCACGATCAGCGATGGCATGGCCATGGGCACCGAGGGCATGAAGTACTCGCTGGTGTCGCGCGAGGTGATCTCCGACTGCGTGGAGACCTGCGTGGGCGGCCAGTGGATGGACGGCGTGATGGTCATCGGCGGCTGCGACAAGAACATGCCCGGCGGCATGATGGGGATGCTGCGCGCCAATGTGCCCAGCCTGTACATCTACGGCGGCACCATCCTGCCCGGCAAGTACAAGGGCCAGGACCTGAACATCGTCAGCGTGTTCGAGGCGGTGGGCCAGTTCACCGCCGGCAAGCTCAGCGAGGACGACTTCTGCGAGATCGAGCGCCGTGCGATTCCAGGCAGCGGCTCGTGCGGCGGCATGTACACCGCCAACACGATGAGCTCGTCTTTCGAGGCGCTGGGCATGAGCCTGCCCTACTCGTCCACGATGGCCAACGTCGAGGACGAGGTGGTCGAGAACGTGAAGCGGGCCGCCGCGGTGCTCGTGGAAGCCGTCAAGAAGGACCTCAAGCCGCGCGATATCGTCACGAAGCAGTCGATCGAGAATGCCGTGGCGGTGATCATGGCCACCGGGGGCTCGACCAACGCGGTGCTGCATTACCTGGCGATCGCGCACGCGGCCGGCGTGGACTGGACCATCGACGACTTCGAGCGCATGCGCCGGAAGATTCCCGTGCTGTGCGACCTCAAGCCCAGCGGCAAGTACCTGGCCATCGACCTGCACCGTGCGGGTGGCATCCCGGCGGTGATGAAGGAGCTGCTCAAGGCCGGCCTGCTGCACGGCGAGTGCATGACCATCACTGGCAAGACGGTGGCCGAGAACCTGGCCGACGTGCCGGACCTTTCACCCGACCAGGACGTGATCCGCCCGGTGAGCAACCCGATCTATGCGCAGGGGCATTTGGCGATCCTGAAGGGCAACCTGGCGCCCGAGGGCAGCGTGGCCAAGATCACGGGCTTGAAAAACCCGAAGATCACCGGCCCGGCCCGTGTGTTCGATGATGAACAGTCGGCCCTGGCGGCCATCATGGCCAATCAGATCAAGCCCGGCGATGTGATGGTGCTGCGCTATCTCGGCCCCAAGGGCGGGCCGGGCATGCCCGAGATGCTGGCGCCCACCAGCGCGCTGATCGGCCAGGGTCTGGGTGAATCGGTGGGCTTGATCACCGATGGGCGCTTTTCCGGCGGGACCTGGGGCATGGTGGTGGGCCATGTCGCACCGGAAGCCGCCGAAGGGGGAACGATCGCCCTGGTGCATGAAGGCGACACCATCACCATCGACGCCCACACGCTGAGTTTGCATCTGCACGTCAGCGACGAGGAACTGGCCCGCCGCCGAGCCGCCTGGACGCCGCCGGCACCACGCTACACCCGCGGCGTGCTGGCCAAGTTCGCGAAGCTGGCCAGCAGCGCGAGTTCGGGAGCCGTGCTCGACAAGTTCGAGTGAGCAAGCGTCAGATTCTCCGCTTGCGCGGCTCTTGCCCCAGAGCGGCCAGGTTCTTCTTGCGCCGCTCTTTCTTCCTCTCTTCCAGCTTGTCCATCTCGCGGCGCTTGGTGTAGCCCGAAGCATCGGCCCAGGCCCACCAGGCCACTGCCAGCGCAAACGGTGACAGGATGATCCACCACGACCATTGCGCCACGGCACCGAACTCGGCCAACTTCAGCACGATCAGCAAGACACCCAGGACGATGAAATACATGCAGGACTCCGCGGGGCTGTAAGGGCCATGGGCTCGGACGCCCAACCGGGCACCGGGCGCAAAGCCTAGAATGCATGGGTGCGACTGTCAATCAACCCCCACGATCGCCGGAAAGACGACATGAAGCCTCTTCTCGCCCTCGCTGCCCTCGCCTGCCTGAGCACTCCCGTCCTGGCCAGCCAGCAACTGGCCCAGCAAAAGGCCTGCATGGCCTGCCACGCTGCGGACAAGAAGCTGGTCGGCCCCTCGTTCAAAGATATCGCGGCCAAGTACGCCGGCCAGAAGGATGCCGTCAACAAGCTGGCCCAGAAGGTCATCAAGGGCGGGGTCGGCGTCTGGGGCCAGGTGCCCATGCCGGCCAACGCCTCGGTCAGCGAGGCCGATGCCAAGACCCTCGTGCAGTGGATCCTGACGCACAAGTGATCCGCGCCGCACAACGGGCCTGAGCCGACACCCCGCCCTGGCGGGGTGTCGGCCTTTCAGGGAAGCAATTCGGCGGCCAGCCAACCGCGCAGACTGTTGAGGAAGGCCAGCCCTTGTGCCTGCGGCAGTTCGTCGCGGTGCACCACCTGCTCCACCAGGCGGCCGTCACGCAGCGCCATCGCCCGGCCGATGCCACCCAGCAGGCCGCACGACAGCGGCGGCGTGACCCAGCGGCCGTGCAGTTTCACGGCGACATTGCCCCGGGTGAACTCGGTCAGTTCGCCGGCCTCGTTCCACAGCAAAGTGTCGAAGACCGCCGGATCGGTGGGGGCCAAGGCGTCGTAGTGCGCGCGCCGTGTGGTCTTGAAGCGCACGAATTCGCTGCCGGCCGCCTGGAAGGGCCGCTCGGCCAGCCGGACCCGCACCGGTGGCACCACATCGTGCAACGCGAAGGCCTCGGCCCGGCAGCTTCCGTCGGCCCCGGCCAGCAGCCTCACGCGCCACAGACCTGCGGGGTGTGTGGCGACCAGCCCGTCCAGGGCCTGGGCGGCCGCCTGCGGCTGCCAGGTGAATCCGAAATGCCGTGCGGCGGTGGCCATGCGCGCCAGATGCTCGTCACGGTGCACCACGTGGCCGGCCTCCAGCCGCATCGTCTCCAGCAGCTCGAAGGCCGACTGTGCCCTCACGAGGAAGGCCTGCTTGCTGCGCCATTCCGCCCACTCGCCCGCTGCGTCGGCGTCGGCCGTGATGCCGCTGCCGATGCCGCAGCGGGCCTGCCCGGCCTGGAGGCTCACGGTGCGGATGGGCACGTTGAAGGTGGCCGAGCCGCCAGGTCGCACCACCCCGACGGCCCCGCAATAGACCCCGCGCGGCCCCGCCTCGAGCTGGCCGATCCAGTGCATGGCCCGCAGCTTGGGCGCGCCGGTGACCGAGCCGCAGGGAAAGAGCGCCTGGAAAATATCGACCAGCCCCACCCCCGCCCGGGTGCGTGCGACCACGTCCGACGTCATCTGCCAGACGGTCGGCAGGGCCTGGATATGGAACAGACGGGGCACCTGCACGCTGTGCGGCTGGGCCACGCGCGAGAGATCGTTGCGGATCAGGTCCACGATCATCAGGTTCTCGGCGCGCTCCTTCTCGCTGGTGCGCAGATGTTCGGCTCGGCGTGCGTCGGCCTGCGGGTCCGCCTCCCGTGCGGCGGTGCCCTTCATCGGCCGCGAGAGCAGCCGGTCGTCGCGCCAGTCGAAAAAGAGTTCGGGCGAGACCGACAGCACCTGCTGCGTGCCCGTGTCGAGGTAGGCGGCATAGCCGTCGGGCTGGGCCCGCAGCAAGGCCTGGAACAGCGCCAGGGGCTCGCCCGAGAACGGACTGCGCCATGGCGCGGTGAAGTTGATCTGATAGACCTCGCCATCGGCGATGGCGGCGTGGATGCGCGCAATCGCCCGGTCAAAGCCGGTGCGGTCGATGCCGGCCGTCCAGGACAAGGGCTCGTACCGCAGGGGCGAGGGGGCAGGCCAGGGCTGGGCACGGTCGAAGACCCCGAACCAGGCCAGGCGTCCGTCGGGCCGATGGGCCTGCATCGCGCGATCAAAGGCCGGCGCCGCCTCGTACGCGACAAAGCCCACACACCATCGGCCCTGCCGGGCTTCGGCCTCGACCCGTTGCAGCACGAGCGGCACCTCGTCGAGTGTGTCCGCCTGGAGCACCGCCAGCGGGTCAAAGAAGGCCAGGCGCTCTCGCGCCGCCCCCTCGACGGGCGCGATGAAATCGATCAGCGCGGTGGGGGCAGCGGACACGGGCGCAGGACAGCGATGGCATCGGGGCCGACAGTCTAGCGCCCGCGAAAGGCCCGCGTGGGACTGCGCCAAGGGCTGAAGCCCCCCCAAAGCGCTGCGCACTCGCCGCTGCCGCGGCGCCTCGATCAGTTGGACTGCGCCAACTGATCGAGGATGGCGGGGTTCTCCAGCGTGCTGGTGTCTTGGGTGATGGGCTCGCCCTTGGCGATCGAGCGCAGCAGGCGGCGCATGATCTTGCCCGAGCGGGTCTTGGGCAGGTTGTCGCCGAAGCGGATGTCCTTGGGCTTGGCAATCGGGCCGATTTCCTTGGCCACCCAGTTGCGCAGCTCATTGGCAATCTTCTTGGCTTCTTCGCCGGTGGGACGCGGACGCTTGAGCACGACGAAGGCGCAGATGGCCTCGCCGGTGGTCTCGTCCGGGCGGCCCACCACCGCAGCCTCGGCCACCAGCTCGGTGCAGCTCACCAGGGCGGATTCGATCTCCATCGTGCCCATGCGGTGGCCCGAGACGTTGAGCACGTCGTCGATGCGGCCCGTGATGGTGAAGTAGCCGGTCCGGGCGTCGCGACTGGCGCCGTCACCAGCCAGGTAGTAGCCCTTGAGCTCGGGTGGGTAATAGCTTTTCTTGAAGCGCTCCGGGTCGCCCCAGATGGTGCGGATCATGCTGGGCCAGGGCTTCTTGATCACCAGGATGCCGCCCTGGCCGTTGGGCACGTCCTGGCCGGTCTCGTCGACGATGGCCGCGGCGATGCCCGGGAAGGGCAGCGTGCACGACCCCGGCACCAAAGGCGTCGCCCCCGGCAGGGGAGTGATCATGTGGCCACCGGTTTCGGTCTGCCACCACGTATCCACGATGGGACAACGCCCACCGCCGACATTGTCGTGGTACCACTCCCAGGCCGCGGGGTTGATTGGTTCGCCCACCGAACCCAGGATGCGCAGGCTGGAGAGGTCGTAGCGCTTGGGGTGCACCGCCTCGTTGCTCTCGGCCGCCTTGATGAGCGAGCGGATGGCCGTCGGGGCGGTGTAGAAGATCGTGACCTTGTGGTCCTGGATCATGCGCCAGAAGCGGCCGGCGTCCGGGAAGGTGGGCACGCCTTCGAAGACGATCTCGGTGCCGCCCAGGGCCAGGGGGCCGTAGGTGATGTAGGTGTGGCCGGTGACCCAACCAATGTCGGCCGTGCACCAGAAGATGTCGTTGTCCTTGAGGTCGAAGGTCCACTTGGTGGTGAGCGCCGCATGCAGCAGGTAGCCGCCGGTGCTGTGCTGCACGCCCTTGGGCTTGCCAGTGGAGCCCGAGGTGTAGAGCAGAAAGAGCGGGTGCTCGGCCTCGACCCATTCAGGCTCGCAGGTGGCGGCCTGGTTCTGCGTGACCTCGTGCAGCCACAGGTCGCGCGCCGGGTCGAAGGGCACGCTGCCGCCGGTGCGGCGGTAGACGATGACCTTGCGGATGGTTTCGCAGCCGCCCAGGCCGAGGGCCTCGTCGACGATGGCCTTGAGCGGCAAGTGCTTGCCGCCGCGCACTTGCTCGTCGGCGGTGAGCACCATCACGGCGCCGGCGTCCTGGATGCGGTCGCGCAGCGACTGGGCCGAGAAACCACCGAAGACCACCGAGTGGGTGGCACCGATGCGGGCACAGGCCTGCATGGCCACCACGCCCTCGACCGACATGGGCATGTAGATCACCACGCGGTCGCCCTTCTTCACGCCCTGGGCCTTCAGCGCATTGGCCAGACGGCAGGTGCGCTCCAGCAGCTCGCGGTAGGTGACGCGGGTGACCTGGCCGTTGTCGGCTTCGAAGAGGATGGCCACCTTGTCGCCCAGGCCGCGCTCGACGTTGCGGTCCAGGCAGTTGTACGAGGCGTTGAGCGTGCCGTCCTCGAACCACTTGTAGAACGGGGCATTGCTGTCGTTCAGCACCTTCGTGAAGGGCTGCTTCCAGCTCACCATCTCGCGCGCCAGGCGGGCCCAATAGCCTTCGTAGTCGGCTTGCGCCTCGGCACAGAGCTTTTCGTAGGCCGCCATGCCGGACACATGCGCGCCGGCGACGATCTGGGCGG
This sequence comes from Caldimonas hydrothermalis, assembly GCF_056746695.1. NCBI lineage: Bacteria > Pseudomonadati > Pseudomonadota > Betaproteobacteria > Burkholderiales > Sphaerotilaceae > Caldimonas > Caldimonas hydrothermalis. The sequence continues at coordinate 277,893 of NZ_JBWQXA010000003.1, read as the reverse complement.
GCGGTGGGTAGAGCTTGCTCTGCGGGTCGGACATGGGTGCGTCTCCTGTGGATGGTCGGTCAATCCGCTGAGTACCAAACCTTAAGGGGAAGCTCTTACGAAAGGCTGACTCCCCGGCCCTCCGGTTTTACCCTGACGTGCAGCGGCCCCCAAGGCCTGGAATACTGCCGCCCGCGCGACCGCGCGGGCTCGGTTGCAAGTGTCGGCTGGCCCTAGAATCCGCGACATTCCGTAGTATCCCTAGGCCGTCGATGAGTGCCATTCCCGATCCCCGGGCCACCCGGCTGCGCCCGCTGCCCAACCTGATCTTCGCCAGCCGCTGGCTGCAACTGCCCCTGTACCTGGGCCTGATCGTGGCCCAGGGCGTCTATGTGTTCCACTTCTGGGTGGAGCTGGTCCACCTGCTCGAGGCCGCCTTCGGCAGCCAGGCGGCGCTGGACAAGCTGGTCACCAGCATCGGCTACAAGGCCGACGCCCAGGTCACCGCGCTGAACGAGACCATCATCATGCTCGTGGTGCTGGCGCTGATCGACGTGGTGATGATCTCCAACCTGCTGATCATGGTGATCGTGGGCGGCTACGAGACCTTCGTCTCACGCCTGCACCTGGAGGGCCACCCGGATCAGCCGGAGTGGCTCAGCCACGTCAACGCCTCGGTGCTGAAGGTCAAGCTGGCCACCGCCATCATCGGGATCTCGTCGATCCACCTGCTCAAGACCTTCATCAACGCCGCCAACTACGACGAGAAGGTGCTGATCTGGCAGACCCTGATCCACATCGCCTTCCTGTTCTCGGCCCTGGCGATCGCGCTGGCCGACCGGCTGATGAGCCACACCACCCCGTCCAACATGCATTGAGGCCAGGCCATGAAGCGCTGGGTGCCCACCCGTGAGCAGTTGCTGGCGTCGCGCTGGCTGCGCCCGGTGGCGCACCGCCTGCAGGACGAGCACCTGTGGCACCTCGACCGCGGCAGCGTGGCACGCGCCGTGGGCATTGGTCTGTTCTTCGGCTTCATGCTGCCGGTGGCGCAGTTCCTTTTTGCCGTGGTGACGGCGGTCTTCCTTCGGGCCAACGTGGCGGTGGCAGCGGCCTCCACCCTGGTGACCAATCCCTTCACCTTCCCGCCGGTGTACTGGCTGGCCTACCAGATCGGCCGTTGGATCCTGGGCAGCGAGCGTGGCGAGGTGGTGGCCCAGGCCCTGGAGGCCCATGTGGAGACCCTGGCCGCCCAGCAGGGGTGGTGGCAGGCGCTGTGGCAGTCCATCCAATCCACCGGCACTCCACTGGTGCTGGGCTTGGCCGTGCTGGCCGTGAGCAGCTCGGTGCTGGGCTATCTTGCGGTGTGGCTGCTGTGGCGGCCACACCCCCGCACGGACACGCCGCCCCCGGGGCCCTGATCGCCCCGGGGAACTTCCGGGCCGCGGATGGCTCCATGCCGGGGTCGTGCGTCGCGGCGCTACCGCGGCGCATCCGTTTTATTGCCATGCCTGGCGGCCCGCGTGTCGTCTGGCTGGTGCTAACGCGCGCAACTGCCCCATGGTCACAACGACAACGAGCGCGCCAGTCCACCTGCCCTCGGACACCGGCAGCCTCGGTTGGGCCGGTCGCGGGGGGTTCGTCGCCCTAGCGGCAGTGGCGCTGGCAGGGGTGCTCTGGCTGTTGAGCACCCAGACCCTGCCTGTGCAGGGCCACCTCCCGTGGGTGCCTGAACTCGGCATCGATCTGGCCTGGCGCATCGATGGCCTGTCGGCCCTGATGCTGCTGATGATCACCGGCGTGGGCACGGCCGTGTTCGTCTATGCCGGGGGCTATCTGGCCGGCCACCCCCAGCAGTCGCGCCTGTACGTGCTGCTCACGCTGTTCATGGGCGCGATGATCGGCTGCGTGACTGCCGACAACCTGGTCGTGCTTTTCGTGTTCTGGGAACTCACCAGCCTCACCTCGTTCCTGCTCGTGGGCTTCCACCACACCGACCTGGCCAGCCGCAAGTCGGCACAGCAGGCTTTCCTCGTGACCGGAACGGGAGGCTTGGCCCTGCTCGCAGGCCTGCTGCTGCTCGGGCACTTGATGGGCAGCTACTCGCTGTCCGCGGTCATCGAGCGCGTTCCCTATGAGGAAGCCTCACCGGCCCTGACCATGGCCCTGGTGCTGATCCTCATCGGGGCGTTCACCAAGAGCGCGCAGTTTCCCTTCCACTTCTGGCTGCCCAATGCCATGTCGGCGCCCACGCCGGTGTCGGCCTATCTGCACTCGGCCACGATGGTCAAGCTCGGGGTCTATCTGCTGGCACGCCTGGATCCGGCGTTCGGCGAATGGGGTCTCTGGGAAATCGCACTGAAGACGGCCGGCTCGCTCACGGCGGCCTGGGGCATGGTGCTGGCCCTGCGTGAGCGCGACCTCAAGCGCATCCTGGCGTGGTCCACCGTGGCCACGCTGGGCACGCTGGTGGTGTTGATCGGCCTGCGCGGCGAGGGCGCCACGGTGGCGGTGGGCGCCCTGCTGCTGGCCCACGCCCTGTACAAGGCGCCGCTGTTTTTCGTCGCGGGCAACATCGACCACGGCACCGGCACGCGCGTGATCGACCGGCTGGGAGGCCTGCGCAAGGCCATGCCCTTCACCGCCGCGGCGGCCCTGCTGGCCGGCATGTCGATGGCCGGGATGCCGCTGTCGTTCGGCTACGTCGTCAAGGACGTGATCCTGGAGGTGAAGAGCGCCGACGATGTCTTCGCCTTCGCTCGCGCGGCCAACACGGTGTTCGGTGCCATCGCGGTGGCGGTGGCCGGCGTCGCCGCGGTGCGAGTGTTCTGGCGGCACCCTGGCACCAACGAAACCCCCGAAGCCCACGAAGGCGGGCCGGCCCTGGTGCTGCCGCCGCTGATCCTCGCCGGCCTAGGCATCGTGCTGGGCCTGTTCCCCTTCTATGTCGACGAACTCCTCGCGCTCGCTGCGGTGGCGATGACCCCCGGCACGCAGGCGACCGTCATCAGCCTGTCGCTGGAGATCGGCCCTTCGCTGGGCTCGCTGGCGGTGACTTTGCTGATCGGTGCGGCGATTTACTTGTTCTGGGATCCGCTGCATCGTCTGTTCGAAGCCGTGGGGCGGCGCGTCGGCCGCATTGGCATGGCGTCCCAGTACGAGCGGCTGCTGTCCGGCATCCCGAAACTTGCAGCGCGCTGCACGCGCAGCCTGCAGCATGGCCGTTTGCCTGGCTACATGGCATTGACGGCGGGCACCGTCTCGCTCGGCCTGCTCGTAGCGCTGGGGCCGGCGCTCGTGGCACTGCCTGGGCCTGCGGCGGGGGCCTGGTCCTGGGGTGTGGCCGGCTCGGTGGTCCTGATCGCTCTGGGGGCTGTGGCTGCGGCACTGCTGCGCGAGCGCCTCACCCTGCTGCTGGCCAGCGGACTGGTGGGCTACGGCAGCGCGACCCTGTTCCTGTTCACGGGCGCGCCGGACCTGGCCTTCACGCAGTTCACGGTGGAAACCGTGTTCGTGGTGGTGGTGGCGGCCGTGCTGCTCCAGCTCAAACGCCTGGGGCGTCCGATGTCCATCGACGAACCGTTGTGGCGCCCGGGGGCCGCGCTGGTCTGTCTGGGGTTTGCCACGCTGGTCACCGCCTTGCTGCTGCTGACGGTGGCCACCCCCTTCGATGCCTCGCTGTCCGGGTTCTTTGCCGAGCGCAGTGTGCCTGAGGCGTTTGGCCGCAACGTAGTCAACGTGATCCTGGTTGACTTCCGCGCGCTGGACACCCTGGGCGAGATCGCCGTGGTGGCACTGTCGTTTCTGGCCGCGCTGCCGCTGCTGCGCAGTCTGCGCAGCGCCTCTCAGACCAAGCCGGAGGCAGGCTCATGACTCCACGCCTCGTGATCCTCGATGTGGTGGCCCGGGCGCTCTACGGGCTCATTCTGGCGGCGTCTGTGTGGGTGCTGCTGCGTGGCCACAACGAACCAGGCGGCGGCTTCATCGGCGCGCTGGTGGCCGTGAGCGCCTCGGTGCTGTGGGGCATCGCCCGCTCGCCTGCGCAGGCGATACACCGGCTGCCCACAGGCTCGCCGGTGAGGCTGGCCGCCCTGGGCGTGTTGGTGGCTGCGGTGTCGGGTCTGCCGGCCCTCACACAGGGCCAAGCCTTCTTGACGCACTGGTGGGGCGCCCTCGACCTGGGGTTCACCGAGCTCAAGATCTCCACGGTGCTGCTGTTCGACATCGGGGTGTATCTGTGCGTGTGGGGCGCGCTGGCCGGTTATGCCCTGGCGCTCATCGACATCGACGAGCCCACGTCCAATGATTCGCGGGAGACTGGATCATGACCTGGCTGCTGGCCGCCGCCGTCTGGATCACTCTGGCCGTGGGCCTGTACCTGGCCCTGTCGCGCGACGTGCTGCGCTGCGTGCTGGGGCTGGCCGTGCTGGGCGCGGGGGCCAACCTCGTGTTGTTCGCCGCGGGCCGCATCGGCTCGACGCAGCCCCCTGTGGTGCCGCTGGGCGAGAGCGTCCTGGCACAGGCGGCAAACCCCCTGCCCCAGGCGCTCGTGCTCACGGCCATCGTGATCGGCTTTGCACTGGTGTGCTTCTCGCTGGTGCTGGTGCTGCGCCTGATCGAGCGCGCGCGCACCGATGACGCGCTGAAGCTGCGCGAAGCCGAACCCGAGCCCACCGACCCGGTCAAGCCGCCGCTGCCCACGCCGCAAGCCGATGCCCGTGCCGGAGGTGCCGCATGAGCACGAGCGCGTTGGCCGTCACCCCGGTGCTGGTGCCGCTGGGCACCGCGATGCTCGCCGCGCTCGCGCAGCAACGCCCCACGGTGCAACAGACCATCAGCTTTGCGGGCATCGCAGCGCTGACCGTCTGTGCCCTGCTGCTGGTGGCCCAGGCCTCTTCGGGCACGCCGGCCGTGGCCCAGTTCGGCGGCTGGGCGGCGCCCTACGGGATCGAATTCGTGGTGGATGGCACCGGCGCCGCGCTCGTGCTGATCACGGCTCTGATGGGCGCGGCCTCGCTGCTGTTCCTGCTGAGTGATGCCGACCCGGGGCCGCGTCATCCGCTGCTGCTGCCGCTGGTGCACGGCGTGCTGGCCGGTGTGGGAGGCTCGTTCTGCACAGCCGACCTCTTCAACCTCTACGTCTGGTTCGAGGTGATGCTGATCTGCTCGGTGGGCCTGTTCGCGATCGGCGCTCGGGTGGACCAGCTCGACGGCACTTTCAAGTACCTGGCGCTCAATCTCTTCGGCACCCTGCTGTTGCTGATGAGCGTGGGCCTGGTCTACGGTGCCACCGGTCACCTGAACTTCGGCGCGCTGGGCGAAGCCTCGGCACAATGGCCGCCGGCCCTGGGCCTGGCCTTGCTGGCCGCGCTGACGCTCGCCTTCCTGATCAAGGCGGGGGCCTTCCCGCTGTTTGCCTGGCTGCCCGCGTCTTATCACACCTTGCCCGCGCCCGTGCTCGCCCTGTTTGCAGGCCTGCTCACCAAGGTGGGCGTGTATGCCGTGCTGCGCACGCTGGGTGACGTGTTCAATCCGGCACCGCAAGTGCTGTACGAAGCCTTGGGGTGGGTGGCCGCGGCAACGATGATCACCGGCGTGCTGGGCGCGGCCTACCACTGGGACATCCGCCGCATCCTGGCCTTCCACATCATCAGCCAGATCGGCTACATCCTGCTGGGCATCGCACTGGCCACGCCCGAGGGCCACGCGGCCACCCTCTTCTACACGCTGCACCACATCGTGGTGAAGGCCAACCTCTTCCTGATCGGCGCCATCGTCTGGGCGCTGACCGGCAGCTACGACCTGCGCCGCATCGGTGGGCTGTATGCGCCCAAGCCGCTGCTGGCCGTGCTCTTTCTCATTCCGGCGCTGTCCCTCGTGGGCATTCCGCCGTTGTCGGGCTTCTGGGCCAAGCTGCTGATCCTGCGCGAAGCCATCGCGCAAGAGCGCATCGTCTGGACCGCAGCCGCCCTGCTGGTGAGCGTGCTCACGCTGTACTCGATGATGAAGATCTGGATGGAGGCCTTCTGGAAGGCCCATCCTGATGAAACCTGGCAGCCCCCGCGCGTGCGCTTGGGGGCAGCCTACCTCGCCACGGCCGGCCTGGCGGCCGTGACCGTGTGGATCAGTCTGTGGCCGCAAAGCCTGCTGGCCTATGCCCAGGCCGCCGTGGACGGCTTCGGCCGCTGAGGATGAGAGGAGGAACCACCGTGGCCATCCTGCGTCACCCTCTGGTCTGCCTGGTGCTGCTGCTGCGCTTCCTGCGCGCCGTGGTCGTCTCGGGCTGGCAAACCGTGCGCGTGATCCTGCGCGCCAGCGGCCCTGCGGGCAAACGCCCGCCGGTGGGCTTCATCCGCATGCGCTTTGCCCCGATGAGCGAGCAAGGCGCCGCCCTGCTGGGCTGCATGATCTCGCTCACCCCGGGCACCACCACCATCGACATCGACATGGAACGCCACGAGATGCTGCTGCACATGCTCGACACCTCTGACGCCGCAGGCGCGGTGGCCGGCATCCGGCGCGAGTTCGAACGCTACCTCGTCATCCTGTTTGGAAAGAGCCCGGCATGATCATGACCTTGCTCGTCCTGAGCGCTCTGGCCGCCTCGGTGCTGGCCACCGTGCGCATCGTCCAAGGGCCCACGCACGCCGATCGCGTGGTGGCGCTGGACATCCTGCTGGCCGCCGGTGTGGCGCTGTGCGTGGCCGCGTCGCTGGCCACGGCACGCACCGTCTTTCTCGACGTGGGGATCGGCCTGGCCCTGGTGGGTTTCGTCGCGACGATCGGCTGGGCCCGCCTGATCGACCGCGCACCGCACAGTCACGTCGAGGAGACCACACCATGAGCGGTGTGTTGGAGATCCTCGCATCGCTGCTGCTGCTGGCCGGTGCTGCCTTGCTGCTGATGGCCGCCTGGGGGGTGATCCGGCTGCCCGATGCCTTGGCCCGCCAGCACGCCGCCACCAAGGCCGGCACCTTGGCACTGGCCTGCGTGTGCCTGGGAGCTGCTGGGTGGGCGCAGGATACGGGCTGGACGATGCGGCTGCTGGCGATCCTGGTGTTTCTGCTGATCACGCTGCCGGTGGCCTCCCACCTGCTGGCCCGGGCCGCGGTGCGTGAAGGCCGGGTCCAGGCCGACATCGATGCCGCTCCCCGAATCGACGACCCGCCCGGCCAGGCTTGATCAGGGGCGGGGCTGGTCGTGCGGCACCGGCGCCTTCGAGGGGCTGCGCAGGTGCATCGCCGCCTTGGCCAGCAGGTTGGCCGACACCGGCGCGGTGACGAAAAGGAACAGCGTGATCAGCAGCTCATGCAGGCTGTAGCGGCCCTCGGCCCAGTTGCTGGCCATGCTGGCCACGAGCACACCTCCCACCCCGAGGGTCGTGGCTTTGGTGGGCGCATGCAGGCGCATGTAGAAATCGGGAAAACGCAGCATGCCGATGGCACCCACCAAGGCAAAGACACCGCCAACCACCAACATCAGCGCGATGACGGCCTGGACGGCCCAATGAAGTTCGTTCCACATCGTCCACCTCACTCAATCACGTCGCCACGGGACAGGTAGCGCGCCAGCGCCACCGTGGAGGCAAAGCCCAGCAAGGCGATGATCAGCGCCGCCTCGAAGAAGAGTTCGGTGCCGAAGCGCATGCCAAAGAGGATCACCAGGGCGACGACGTTGATGTACATCGTGTCCAGGGCCAGCACGCGGTCTGGGGTCTGCGGTCCACGCAGCAGCCGCCACGCACACAGCACCAGTGCCAGGCCCACCGTCGCGAAGGCGAAGTTGAGCGCCCAGTCGATCAGGGGCCATCCGTTCATCCGAAGATCTCCATCAGCGGTTGCTCGTAGCGCTGTTTGATCTGCTCGGCCAGCGCTTGCGGGTCGGCACAGTCGAGCGCGTGCACCAGGATCTCGTGCCGCTCGTCATCGACGATGCACGACACGGTGCCCGGCGTGGTGGTGATGATCGTGGCCAGCAGCGTGATGGCTCCTGGCTGCTGCAGCTTCAAAGGCACGCGCACCCACGCAGGACGGGGGTCCGACGAGGGCGACAGCACGATGCGCGCCACGATGAAGTTGGATACCACGATGTCCCACAGCACGATGAACACGAAGCGCAGCGCCACGACCGGCTTGTGCAGGCGCGTGGCAGGCCCCAGAAAGCCATGCACAAGCCGCGGCACCACCAGCCCCAACACGGCAGCGGCAAGGATGTGTGCCGGGGCCAGGCTTTCCTGAAGCAGCAGCCACACGGCGGCCAGCAGCACCGACAGCACGGGGTGCGCCCCCCAGCGCCCGGGTCCGATCGCCTCCCGGGAGGTGGGTGCCGCGCGAGGGGCGGAAGAAGAAGTGGGACGATTCATCATGGGGTCTCCTGCCGCCCCCGATAGGGGCGGGTCGTCTCGGCCCGTTCGCCACCGTATTCGCTCAGGGCCGCACGGGCGTAGGCGGCGCGGTCGACCAACTGCTCGGCCGTGGCCTGGGTGTAGCGCTGCACAGGGGCGGCCAGCACGCTCAGCGCCACGCTGGCAGCCAGCAGCGAGCACGTGGCCAGGACCAGCTTGGCGCTGGCCCCCGAAGCCCCGCCGGCGGGCAAGTCGTCACGCACATGCCAAAACAGAATGCTGCCGGCACGCGCCAGCCCCACCAAGGTCAGAAAACCGGCCACCAGCAGCACACTCCACACCACAGCCTGCCAGGCATGATTGCTGGCCGCTTCGAGGATCATCAGTTTGCCGATGAAACCCGGCAAAGGCGGCAAGCCCGCGGTGGAGGCTGCCGCCAACAGCAGCATCAGGCCCAGCAGCGTCGGCTGCGCCACCGGCGAGGCCGGCACGAGCTGCGTGGCTGCGTCGCCGCGCTGGGCACCGACGAGCTCGGCCAGCAGGAACAGCCCAGCCGTCACCAGCGTGCTGTTGAGCATGTAGTACAGCGCCGCAGACCAGGCCTGGGTGGAAAACAGGCCCAGGCCGGCCAGCACGGTGCCGACCGAGGCCACCGTGAGCCAGGCCACTAGGCGCGGCAGCGTGCGTGCCGCCAGCGCCCCGGCCACCCCCACGGCGCTGGTGACCAGGGCCAGCGGCAGCAGGACCGGCTCCACGGTGAGGGCGGCGTCCCCAGCCCCTGCACCGAAGACCACGCCGTGCACGCGGACGATGGCATAGACACCCACCTTGGTCATCAGGGCAAAAAGCGCCGCCACCGGCGCACTGGATGCGGCATACGTGGCCGGCAGCCACATGGCCAGGGGCATCAGGGCCGCCTTGAAACCGAACACCACCAGCAGCACCAGCGCCGCGGCCTGCAGCACGACCGACTCGGGCGCCGTCACCTTGGGCACGCGCAGCGCCAGGTCCGCAAGGTTGAGCGTCCCCGTCTTCGCGTAGATGAGCGCCACACCGATCAGAAAAAGCGACGAGGCCGCGAGGTTCAGCACCACATAGTGCACACCCACGCGAAAGCGCTCCTTGCCTTGGCCATGCACCATCAGCACATAGGACGCGATGAGCAGCACCTCGAAGAACACGAAGAGATTGAACAGGTCGCCGGTGATGAAGGCACCGTTCAGGCCCATGAGCTGGAACTGGAAGATGGCATGAAAGTAGCGGCCGCGCGCGTCCCAGCCACCCGTGGCGTACCACAGCACGGGCAGTGCCACGCAGGCGGTGAGCAGCAGCATCATGGCCCCCAGGCGGTCGATGAGCACCAGGATGCCGAATGGCGCGGGCCAGTCGCCGACCTTGTAGGCCCTCAGCTCACCATGGCCGGCCTCGACGGCCAGTCGCGCAGCGATGACCCAGCCCAGGACGGCCGAGGCCAGCGCGATGCGGCGCGCCCACAGCAGCTTGCGATGGCCATGGCCGCCGTGAGGCTCGCCGCCATGGTCGCCCAGCAGGAGCAGCACGACCGCGGTGATCGCCGGCAGCAAGACCGGCAGGATGGGCAGATGGGTGCTGAACCAGTTCATGCGTGCCCTGCCTTGTCCGAACGGCCGTCGACATGATCGCTGCCGTTTTCATGATGGCTGCGCAAAGCCATCTCGATCACGAAGCCCGTGGTGGCAAAGCCGATCACGATGGCGGTGAGCACCAGCGCCTGGGGCAGCGGGTCGGCCACCTGTGCGCCCGGGGTGAGGATGGGCGGCGCGGCGCTCCACAGCCGGCCCATCGCGAAGATGAAGACATTGACCGCATAGCCCAGCAAGGTCAGGCCGATGACGACCGGGAAGGTGCGTCCGCGCAGCAGCAGGTAGATGCCGCAGGCCGTCACCCACCCGATACCGGTGGCCACGAGGAATTCCATCGTCATGCGCTCGCTCCGTTGTCCTTGGACGTTTCCTTGCTGGCCGATCCCAGCACCGACAGCATCAGCATCGTGGCACCGACCACCGTGACATAGACCCCGAGGTCGAACAGGGCCGCGGTGGCCAGCGGCAACTCGCCCAGCACGGGCACGACCGGATGGCCGTGGGCGCTGGTCAGGAAGGGTTCACCGAAGAAGAAGGCCCCCACCCCCGTGAGCCAGGCGATGCCCAAGCCCAGACCGATCCAGCGCACGAAGCGACGACCGGCCGCACCGCGCAGCAGCGCCTCGGCGCGCGCCTGGCCCATGGCCATGTACTGCAGCACCAAAGCCACGGCCGTGATCAGGCCGGCGATGAAGCCCCCACCGGGCAGATTGTGGCCGCGCCAGAAGATGAAGGCGCTCACCACCAAGGCCAGCGGCAGCACGAGGCGCGCCACCACCCGCAGCATGAGCGGCTCCTGGCTGTAACTCCAGGGCCGACCCTGCGGGTCGAGTGTCGGGCGATGCACGCGCAAGCCCTCGAGCAGGGCCAGCACACCCACGGCCGCAATGCCCAGCACGGTGATCTCGCCAAAGGTGTCGTAGCCGCGGAAGTCCACGAGAATGACGTTCACCGCGTTGGTGCCACCGCCTTCGGGCAGGGACTTTTCGAGGAAGTACCAGGAGATGGACTCGTGGTCTCGGGTGAGCATGAGCCAGGCCACCCAGGCCACACCACCGCCGCCGGCGGCCGCCAGCACCGCATCACGCCACTTGCGGCGCGCACTCGACTCAGCCGGGGTGGTCTGCGGCAACAGCGCCAGGCCCATCAGCAGCAGCACCGTGCTGACCACGTCAACCGAAAGCTGCGTCATGGCCAGATCGGGGGCCGACAAGGCCACGAAGGCCAGGGAGGACACCAGGCCCACCGCACCGGCCAGGACGACGGCCGTGAAGCGCTGGCGATGGGCCCGCAACAGCGCCACCCCCACGACCAGCAGGATGAGCCACACCGCCACCGCCACTGCAGGGGCTGGGAGCAGCTCGCGGCCCTGGGCTCCCAGGTTGTCGGCCGCCGGCAGCCAGAACGGCCAGGCCGCCAGCACGATTGCCAGGCCGATCATCCAGGCCAGGTATCGCTGCAGCGAACCGTTCTCGAGGGCGGCCGTGATCCGGCCGGCCAGGCCGAACAGGCCGTCGATGAAGCCCGTGAACACGGCCTTGCCGCTGAAGGCGCGTGGCGCGTGGCGATGCAACCGAGCGCCGGACTGCCAGGCGAAGTAGTAGACGGCACCGCCGCCCACCGCGACCGCGCTCATCAGCAGTGGCAGATTCAGGCCATGCCACAGCGCGGGCTGGAACTGCGGCGGCGGCGCGCCCAGCACCGCGGTGGCCGCGGCCACCACCAGCGGCCCGGTGAGCAGCGCCGGCATCAGGCCCACCGCGATGCAGATCGCCACGAGCAAGGCCACCGGGGCCTTCATGCCCCAGGGAGGTTCATGGGGATGGGCCGGGAGCTCGCGGGCCGGGCCGTTGAAGAACACGTCATGCACCAGGCGCAGCGAGTAGGCCATCGAGAACAGCCCGCCGACGGTGGCCAGCACCGGCACGAGCCAGCTCAGCGAGCCCCAGAACTGCGCCTGCACGGCCTGCTCGAACATCATCTCCTTCGACAGGAAGCCATTGAACGGCGGCAGACCGGCCATCGAGGCCGAGGCCAGCAATGCGAAGCTGCCCATCCACGGCATGGCCTTCATCAGGCCGCCCAGGCGGCGCATGTCGCGCGTGCCGGTTTCGTGGTCGACGATGCCCGCGGTCATGAACAGCGCCGCCTTGAAGCTGGCGTGGTTGAGGATGTGGAAGATGGCCACCACCGCCGACATCGGCGAGGACAGGCCGATCAGGAAGGCGATGAAGCCCAGGTGGCTGACGGTGGAGTAGGCCAGCAGGCCCTTCAGGTCGTGCTTGAACAGGGCCACGAAGGCGGCGAACACCATTGTGACGAGGCCCACGGTGGCAACGATGCCTTCGAACAGGGCGTTGCCGCCGATCACCGGGTACAGCCGCGCCAGCAGGAACAGCCCTGCCTTCACCATCGTGGCCGAGTGCAGGTAGGCCGATACCGGCGTGGGCGCGGCCATGGCCTCGGGCAGCCAGAAGTGGAAAGGAAACTGCGCGCTCTTGGTGAAGCAACCCAGCAAAATGAGGACGAGCGCCACCGGGAACATCGGGTGGGCCTGGATCTCGGCACCGCGGCCAAGCATCTGCGAAAGCTCATAGGTGCCGGCGATCTGGCCCAGCACCACGAAGCCAGCTAGCAGCGCCAGGCCCCCGCCGCCGGTCACCGCCAGGGCCATGCGGGCGCCGGCGCGCGACTCCTCCTTGTGGCCCCAGTAACCGATGAGCAGGAACGACGAGAGGCTGGTGAGCTCCCAGAACACCAGCAGCAGCAGCAGGTTGTCCGACAGCACGATGCCCAGCATGGCCGCCATGAAGAGCATGAGCGTGCTGAAGAACTTGCCGGCCGGATCGTCGTGGTGCAGGTAGTAGGCGGCGTACAGCACGATGAGGATGCCGATGCCGCTGATCAGTGCGGCGAACATCCAGGCCAGGCCATCCAGCCGCAGACCGATGTTCAGGCCGATGGCGCTCACCCAGGGCCAGTGGGCGAGCAGGGTCTGGCCCGCAAAGACCGGGGCGGCCAGACCAAGCAGCACCCCCAGCGCGCAAACGGCCACCAGGCCGGCCGCCCAGGCCGTGGCGCGCCGGCGCGCGGGCGTCTCGACGCGGCCCAGCCAGAAGCACAGGACGGTGCCTAGCACCAGGGGGAGCAAGACGACCGTGGCAAGCAGGTTCATCGTGTCAGGCAGGTAGGTGTGGCAGGACGCACCCGCCGTCGCAGCCGACGGCGGCACGCAAAAAACGGCTGATTTTAGAAACATGTGCCGCCGGACCTGCCTGTGGCAATCACTCAGGCGCTCCGCGCCGTCTTGTCATGTCCTTGCAAGCTCGATCGGTTTCGATCCCCGCGCTCACCGGGTGGCCCGTTAAAATTCAGCGCTTGCCCGGGGCCCTGCCCCTCCGTCCTTCGCCCCACCACTCCAGCCAGCCCCATGACCACCACGATCCAGCACGACGACCTCGTCGAAAGCGTGGCTGCCGCCCTGCAGTACATCAGCTACTACCACCCGGCCGACTACATCGCGCACCTGGCACGCGCCTACGAGCGCGAGCAGTCGCCGGCGGCGAAAGATGCGATCGCCCAGATCCTGACCAACTCGCGCATGAGCGCCGAGGGCCGCCGCCCGATCTGCCAGGACACCGGCATCGTCAACGTCTTCCTGAAGATCGGGATGGACGTGCGCTTTGCCAACTTCCCAGGCTCCATCGCCGACGCGATCAACGAAGGCGTGCGCCGCGGCTACCTGAACCCGGACAACAAGCTGCGCGCCTCGGTGCTCGACGATCCGCACTTCGAGCGCAAGAACACCAGGGACAACACGCCGGCCGTCATCCACATGGAGCTGGTGCCCGGCCACACCGTGGACGTGACGGTGGCGGCCAAGGGCGGCGGCTCCGAGAACAAGACCAAGTTCGTGATGATGAACCCCAGCGACTCGCTGGTGGACTGGGTGCTCAAGACCGTGCCCACCATGGGGGCCGGCTGGTGCCCGCCGGGCATGCTGGGCATCGGCATCGGCGGCACGGCCGAGAAGGCCATGCTGCTGGCCAAAGAAGCGCTGATGGAGGACATCGACATGTACGAACTCCAGCAGCGCGGGCCGCGCAACAAGCTCGAGGAGCTGCGCCTGGAGCTGTACGAGAAGGTCAACGCCCTGGGCATCGGGGCGCAGGGCCTGGGGGGCCTGACCACGGTGCTCGACATCAAGATCAAGACCTACCCCACGCACGCCGCCTCCAAGCCGGTGGCGATGATCCCCAATTGCGCCGCCACGCGACACGCGCACTTCGTGCTCGATGGCTCGGGCCCGGCCTACCTGGAGCCGCCGAGCCTGGACCTGTGGCCCGACGTGCACTGGGCCCCTGACTACAACAAGAGCCGTCGCGTGGACCTGAACACGCTCACGCGCGAGGAGGTGGCCAGCTGGAAGCCTGGCGAGACTCTGCTGCTGTCCGGCCGGATGCTCACGGGCCGCGATGCCGCCCACAAGCGTATCCAGGACATGCTCGCGCGCGGCGACAAACTGCCGGTGGACTTCACCAACCGGGTGATCTACTACGTCGGCCCGGTCGATCCAGTGCGCGACGAGGTGGTGGGCCCCGCCGGCCCGACCACGGCCACGCGCATGGACAAGTTCACCGAGATGATGCTGGCCCAGACGGGACTGATCGCGATGATCGGCAAGGCCGAACGCGGGCCGGTGGCCATCGAGGCGATCAAGAAGCACAAGAGCGCCTATCTGATGGCCGTGGGCGGGGCGGCCTATCTGGTCAGCAAGGCCATCAAGGGCGCCAGGGTCGTCGGCTTCGAGGACCTGGGCATGGAAGCCATCTACGAGTTCGACGTGCTCGACATGCCGGTGACGGTGGCCGTGGACGCGGGCGGCACCAGCGCTCACATCACCGGCCCGCGCGAGTGGCAGGCCCGCATCGGCAAGATCCCCGTGGCGGCCGCCTGAACCTGCGCCCGCCCCGTGCGGCCGGGACGATCGACGTCCCGCCGCCAGCGTTGCGGGGCTGAACCGGCGCGGGCCGGCGCCGCCTTTGGGGGGCGCAGGGCTGCTGTTACGCTTGAGGGTCACCACCTGCCCGCGCATGGATTTCAATTTCATCAATGTCCCTCTGCTCATTGCCTCCGCCTTGCTGCTCAGCAGCGTGCTGGCGGGCATGCTGTCGGCCCGGGCCGGCTTCTCGTTCCTGCTGATCTTCCTGATCGCCGGCGGCCTGGCCGGTGAAGACGGCCCCGGAGGGCTGAAGTTCTCGGACTTCACGCTCAGTTTCTGGGTGGGCAACGTGGCGCTCGCGGTGATCCTGCTCGACGGCGGTTTGCGCACCTCGCTGTCGACCTTCCGCACCGGGCTGAAGCCCTCACTGCTGCTGGCCACCGTGGGGGTGCTGATCACGGCCGTGCTGACCGGCCTGGGTGCGATGCTGCTGCTCGGACTGCCCTGGCAGCACGGGCTGCTGCTGGGCGCCATCGTCGGCTCCACCGACGCGGCCGCCGTGTTCGCCCTGCTCAAAACCTCGGGGGTGCAGCTCAACGAGCGCGTGGCCGCCACGCTGGAGATCGAGTCTGGCATGAACGACCCGATGGCCGTCTTCCTGACGCTGGCCTTCATCGCCCTGATCACGGCGATGCCCGACGCCGGGGGGTCGGGCCTGGCGATGATGCTGTGGTCCTTCGTGCAGCAGTTCGGCCTGGGCACGCTGATCGGCGTGGGCGCCGGGTTTCTGATGAGCGAGGTCGTGCATCGCCTGCCCCGCCAGCATGCCGGCGGGGGCATCATGGGGCTGCTGCTGGCGGCCTCGGGCCTGCTGGTGTTCTCACTCACCGGCATGGGCGGAGGCTCGGGGTTCCTGGCGATCTACCTGTACGGCATGGTCCTGGGCAACCGGGGTGGTCGCCGGGTGCGTGCAGCCTTCTCAGCGATGGACGGCTATGCCTGGCTGTCGCAGGCCATCATGTTCCTGCTGCTGGGGCTGCTGGTCACCCCCTCGGGTCTGCTCGACAGTGCGCTGCCGGCCCTGGGCGTGTCAGCGATCCTGATGCTCATCGCCCGTCCCGTGGCGGTGTGGCTGTGTCTGGCGCCGTTCCGCTTTGCCGCCCGGGAGGTGTGGTTCATCTCCTGGGTGGGGTTGCGCGGGGCCGTCCCCATCGTGCTGGCCATCTTCCCGTTGATGGCCGGTGTGGGCCACGCGATGCTGCTGTTCCAGGTGGCCTTCGTGGTCGTGCTGGTGTCGCTGGTGCTGCAAGGCACGACGATCGGCTGGGCCGGCCGGCGCTTCGGGGTGGCCCTGCCCGACCGGGACGACGAGGAACTCACCCGCGCCGTCTTCGGCGACTTTGTGCTCGACGGCCATCAGCCCACCGGGCTGCTGTGCGAGTTCTACGGGCTGCCGGCGGTGCCCGACGCGCAACTGCCCCTGTCGGAGTGGGTGGCGCGGCAATTGGGCCGCCCCGCCGTGGTGGGCGACCGCGTGCCGCTGGGCGGGGCGATGTTGAGCGTGCGCGAGATGGACGGCCCGCGCATCCGCCGGCTCGGGCTGTCGATTCCGCTGCATCCGGCCGAGGACGACCCCAGCCACGAGCGGTGACGACGCGTCAGCCGGTGGGGCCGGCCACCCCGTCGCCGTGCGCCGGGGCGCGCAGATGTACCACGCGCTGAGGGTAGGGGATCTCCACGCCCCGTTCCTCGAACAAGGCCAGGATCGCGAGGTTGACGCCCGAGCGCACATTGGCCTGGCCGTTCTCCGGATCGGCGATCCAGAAGAAGACCGTCAGCTCCAGCCCGTCGCTGGCAAAGGCGGTCAGATGCGCCGCCGGTCCGGGATCGGCGAGCACCCTGGGCACGGTTCTGACACGCTCGACGATGTGCTCGCGCAGGGTCTGCACATCGGTGCCATAGGCCACCTGCACGACGGTGGACAACAGCATGTTGCGGTCGGCCAGCGAGAGGTTTTCGACCCGCGTGGTGATCAGCGTCTCGTTGGGCACGATAGACTCACGGCCATTGGGGGCGCGGATCACCGTGTAGCGCGTGGTGATGTCGGTCACATGGCCTTCGAAATTGTCCACGCGCACGAAGTCGCCGATGCGCAAGGACCGTTCGGCCAGGATCACGAAGCCGCTGACGTAGTTGGCCGCCAGCTTCTGCAGGCCAAAGCCGATGCCCACACCGAGCGCACCGCCGAGCACCGACAGCGCCGTCAGGTCGATGCCAACCGAGGACAGCGCCACCAGCAGCCCGACGAACAGCAGCAGCGCGCGCACCGCATTGGAGGCCGCCTTGCGCAGCGACAGGCGCTCGCCCACCGCCCCCTTGAGCAGCCGGGCTTCGAGAGCGGCGGAGATCCACAACGCCACCATCATCACGAAGCCGGCCGACAAGGTGCCTTCGAGGATCTGGCGCAGCGACAGCGTGGAGCCGCCAAGCTTCCACTGGATGCCCTCGAGCTCGTCCAGCAGGACCGGCAAGGCCCCGGTGATCCACAGCACGACCGCGATCCAGGCCAGCCAGGAGATCGTGCGCTCGGCCGCGCGCATCAGGGCCGAGCCCGGAAAGGCCGCCGACAACACCCGCACGCTCATGCGGATGATCACCAGCGACAGCAGCACCGGCACGGCCACGCGGAACACCGCGATCGGCACCAGGCCCTGGACCGCCAGACGCGCACCGTACACCAGGGCCAGGGCCACGACGGGGAACAGCACGCCATCGACGATGCGCCGGCCGAACCAGATCGAGGCCTCGGGGATGCGGGGGCCGCGCACCAGCCGCACCAGAATCCAGGCCAGCCCCAGGCAGGCCACGATCACGCCGGCTTCAATCAGCGACGAAGGCTGGACGATCGCCGCCAGCAGGTCTTGCAAGTCTTTCGGGGCAGCAGCAGGGGAAGACGCCATCGCAGGGTGCCAGTAGTGGATGCGGCGCGAAGCATAGCGCCCCGCGCCACCGTGCCGCCGATCACACCCCGGCCAGCACGCGCAGATGGGCTGCGACGCTGCGCGCCAGCGCACCGAGGTGGTAGCCGCCTTCCAGGCTGGACACCACCCGCCCTTTGGCGTGGCGCTCGGCGACGTCCATCACTCGCCGGGTGATCCATTCATAGTCGGCCTCGACCAGGCCGAGCTGGCCCAGATCGTCGTCGCGGTGGGCATCGAAGCCGGCGGAGATGAAGATCATCTGCGGCCGGAAGCGCTCCAGGCGCGGCATCCAGATCATCTCGATCAGCTCGCGCACGTCCATGCCCTTGGTGTAGGCCGGCACCGGCAGGTTGCACATGTTGCCGGCCGCGGGCTGGTCCCCGCTGTAGGGGTACAGCGGATGCTGGAAGAAGCTCACCATCAGCGCGCGGTCGTCGCCGGCCAGGATGTCCTCGGTGCCGTTGCCGTGGTGCACGTCGAAGTCGACCACCGCCACGCGCTGCAGGCCGCGCACGTCCAGTGCGTGGCGTGCGGCCACCGCGACGTTGTTGAAAAAGCAAAAGCCCATGGCCTGGCTGCGCGTGGCGTGGTGGCCAGGCGGACGCACGGCGCAAAAGGCATTGTCCAGCTCACCATCGATCACCGCGTCGGTGGCCGCCACCGCCGCGCCGGCAGCGCGCAGCGCAGCCGTCCAGGTGTGCGGGCCCACCACCGTGTCCAGGTCGATGGCACGCCGCTGCCCCGAGGCCGCCACCTGCTCCATGAAATCCTTGAGGTTGGCAATATAGCCTGCGTGGTGGGCCCGTTGGACATCGCGCAGGTCGGCCAGCGGCGCCTCGCGACGCTCCAAGGCCACGTCCAGGCCGGTGGCGATCAGGTGGTCTTCAATGGCTGCGAGCCGCTCGGGGCATTCGGGGTGACCGGGCCCCATGTCATGGCGCCTGCAGTCGGGGTGACTGAAATAGCCGGTGGCCATCGTGAACTTGTCCCCTTGGGGTCTTTGCGTTTTCGGGTAAGGTCCGCGCCATGAATGCGCCGGCCTTTCCCGACTTGCACAGCCAGCTTCAGCGGCTGCGCGATCAGATTAACACGATCATCGTGGGCAAGCCGGCCCAGGTGGACGATGGCTTGGCCTGCCTGCTGGCCGGCGGCCACCTGCTGATCGAGGACGTGCCCGGCGTGGGCAAGACCACCCTGGCGCATGCCCTGGCAGTGTCGCTGGGGCTGCGCTTTGCCCGGGTGCAGTTCACCGCCGACCTGATGCCCACCGACCTGGTGGGCGTGAGCGTGTGGGAGCGCGGCAAGGAAGCCTTCGTCTTCCACCCCGGCCCGGTGTTCACCCAGGTGCTGCTGGCCGACGAGATCAACCGCGCCGGCCCCAAGACCCAAAGCGCGCTGCTGGAAGCGATGGAAGAGCACCAGGTCAGCGTCGAGGGCGAGACCCGCCCGCTGCCCTCGCCCTTTTTCGTGATCGCCACACAGAATCCGAACGACCAGCTCGGCACCTATGCCCTGCCCGAATCGCAGCTCGACCGCTTCATGATGTGCATCACCCTGGGCTACCCGGACCGCTCGGCCGAACGCGAGCTGCTGGCCGGGCAGGACCGCCGCGAGGCGGTGTCCCGGCTGCAGCCGGTGATGAGCCCGGCCGAGCTGCTGGCGGCCCAGCAGGCCGTGGGCGCCGTGCATGTGGCTCCGGCCTTGCTGGACTACCTGCAGGATCTCATCGCCGCCACGCGCGACGGCCGCTGGTTCGTCGAAGGCCTGAGCCCGCGCGCAGGCCTGGCCGTGCTGCGTGCCGCCCGCGCCCGCGCCTTGCTGGCGCAGCGCGACTACGTGGCCCCCGACGACGTCCAGGCCATCCTGCCGCAGACCATCGCGCACCGCCTGCAACCCCTGCCGGGCAGCGGACGCGGGCGCGTGGAGCAGGTGCGTGCCCTGCTCGAAGCCGTGCCCCTGCCCTGAGTTACCGATGAGCGCCCTGACCCTGCCGGCGCGCGCTCAGGCCTGGCGCGAACGATGGCAGCGCTGGTGGGCGCTACGTCATCCGCGCAGCGACAACCTGCAGCTCACCCATCGCAATGTCTACATCCTGCCCACCCGCCCCGGGGCGTTGTTCGCACTGACCTTGCTGGTGCTGCTGCTGGCCTCGATCAACTACCAGCTCAACCTGGGCTACCTGCTGACCTTCTTGCTCGCCGGCGCCGCGGTGGTGAGCATGCACGTGACCCATGGCACCCTGCGCGGCCTGGGCCTGTCGCTGCGCGCCGCGGCCCCCTGCTTCGCCGGCGAAGACGCGCGCATCGAGGTCACGCTCCAGCACACCCGGCCGCGCCCCCGCCATGGCATCGGGCTGCGGGTGGCTGCGCCCGGACGCCGGCCTCCCGCCTGGGCCTGGACGGATGTGCCCGCCGCCGGCATGGCCCAGGTGCACCTGGGCTTTCCTGCCACCCGACGCGGCTGGCTGGACGTGCCGCCACTGCACATCGAGACCCGCTTCCCGCTGGGCATCTTCAAGGTCTGGACGCTGTGGCGACCGGCCGCCCGCGTGCTGGTCTATCCCCGGCCCGACCCCCGCCCTGCGGCGCTGCCAACACCTGAGGCCCGTCCCGGCGGCCCGACCGTCAGCGCGGACCTGTCCGGCGTGGAGACCGAGGGCGTGCGCGCCTACCGCCGGGGCGACCCTCCCCGCCGCGTGGTGTGGAAGAAGGTGGCCAAGACCGACCAGCTCGTCAGCCGTGAAGGCGCCAGCACCGCCCAGCTTGAACTCTGGCTGGACTGGCAGGCCGCCGGTGGGCCCGACGCGGAGCAGCGCCTATCGCGTCTGTGCGCCTGGGTGTTGGCAGCCGAGCAGCGTGGCCTGCGCTACGGCCTGCGCCTGCCCGGCCTGGAACTGCCACCCGGCAGTGGCCCGGCGCACCAGCGCGCCTGCCTGGAAGGCTTGGCCTTGTGGTCATGACACCCGACCGCCCCCGACCCCGCGTTGCCGGACCCTGGTCGCGGCTGCGCAGCTTGCCGCGCGAGGCCCGCGACACCCTGTTCCTGCTGGCCGTGATCGCCTGGGTGGTGGCCCCCCACGCGGGTCACCTGCCCATGTGGTGCACGGGCCTGACGGCCGCCATGCTCGCCTGGCGCGCCCGCCTGGCCCTGCT
The DNA here is from genome assembly GCF_056746695.1 of Caldimonas hydrothermalis. Lineage (NCBI taxonomy): Bacteria > Pseudomonadati > Pseudomonadota > Betaproteobacteria > Burkholderiales > Sphaerotilaceae > Caldimonas > Caldimonas hydrothermalis. The sequence goes on along the minus strand of NZ_JBWQXA010000003.1, from coordinate 256,876 downwards.
CGGCCGCGCGCTGCCGGCACGCTGGGTGATGGTGGGGCTGCTGCTGCTGGCCATGGCCGCCACGGCCTGGACCCATCGCACCCTGCTGGGCAAGGACGCCGGCGTGACCCTGCTGGTCGTGCTGGTGGCCCTGAAGACGCTGGAGCTGCGGGCGCGGCGCGATGCCTTCGTGGTGTTCTTCCTGGGCTTTTTCCTGGTCCTGACCCATTTCCTGTACTCGCAGGCTCTGCCGGTGGCGATGGCGATGGTGGTCGCCGTCTGGGGGCTGCTGACCGCCTTGGTGCTGGCCCACATGCCGGTGGGCCAGCCCAGCCTGCGCCAGGCGGCAGGGCTGGCCGCAAGGATGTGTGGGCTGGGCGCGCCGATCATGGTGGTGCTCTTTCTGCTGTTCCCCCGTATCGCACCGCTGTGGGGCGTGCCCGGCGACGGCCTGGACGCCCGCACCGGCCTGTCCAACCGCCTCAGCCTGGGCAGCGTGGCCGAGCTGGCCCTGGACGACAGCGTGGCGATAACCTTGCGCTTCTTCGGTCCGGCACCACCGCCCGAGAGCCTGTACTTTCGCGGGCCGGTGCTCAGTGAGTTCGACGGCCGGGAATGGCGCCCCCTGCCCGCCGGCCTGTTCCTGCCCGGCCTGCTGCGCCCCGAGATGCGCGCGGATGCCGCCGGTGCGGTCGACTACGAGATCACGCTGGAGCCCACCCGGGTGGCCGTGCTGCCCATGCCCGAGCTCACGCCCGGCTTGCCGCCCGGCCTGCCCGAGGACCTGCGGCTGCGCCAGCGTGCCGATTTGCAATGGGCCACCAGCCGCCCCCTGGACGAGCGGCTGCGCCTGCGCGCCACAGCCCATCCGCGCTTCGAGCACGGCCCCGCGGAGCCGGTGGCCGGGCTGCGGCACTATGTGGAGCTGCCTCCGGGCTACAACCCGCGCACCCTGGCCTGGGCGGCGCAGATGCGTCGCGACCCGCGCCTGGCCCAGGCCGATGCCGACACCCTGGCCCAGGCCCTGCTGCGCCACATCCGCAGCGCCGGCTACACCTACACCCTGAACCCCGGGGCCTATGGCGACGCGCAGGGCCGCCATGCGATCGACGAGTTCTGGCTCGACCGCCGCGAAGGCTTCTGCGAGCATTTCGCCGCCGCCGTCACTGTGGTGTTGCGCGCGCTGGACATCCCGGCACGCATCGTGACCGGCTACCAGGGTGCCGAGCGCAACCCGGTGGACGGCTACTACCTGGTGCGCAACAGTTTCGCCCATGCCTGGGTGGAGTACTGGCAGCCCGGGCGGGGCTGGGTGCGCCTGGATCCCACCGCCGCCGTGGCCCCCGACCGCATCGTGCGGCACACCCCGCTGCGCCCCGCGCCCGGCCTGCTGGCCACGGCCCTGGGCAACGTCACCCCCGGCCTGCTGGCGCAACTGCGCCACCAGTGGCAGGCCCTGAACACCGCCTGGAACCAGTGGGTGCTGAACCACTCGCGCGGCCGCCAGCTCGAGCTGCTGCGTCACCTGGGTCTGCGCTCGCCAAGCTGGCAAGACCTGGTGCTGGTGTTGCTGGGCCTGCTCGTGACGGCCAGCCTGGCCGGTGCGGCCTGGGCTTGGTGGGAAAGACGCCATGTGGACCCCTGGCTTGCCACCCTGCGCCGCATGCGCGCCGTGCTGGCCCGGCGCGGGCTGGCCAGTGACGACACCACCGCCCCGCGCGAACTCGCCCGGCGGGCCCGCGAGCGCTGGGGCCCTGCGGCCCAGGCGGTGGAGGCCGTGCTGCTGGAGATGGAGGCCCTGCGCTATGCCCCCGGGGCCTGGCCGCCGATGCGCGGGCCCACTACACTGGGGCTGGGCGCCTTGGGTGCCCTGCTGCGCCGCCTGCGCCGGCATGCCCGACACCTGCCCCATGCCTGACATCCTGCTGCGATCCTCCCGCCTGTCCCAAGCCCTCGCCCTCGGTAGCCTGGCCTGCACCCTGGCCTGGGCCGCCCCCGCGTTCGCCCAGGCTCCGTCCAAGCGGCCCGCCGCCGAAAGCGCCGCGCCCACCTATGCCGGCCGTGCTGACGCCATGGCGCTGGCCGACGAGATCGCCCAGCGCCATGGTCTGGATGCGGCATGGGTGCGCGGCCATCTGGCCCAGGCCCGGATGCTGGCCGCGGTGCAGCGCCTGATCATGCCGCCGCCGGCCGGCACGGCCAAGGACTGGACAGCCTACCGCGCCCGCTTCATCGAGCCTCAGCGGGTGCGCCGCGGCGCCGAGTTCTGGCGCGAGCACGCCACCTGGCTGCGCAAGGCCGAGGCCCTGTACGGCGTGCCTGCGCAGGTCGTCGTGGGCATCATCGGCGTGGAGACGCTGTATGGGCGCCACATGGGCGGCTTCCGGGTGTTGGACGCCCTGGCCACGCTGAGCCTGGACTTCCCCCCCGGCCGGCGCGACCGCAGTGCCTTCTTCCGCGAGGAACTGGCCCAACTCTTCGTGCTGGCCGCCAGCGAGGGGCTCGACCCGGCCTCGCTGCGCGGCTCCTATGCGGGCGCCCTGGGGATGCCGCAGTTCATGCCCAGCAGTTGGAACCGCTATGCCGTGGATTTCGACGGCGACGGCCGGGTGGACCTGCACGGCAGCGTGCCCGACGTGATCGGCAGCGTCGCCCACTACCTGGCCGAATTCGGCTGGACGCCCGGACTGCCGACCCATTTCGAGGTGCGCGCGCCCGTGGACACGGCCCAGCGCGCCGAGTTGCTAGCCCCCGACATCGTGCCCAGCTTCACGGCGCAGGAGTTTCTCGACCGCCAAGCCTGGCTGCCCGAAGCCGCCCAGGCGCATGCGGGCCTGCTGGCACTCGTGGAGCTGCAAAACGGCAGCGCCGCGCCCAGCTACGTGGCGGGCACGTCGAACTTTTACGCGATCACGCGCTACAACTGGTCGAGCTACTACGCGATGGCCGTCATCGAACTCGGTTCGGCGGTGGCGCAGCTCGTGCGGACCGAGGCCGCCGCACACCAAGTCAGCGCGGGCCGGACGGACTGAACAGATCGTCGGGCAGGTCGGTGATTTCGGTCACCTCCAGCCCCTTTTCGAGCTCGTGGGCCGAATCCATCCACCAGGTCTTCTCGGCCACCGCCCCGGTAGGGTGCGTCAAGCTGTTCTCCATCGATTCCCGAAGCGCCTGAGGGGCCCGGGAGGCGGGCTTGCCGGACTTGCTCGCGAAGGAAAACATGGGCGACCTCGGACTGCTGATCTGGTGTCCATGATGCGTCGCCGGGTCACCCCCGGCAATCCCCGCATTCGTGTGGGAAGCCCCCCCAGCCGGCGCAGGACGTGCGCTGCATCACACCCCAGCCATGTTCGGCAGGCGAGCAAGTCCTCCCGGCCGCGACGGCGGCCTCAGGCCATGGGCACCAGGAAGTCGCGGCTGATGCCGCGGCCCAGATCCCCGATGCGGTCGAGGAATTGCGTCAGGTAGGCGTGCAGCCCGGTGGACAGGATCTCGTCGATGCGGGCGTACTGCAGGTCGGCATGCAGCCGTCCGGCACGCCGCCGCGTCTCGGCGGACTGCTCGTTGGCCACATGCGAGAGGTTGGACACCACCTCGGCCACGCAAGCCGCCAGCGAGCGCGGCATGTCCGGGCGCAGGATCAGCAGCTCGGCCACCTTCTCGGGCCGGATCACGTCGCGGTAAACCTTGCGGTAGACCTCGAAGCCCGACACCGACCGCAGGATCGCCGACCAGTGATAGAAGTCGTACTCCTGCTCCCGGGCCGCCTGGCTGCCGAAGAAGTCGCCGTCCATGCCCTGGAACTTCACGTCCAGCAGCCGCGCCGTGTTGTCCGCGCGCTCCAGGAAGGTGCCCAGGCGCAGGAAGTGGAAGGCCTCGTCCTGCAGCATCGTGCCCAGGGTCACGCCCCGCGACAGGTGCGAGCGGAACTTCACCCATTCGAACACCTCGCCCGGCTCGCGCTCGAAGCGCCCCTCGGCGATCAGCCGCCGGAACTCCAGCCAGGTCTGGTTCTGCGTCTCCCAGACCTCGGTGGTGAGCGTGCCGCGCACCGCACGGGCGTTCTCGCGGGCCGCACGCAGGCACGACAGGATGCTCGAGGGATTGCGCTCGTCGCACACCATGTAGTGCATCACCTGGCGCGATTGGATCGCACCGTAACGCTCGCCATAGTCGCCCGTGAGCTCGCAGATGCCCAGCAGCCCGCGCCACAATTGCTCGGCCGAGGCCGCGCCGCGGGGCATCAGCAGGGTCTGGTAGTTCACGTCGAGCATGCGGGCGGTGTTCTCCGCCCGCTCCATGTACCGCGCCATCCAGAAGAGGTGGTCCGCCGTTCGGGAAAGCATGGTCAGGCCTCCAGTACCCAGGTGTCCTTGGTGCCGCCGCCCTGCGAGGAATTGACGACGAGCGAACCCTCGGCGAGCGCCACGCGCGTGAGGCCGCCCGGCACCATCTGCACGGTGCGGCCGGTCAGCACGAAGGGGCGCAGGTCGATGTGGCGCGGCGCGATGCCGCTATCGACGAAGGTCGGGCAGGTCGACAGGCTCAGCGTGGGCTGGGCGATGTAGCCAGCCGGATCGGCCAGCAGTCGCGCCCGGAAGGCCTCGATCTCGGCCTTGGTGGCCGCCGGCCCCACCAGCATGCCGTAGCCGCCGGCACCGTGCACTTCCTTGACCACCAGATCGGCCAGGTGGTCGAGCACGTACTTCAGGTCCTGCGGCTGGCGGCACAGATAGGTGGGCACGTTGTCCAGCAGGGGCTTTTCGCCCAGGTAGAACTCCACCATCTTCGGCACATACGGGTAGATCGATTTGTCATCGGCGATCCCGGTGCCGATGGCGTTGGCCACCGTCAGATTGCCGGCACGGTAGACGTCGAGCAGGCCCGCGCAGCCCAGCACCGAGTCGGGCCGGAACGCCAGCGGGTCGAGGAAGTCGTCGTCCACGCGGCGGTAGATCACGTCCACGCGGCGCGGGCCGCGCGTCGTGCGCATGTACAGATAGCGGTCCTTCACGAACAGGTCCTGCCCCTCGACCAGTTCCACGCCCATCTGCTGCGCCAGGAAGGCATGCTCGAAGTAGGCCGAGTTGTACATGCCTGGCGTGAGCACCACCACGGTGGGCTCGCTCACGCCGGCCGGCGCGACGGCGCGCAGCGACTCGAGCAGCAGATCGGGATAGTGGGCCACCGGGGCCACGGCATGGTCGCTGAACAGCTCGGGGAACAGCCGCATCATCATCTTGCGGTTCTCGAGCATGTAGCTCACACCGCTGGGCACGCGCAGGTTGTCCTCCAGCACGTAATAGCGGCCGCTGCCGTCGGGCTGGGCGGCGCGCACGATGTCGATGCCGGCAATGTGCGCATACACCCCGCCGCTGACGTCCACGCCCTGCATCTCGGGACGGTACTGGCTGTTGCGCAGCACCTGCTCGGCGGGCACGACACCCGCGCGCAGGATCTCCTGGTCGTGGTAGACGTCATGGATGAAACGGTTGAGCGCGGTGGCCCGCTGCACCAGCCCCCGCTCCAGCGCGCGCCATTCGGCCGCGGGAATGATGCGCGGGATCAGGTCGAAGGGGATGAGCCGCTCGGTGCCCGAACCGTCCTCATCCTTGTCACCATAGACGGCAAAGGTGATGCCCACGCGGCGGAAGATCATCTCCGCCTCGCGGCGCCGCGCCTGCATCAGGTCGCGGGGCTGACGGGCAAGCCAGCGGTCGTAGGTCTTGTAATGGTCACGCACCGTCGCGCTGGTGGCATGCATCTCGTCGAAGCTGGGTCTCATCGCTCGGTTCCCTTGGCCTGGATCTAAAGCAAGTTCCGGGCCCAGGCCAGGTCCAAGCCTTGGGGCCGCGGTGCTCCATGGTGCCAGTAACGTCGGCGCAGGTCACGCTCGCATTGCCCGCGCCCGGCCATCCAGCGGTAGGCTCCGCAGGTCGGGGTGGCGATGCGCTCGATGCCGCGTTCACCATAGCGGGCCCACACCGACGCAGCCGGATGGCCGAAGCGGCTGCGATACGCCGCCTGGAACACCGCCACACGCGGCTGCACGGCCTGCAGGAAGTCGTCGGTGCTCGAGGTGCGGCTGCCGTGGTGCGGAACGAGCAGCCAGTCGGCGGCGAGCCGCTCGGCCTGGGTCTGGACCAGGCGCACCTCCTCCCGGCGCTCGATGTCGCCGGTGAGCAAAGCCCGGTGCTGCGGGGTCGAGACCTTCAGCACGCACGACACCTGGTTGGGCTTGAGCGGTGGGGCTCGGTCCTGCGGTGCCGGGTGCAGGATCTCGAAGTCCACCCCATCCCACCGCCAGGCCTGGCCGGCCGTGCAAGGCGTGTGCGACACCATCCACCGATGCAGTTCGTGGTCCGGTTCCAGCGAACTCATCACGGGCGTGTCCGGATAAGCCGCCAGGAACGCCCGCGCCCCGCCCACGTGATCGGCGTCGCGGTGCGAAAGCACAAGACGGTCCACCCGCCGCTCGCCCAGCGACTGCAGCACTGGCACCAGCACGCGCTGACCCGCATCGTCGTCGTCCGAATAGACCGGCCCGGTGTCGTAGACCAACGTATGGTGCGCCGTGCGCACCAGCACCGCCGTGCCCTGGCCCACGTCCAGCGCGATCAGCTCGAACTGCCCTGGCACCGGGCGCGACACCGTGGGCCAGCACAGTGGCAGCCACAGGGCCAGGGCCAGCAGGCGCAGGGCCGGCGGCAGGGGCAGCACCGCCAGCACCCCCCCGGTCAGACCGGCGGCCATCGCCCAGGCCGGCGCGGCCGCCGTCGCCCACTGCGCCAGGGGCCAGGCCGCCAGCCAGGCCAGGCCGCCCATGAGCCCCCCGAGGATGGCCGCCGCCACGTCCCACAGCGCAGCCCAGGCCACACCGAGCAGCGCCAGCGGTGTCACCCCCAGAGTCACGACCGGCACAGCCACCAGGTTGGCCAGGAAACCCACAACCGAGACCTGCTGGAAGCACACCAGCGTCAGCGGCGCCAGCCCCACGGTGGCGATGGCCTGGGTGCGCAGGCCGGCCCCCACCGAGCGGCGCAGCCAGCCCCGCCAGCGGGCCGCGCCGCCCGGGTCGGTCTCCAGCGTAGCCTGCACCCATTCGCGTTCGCTGCCGGCCAACAGCAGCGCCACCGCGACGAAGGACAGCCAGAAGCCCGGTTGTAGCAGCGCCCAGGGATCGACGACGGCGACCACCGTGGCCACCACCAGCAGCATCAGGCCCCAGGGCCAGTGCCGACCGAGCTGCGCCAGCACCGTCGCCGTGGCCAGCATCCACACGGTGCGCTGCGCCGGCACGCCCCAGCCGGAGAACACCGCGTAGGCCACGGCCAGCACCAGACCGCCCCAGCGCGCAGCCACCGGCGCGGGCACGGCCAGCATCCAGGCCGGATGCCCCCGCCACAGCCGGCGCAGCACCGCCGCCGCGAGCCAAGCGAACATCGTGACATGCAGGCCACTGATGGCCATCAGGTGGGCCACGCCGGTGATGCGAAAGAGGTCCCAGTCCGCCTCGTCGATCGCCGACTGCTCGCCCACCACCAGCGCCGTCAGCACCCCCGCCTGGCGCGGATCGGTCACGCGCTCGACGATGCGCTCGGCCACGGCCTGGCGCCAGCGGTCCACGAGATGCCCGTCGGCCTCGTCGAGCTTGCGATGGCGCGCACTGCGCAGCGCGCGCACGTAGCCGGTGGCGCCAAAGCCATTCTCGAAAAGCCACAGCTCCGCATCAAAACCATGGGGATTGAAGCTGCCGTGCACCTGCCGCAGGCGCACCACGAGCTGCCAGCGCTGGCCCGCCGTCAGGTCCTGCGGCGGCCGCTGCTGCAACTGGCCCTCGCGCAGCCCCCCGCGCCAAGTCAGCAACACACGCTGCGGCACCCCGACCTCTTCGGGGCGGCGCGCGGCCTGCCCGTCAGGGGCCCAGGCCGGCCGCACGGCCTGCACCTCGAAGGCAAAGCGCACACTTCCCTCGCGCCACAGAGGCAGACCCGCCACCCGGCCCACCAGCTCGAGATCCACGCCCTCCTGTGCCGGATCGAGCCGGTCGGCCAGGCGCGCATGGGCGCGCAGCTCCGTCAGACCGAAGCCCAGCAAGGCCGCCGTGAGCGCCACCCCCAGGCACCACAGCCGGCTGCGGCATGCCCGGCCGCACCACAGCACGGCGGCCCCGAGCCCGGCCAGCGCGATCGCCGCCCCATCCAGCCACAACGGCCACAGCGCGGCCTGATGCAACTGCCCGACCGTGCCCGTGCCATAACCCACCAGGGCCCAGGCCAGGCCCCATCCCTGCTTCTTCGTCATCCGACGTCCTCCCTGAACGCCTCATGGTGCGAAGTGTAGGATTGCCTGTTGTCCCGCAAGGAGCCCCGACATGTCCGTTTACAACCAGCTCAAAGCCCTGAACATCGAATTGCCGCCCGTGGCCACGCCTGCGGCCGCCTACGTGCCCTTCGTGCGCACGGGCCACCTCGTCTTCCTGTCCGGCCACATTGCCCGCAAGGACGGCAAGCCCTGGGTGGGCCAGCTCGGCAAAGACCTCGACACGCAAGAAGGCAAGGCCGCCGCGCGCGCCGTCGCGATCGACCTGATGGGCACCTTGCAGGCCGCCGTGGGCGATCTGAACAAGGTCCGGCGCATCGTCAAGCTGATGAGCCTGGTCAACAGCACGCCCACGTTCACCGAGCAGCATCTCGTGACCAACGGCGCTTCCGAACTGCTGGCCCAGGTCTTCGGCGACCGGGGCGCGCACGCACGCAGTGCCTTCGGCGTGGCGCAGATTCCGCTGGGTGCCTGCGTCGAGATCGAGCTGATCGCCGAAGTGGAGTGAGGACACCGTCTTGAATCGACTGACCCTGAACACGGCACTGGGCGCCGTCATCGTGCTCTGCCTGGGTGGCGTGGCGGCCGCCCTGGTGTCGCAGTACGTCTTCGAGATGCAGCCGTGCCCCTGGTGCATCCTGCAAAGGGTGATCTTCCTGGCCGTGGCGTTGTTGGCCGCGCTGGCCCTGCTGCTGCCCGCGCGCGCCCTCCGGCAGGCCTTGGCCGGCCTGGGCCTGGCCCTGGCCGCCTCGGGCATCGCGGCGGCGGTTTACCAAAACCGTGTGGCCGCGCAGGAGTTCTCCTGCAACCTCACGCTGGCCGACCGCATCATCAGTGCCCTGGGCCTGGAAAGCGCCGTGCCCTTCTTGTTCCGCATCTCGGCCTCGTGCATGGACGCGGCGGTCGACCTGCTGGGCCTGCCCTATGAAGCCTGGAGCGGCCTGCTCTTCCTGGTGGTGGGGCTGGTGCTGCTGGCGGGCCTGCGCGCGCGCTGACGCGCCTGAGCCCGGCCCGCCATGGCAAGCTTCTTCGACACCCTGTCGGCCCGGCTGGGCCAGGCCTGGAAACCGCAGCGCCGAGCGCGCGCCTTGCGCGCCTACCGCTGCGTGTGCCATCGCCCGGTGTTTTTCCGCAACAGCGAATGCCTGGCCTGCCACGCCCCGCTGGGCTATGAACCCTCACGCGGCCAGGTGCTCGCCCTGCGTGCGGCCCCTCAAGCCCCCGGGCTGTGGGAGCTGGCCGACGGCAGCGCACCGCAGCGCTTTCGCCGCTGTGCGAATTTCGAGTCCCCGGCCGGCTGCAACTGGCTCGTGCCCGAGCACGACCCGACACCGCTGTGTCGCGCCTGCCGCCTGAACCGCACCATCCCGGACCTGAGCCAGCCCGACAACGCGGTGCTGTGGCAGCGCATCGAGGCCGCCAAGGCCCGGCTCGTGTCCTCGCTGCTGGCACTGCAACTGCCGGTGCGCTCGCGCATCGGCGAAGACCCGCAGCACGGCCTGGCCTTCGACTTCCTGCGTGCCCTGCCGGGCGGCCCGGCAGTGGTGACCGGGCATGCCGGCGGCATCATCACCCTGGACATCGCCGAAGCCGACGATGCCCACCGCGAACGCGTGCGCCGCCAATTGCACGAGCCCTACCGCACCCTGCTGGGCCACCTGCGCCACGAGGTGGGCCACTACTACTGGGAGCGGCTGGTGGCCACCAGCGCCTGGCTGGAGGCGTTCCGCACGCTTTTCGGCGACGAGCGGCGCGATTACGCCGCCGCCCTGCAGCACCACTATGCCGAGGGTCCGCCCCCCGACTGGGCCCGCCGCCATGTCAGCGCCTATGCCAGCGCCCACCCCTGGGAGGACTGGGCCGAGACCTGGGCGCACTACCTGCACATGGTGGACACGCTGGACACGGCCCTGAGTTTCGGACTGGAGGCCGACGACCTCGAAACCGGCTACGAGCCCTTCACCCCGGACTGCCTGTACCGCCCGCAGGACCCCGACGCCGCACGCTTCTTGTCCGTGGTGAACGCCTGGACCGAACTGACCGCCGTGCTCAACGAGCTCTCGCGCAGCATGGGCCAGCCCGACTTCTACCCCTTCGTGCTGTCCCGCGCGGCCGTGGCCAAGCTGCAGTTCGTGCACCTCGTGGTGACGCAGGCGGCGGCCGAGGCCGCCGCTTGTGGCTCAGCCGGGTAGCACGCGCGTGGCCTTGAAGCCCAGGGCCTTGCCCTTGCGGGCGCGCCGGCCCATGTGCTCGGACAGGGCGGCGCCGCGATAGTCCTCGTCCTTGGCCTTGCCGCCGCGTCCCGTGCCCAGCACCTTCAAGGTCCCGGCGAAGGCTGCCACCGACACCAGCGGGTCCTTGGCATCCACGTCCATCAGCGTGAGCCCGCGGCCGCCCTTCGGTTGCAGCTTCAGCTCGTTGAGCGGGAACACCAGCAGCCGCGCGCTCAACGACAGGCAGGCCACCTGGTCGGCCCCGGGGGCCACCGGCGCGGGCGGCAGCAGGCGCGCCCCCTCGTCGAGGTCGAGGAAACTCTTGCCTGCCTTCTGGCGCGACACCATGTCGCCGATGCGCGCCAGCAGGCCGTAACCGGCCGTGCTGGCCAGCAACAGCGTCGCATCCGGCGCTCCGGCCGCGTAGTGGGCCGGCTGGGTGCCCGGCTCCAGCTCGATCATCGTCGTCACCGGCTGCCCGTCGCCCCGTGCTCCCGGCAGGGCACTGACCGCCACGGTGTAGACGCGGCCGTTGCTGCCGAAGACCAGCAGCGTATCGACCGTGCGGCACTCGAAGGTGCCGTACAGGCCGTCACCGGCCTTGAAGGCAAAGCTCGCCGGGTCGTGGCCGTGGCCTTGGCGGGCGCGCACCCAGCCTTTCTGGCTGACCACGACCGTGACCGGCTCGTCGATCACCTTGACCTCGGCCACCGCCTTCTTCTCTTCCTGGATCAGGGTGCGACGTTCGTCACCGTACTGCTTGGCATCGGCCTCGATCTCCTTGACCACGGTGCGCCTGAGCGCGGCCGGACTGCCGAGGATGTCTTCGAGCCGGACCTGCTCGCCGCGCAACTCCTTCAACTCCTGCTCGATCCTGATCGCCTCCAGGCGTGCCAACTGGCGCAGCCGGATTTCGAGGATGTCCTCGGCCTGACGCTCGCTCAAGGCGAAGCGCTCGATCAGCGCCGGCTTGGGTTCGTCGGCGTTGCGGATGATGCGGATCACCTCGTCGATGTTCAGCAGCACGAGCTGCCGCCCCTCCAGCACATGGATGCGGTCGAGCACCTTGCCGAGACGGTGGCGCGTGCGACGCTCCACCGTCGCCAGGCGAAAACCGATCCATTCGGTCAGCACCTGGCGCAAGGACTTCTGCGTGGGCCGGCCGTCGCTGCCCACCATCGTCAGGTTGACCGGCACCGAGCTCTCCAGGCTCGTGTGAGCCAGCAGGGTGGTCACGAGCTCGCGCTGGTCGATGCGGCTGGTCTTGGGCTCGAAAACCAGGCGCACCGGCGCATCCTTGCTCGATTCGTCGCGCACGGCATCGAGCACCGACAGCACGGCGGTCTTGAGCTGGAGCTGCTCGGTGGTCAGCGCCTTCTTGCCGGCCTTGATCTTGGGGTTGGTCAGCTCCTCGATCTCCTCCAGCACCTTCTGTGCACTGGTGCCGGGGGGCAGCTCGGTCACCACCAGTTGCCACTGGCCGCGCGCCAGATCCTCGATCTTCCAGCGCGCCCTCACCTTGAGGCTGCCGCGCCCGCCGGCATAGGCCTCGCGGATGTCGGCCGCGCTGCTGATCACCTGGGCGCCGCCGGGGAAGTCGGGGCCCGGCAGCAGGGCGTAGAGTTCGTCGTCGGAAAGCTCCTCGTTGCGGATCAGCGCCACCACGGCCGCCGCCACCTCGCGCAGGTTGTGCGAGGGGATCTCGGTGGCCAGGCCCACCGCAATGCCGCTGGCACCGTTGAGCAGCACGAAAGGCAATCGCGCGGGCAACTGGCGCGGCTCCTGGGTGGAGCCGTCATAGTTCGGGACGAAGTCGACCGTGCCCTCGTCGATCTCGTCGAGCAGCAGCCGCGTGATCGGTGCCAGGCGTGCCTCGGTGTAGCGCATGGCCGCAGCACCGTCGCCATCGCGCGAGCCGAAGTTGCCCTGGCCGTCGATCAGGGGATAGCGCTGACTGAAGTCCTGCGCCATGCGTACCAGCGCGTCGTAGGCCGCCGTGTCGCCATGGGGGTGGTAGCGGCCCAGCACATCGCCCACCACACGAGCGCTCTTCACGGGTTTGGCACCACCGCTGCCGGTGAAGCTCAGTCCCATGCGCTCCATCGCATACAGGATGCGGCGCTGCACGGGCTTGAGCCCGTCGCACACATCCGGCAGGGCCCGGCCCTTGACCACGCTCAGCGCGTATTCCAGGTAGGCGCGTTCGGCATAGCGGGCCAGGGTCAGGCTGTCCTCGCCTTGGCCGCCCATCGAAAAATCCATCGTCGTCTGGTCCATCATGGCGTGCTTGGTGCCGCGCTCAGTCGGCGGATTCCTGGCCGGTTTCCACGCGGGCGCGGTACTCGTCTTCCAGCATCGACATCACGATGAGCGATTCGTAGCCGTGGTCGGTGAGCACGCTCTCGCGCAGCCGGCCTTCCTCCACGAAGCCCTCGGTGTCGTACAGCGCCTTGGCGCGGGTGTTGTGGGGCCGCACATCGAGCCAGAAACGATGAGCGCCCAAATCGTTGAAGGCGATGCGCTTGAGCAGGCGCAGGCAGGCGCGCCCCAGGCCCTGCCCCTTGGGCTGGATCACCATGCGCTTGAGCTCGATCGAGCGGTGCCGGTTGCGGCAGCCCACCAGGATCACGAAACCCACAGGCCCGGGCGAATCGCCGGCTTCCACGATGAAATGGCGGAAGTCCGGAAACCGCACTGCCGCCTCGTGCTGCGTGCGGTCCCAGGGGGTGATGGTCGGCCGGTTGACCGGGTCGTTCTCCATCGCCACGACCCCGTCCAGGTCGTCGATCAAGGTGGGCCGCAGGCGGACCCGGGTGTTGCCGAGCATCGTTGGCCCTTCAGATATCGATGTCCACGGCGTCGCCGTGCAGTTCCATCAGGTCGCGGCGGGCCTGTGCCTCGCCCTTGCCCATGAGCTTGTTCATGAGCTGCTCGGTGTCGGCAAAGCCCAGGTCGCCATAGGCCACCCGCAGCAAGCGCCGCGTGTCCGGGTTGAGCGTGGTCTCCCACAATTGCTCGGCGCTCATCTCGCCCAGGCCCTTGAAGCGGCTGATGGACCAGGCCCCTTCGCGGCAGCCCTCCTTGCGCAGCTTGTCCAGGATGGCGGCGAGTTCACCCTCATCGAGCGCATAGAGCTTGGCCGCGGGCTTCTTGCCGCGCGCCGGGGCGTCCACGCGGAACAGCGGCGGCCTGGCCACGTACACATGGCCGCGCTCGATCAGCTTGGGGAAATGGCGGAAAAAGAGCGTGAGCAACAGCACCTGGATGTGGGCGCCGTCGACGTCGGCATCCGACAGGATGCAAATCTTGCCGTAGCGCAGGCCGGACAAATCGGGCTCGTCCGCCGGCCCATGAGGGTCCACACCGATCGCCACGGCGATGTCGTGGATCTCGTTGTTCTTGAACAGCAGATCGCGCTCGACCTCCCAGGCATTGAGCACCTTGCCGCGCAGCGGCAAGATGGCCTGGGTCTCCTTGTCGCGGCCCATCTTGGCGCTGCCGCCTGCCGAGTCACCTTCGACCAGGAAGACTTCGTTGACCGACAGGTCGCGGCTTTCGCAATCGGTGAGCTTGCCCGGCAGCACAGCCACGCCCGAGCCCTTCTTCTTCTCGACCTTCTGCCCGGCGCGCTGGCGCGCCTGGGCCTGCCGGATCACCAGCTCGGCCAGCTTGCGGCCCTGGTCCACGTGCTGGTTCAACCACAGCTCCAGCGCCGGCTTCACGTAGGTGGACACCAGGCGCAGCGCATCGCGGCTGTTCAGCCGCTCCTTGGTCTGGCCCTGGAACTGCGGGTCGAGCACCTTGGCGCTGAGCACGAAGCTCGCCCGCGAAAACACATCCTCGGGCATCAGCTTCACCCCCTTGGGCAAGAGGCTGTGCAGCTCGATGAAACCCTTGACCGCAGCGAACAGGCCGTCCTTCAACCCGGCTTCGTGCGTGCCGCCGGCCACCGTGGGGATGAGGTTGACATAACTCTCTCGCACGGGCGCGCCGTCTTCGGTGAAGGCCACGCACCAGGCGGCGCCCTCGCCTTCGGCGAAGTTCTCGGTCTCGCCCTCCTCGGCGTAGTGCTCACCCTCGAACAGCGAGATCACCGGGTCGCTCGGCAGCGTCTGCAACAAGTAGTCGCGCAGCCCGCCCTTGTACAGCCAGGTCTGGGTCTCGCCGGTTTTCTCATAGGTGAGAGTGACCTCGACCCCCGGCATCAGCACGGCCTTGCTGCGCAGCAGGTGCACCAGCTCCTGCCTGGGCAGCTCGGCGCTCTCGAAGTATGTCGCATCCGGCCAGGCGCGCACCGTGGTGCCCTGGCGACGCGAGCCGGGCTCGGCCTTGCGCACGGCCAGCGGCTCGATCACCTCGCCGCCGCTGAAGGCCAGGCTCGCCACCTGCCCGCCCCGCCAGACCTGCACCTGCAACCGCCTGGACAGCGCGTTGGTCACGCTCACGCCCACGCCGTGCAGGCCGCCCGAAAAGCTGTAGGCCCCGCCCGAGCCCTTGTCGAACTTGCCACCGGCATGCAGCCGCGTGAAGACGATCTCGACCACCGGCACTTTTTCCTCCGGGTGCAGCCCGAAGGGAATGCCACGGCCGTCGTCCTCGACACTGACCGAGCCGTCGGTGTGCACGGTGACCGCAATGCGCCGCCCGAAGCCGGCCAGCGCCTCGTCGGCAGCGTTGTCGATGACTTCCTGGATGATGTGCAGCGGGTTGTCGGTGCGCGTGTACATGCCCGGACGCTGCTTGACGGGCTCCAGCCCCTTGAGCACCCGGATCGACGCCTCGCCGTAGGAGTTCTGCGGTTTGCTAGCCATGGCGGCGGATTCTAGGCCGTGCCCACCACCTCCTCGACAACTGAATTCCAACTGAACGCGACCGTCGCGGCGCCAGCAGACCCGCCGGCGCTTGGCTACAGTTCACCCATGACCTCCGCCCCCGCTCCCAAGCTGTCCATGACGCAGGTGCTGATCTGCGGCGCCCTCATCGTCACGCTGTCCATGGGCATCCGCCACGGTTTCGGTCTGTGGCTGCAACCCATCACGATGGAGCGGGGCTGGACCCGCGAGACCTTCGCGTTTGCAATCGCGATCCAGAACCTGATGTGGGGCGCCACCGGCCCCTTCGCCGGCATGCTGGCCGACCGCTTCGGCGCCTTCCGCGTGTTGCTGGCCGGCGCCGTGCTGTACGCGCTGGGCCTGGTGCTGATGGGCCTGGCCACCTCGGGCCTGGCCTTCACCGGCAGCGCCGGCCTGCTGCTGGGCATGGCGCAGGCAGGCACCACCTACGCGGTCATCTATGGCGTGATCGGTCGCAATGTGGCCCCCGACAAGCGCTCTTGGGCCATGGGCGTGGCCGCCGCGGCCGGCTCCTTCGGCCAGTTCCTGATGGTGCCGGTGGAAAACTGGCTGATCGGCAGCTTCGGCTGGCAAAACGCCCTCTTCATCCTGGGCTGCCTGGCCCTGGCGATCATGCCGCTGGCCCTCGGCCTGAAGGAACCCAAGGCCACCGGGCCGGCGACGGGCTTCCAGCAAAGTGTCGGGCAGGCCCTGCGGGAGGCCTTCGGCTACCGCAGCTTCCAGTTGCTGATGGCCGGCTACTTCGTCTGCGGCTTCCAGGTGGTCTTCATCGGCGTGCACATGCCCAGCTACCTCAAGGACCAGGGCCTGTCGCCCGAGGTGGCCACCTATGCGCTGGCGTTGATCGGCCTGTTCAACGTCTTTGGCACCTATGCGGCCGGCAGCCTGGGCCAGCGCCTGGCCAAGCGCCACATCCTGGCGGCGATCTACTTCCTGCGTTCGGTGGCCATCGTGGCCTTCCTGTGGGCCCCGCTCACGCCGACGAGCGTCTACGTCTTCTCGGCCGTGATGGGCCTGCTGTGGCTGTCCACCGTGCCGCCCACCAATGCCGTGGTGGCCCAGATCTTCGGCGTGCAGTACCTGTCGATGCTGGGCGGCTTCGTCTTTTTCAGCCACCAGATCGGCTCCTTCCTCGGCGTGTGGCTGGGGGGCCTGCTCTACGACAGCACCGGCAGCTACGACGTCGTCTGGTGGATTGCCGTGGCCCTGGGCGTGTTTGCGGCCCTGGTCAACCTGCCGGTGCGGGAAACCGCCATCCAACGGGCCGCCCCGGCTGCGGCATGATCGCGCCATGAACCCGAAGCGCCCTTTGCGCCTGTTCCAGGCCCTGGCCTGGACGGTCGGCGTGCTCGTGCTGCTGGCGGTCTTTGCCTGGTATGCCCAGCCGGCCATGGTCGTCGAGCTGGCCAACCAGCTCTGGAATTGTTTCTAAGCTTCCCATGCAGGTGATCGAACAGCGCCGCCGCGAGGTGGTGATGACAGCCCCAGGCCGGCTCGGGCGTTGGTTGAAGCTGCTGGCCCCGGCCCTCGTCGACCGCATGGCCCTGGCGGCGCTGAGCCGTCAGGCGAGGCCACGATGAGCGAGCCGATGACACACGGACACGAGGCCCCGACAGCCTGGGTGCAGCGCTGGGCCTGTCTGATCCCGGCCGGTGGCGCGGTGCTCGACGTGGCCTGTGGCGCAGGGCGTCACCTGCGCTGGCTCGCCGCCCAGGGCCACCGGGTCACCGGCGTTGACCGCGACGCGCAGGCCGTCGAGCCGCTGCGGTCGCTCGGCGAGATCGTCGTGGCCGACATCGAGAACGGCCCCTGGCCCTTCGAAGGCCGGCGCTTCGAGGCCGTGGTGGTCACGAACTACCTCTGGCGTCCTTTGCTGCCCACCCTGATCGAGACCATAGCCCCCGGCGGCGTGCTGATCTACGAGACCTTCGCGCTGGGCCACGAGACGGTGGGCCGGCCGCGCAACCCGGCCTTTTTGCTGCGCCCGGGAGAACTGCTGGACGCCGCCCGCCCCGCCTTGCGGGTGGTGGCCTACGAGGACGGCTGGCTCGAGGCCCCCGAGCGCTTCGTGCAGCGCCTGGCGGCCGTGCGCGAGACCGGGCCCCAACCGGCACGGCACCGCCTGGCCTGACCCTGCAGCCGGCTGCGACCGCGTGGGTAGAATCGAGAGATTCAGAGGATGTCCCGCATGAAACCCATCACCGGCAGCATCGTGGCCCTGGTCACGCCCATGCACGACGACGGCAGCGTCGACTACGACGGCCTGCGCAAGCTCATCGACTGGCACATCGCCGAAGGCACCGACTGCATCGGCGTGGTCGGCACGACGGGTGAATCCCCCACCGTCACCGTCGACGAGCAGGCCGAGATCATCCGCGTGGCCGTCGAGCACGCCAAGGGCCGCGTGCCCATCATGGCCGGCGCAGGTGCCAACTCCACGCGCGAGGCCATCGAGCTGTCGAAGTTCGCCCAGCAGGCCGGGGCCGACTGCACACTGCAGGTGGTGCCTTACTACAACAAGCCCACCCAGGAAGGCATCTACCGCCACTTCAGGACGATCGCCGAGGCGGTGGACATCCCGATGGTGCTGTACAACGTGCCCGGCCGCACGGTGGCCGACATGCAGCATGAAACCGTGCTGCGCCTGGCCCAGGTGCCCGGCATCATCGGCATCAAGGAAGCCACGGGCCACATCGACCGCGCCGCCTGGCTGATCAAGCAGGCGCCCCGGGGCTTTTCGATCTACTCGGGCGACGACCCGACGGCCGTGGCCCTGATGCTGCTCGGAGGCCATGGCAACGTCAGCGTCACCGCCAACGTCGCCCCCCGGGCCATGCACGAACTGTGCATGGCGGCCATCGCTGGCGATGCGCGCCGGGCCGCCGAGATCCACCTGCGGCTGCTGTCGCTGCACAAGCTGCTCTTCGTCGAGCCCAATCCCATTCCGGTGAAGTGGGCCCTGCAGCGCATGGGCCTCATCGGCGGGGCGTTGCGCCTGCCGCTCACCCCTCTGGGTGAAGCCCAGCGCGGCGCCGTGGAACAAGCCCTGCGCGAAGCAGGTCTGATCTGAGCCGGCCGCCTGCGCCGGCCTTTCCCTTCCGGCCGCCCGTGCGGCGACCGGTCGCTACGAGGTAACGGAGAACGTCTTTGCAGAAACTGCCCCTGACCCGGCCGATCGTGGCCGCCTGCGCCTTGGCCCTGGCGGGCTGCTCGTCGGTGTCCAATGTCCTGTCGGGTGACAAGGTCGACTACCGCAGCGGCAGCACCCTGCGTGAAAGCACGCTGGACGTGCCCCCTGACCTGACCCAGCTTTCGCGGGACTCCCGCTATGCCCCTGCGGGCGGCAGCGTCAGCGCGGCCAGCTACCAGGGCGCCCGCCCGTCGGCCAGCACGGCTGCGACGGTGGCCCCTGCCCAGCTCGGCCAGGCCCGCATCGAGCGCGCCGGCAACCAACGCTGGCTGGTGGTGGACCTGCCCCCCGAGCAGGTGTGGCCCAAGCTGCGCAGCTTCTGGCAGGAGCTGGGCCTGACGCTCACGCTGGACTCGCCCGAGGCCGGGGTGATGGAAACCGAATGGGCCGAAAACCGCGCCAAGCTGCCCCAGGACATCATTCGCCGCACGCTCGGCCGGGTGCTCGACTCCCTGTACTCCACGGGCGAGGTGGACCGCTACCGCACCCGCGTCGAACGCACCCCGCAAGGCAGCGAGATCTACATCAGCCATCGCGGCATGGAAGAGGTCTACGTCGACCAGCGGCAGGAAACCACACGCTGGCAGCCTCGGCCCTCCGACCCCGAGATGGAAGCTGTGATGCTCACCCGGCTGCTCACCCACCTGGGCAAGTCACGCGAGCAGGCCCAGGTGATCGCCGGGCAGGCCCGTGACCTGCCGGCACGCGCCCGCGTGGTCGAGCAGGCCGGCACCGTGGGCGTGCAGATCGACGACGGTTTCGACCGGGCTTGGCGCCGTGTGGGCCTGTCGCTGGACCGCAGCGGCTTCACGGTCGAGGACCGCGACCGCGCCCGCGGCCTGTATTTCGTGCGCTACGTGCCACCCCGTCCGCCCCAGCCCGAACCGGGCCTGCTGGGACGGGTCTTCGGGCGCGGCAGCAACGAGGCTCCCCCACCCCAGCGCTACCGCATCGCCCTGCAGTCCGAAGGCGAGCGCAGCCTCGTGCTCGTGCAAAACGAGCGCGGCGAACCCGACAAGGGCGAGGCGGCCCGCCGCATCGTGAATCTGCTCGCCGAAGACCTCCGGTAAGTGTCGGCTGAAAAACCCTTGAAACATTTGTGACCCATCTATTCAAGGGTCCAGACATTCAACCTGCCGACGCTTTTCACGAGCCCAGCAAAAAGGCCGCCCGAAGGCGGCCTTTTTGCTGGGTCGAAGCCGGGAGACGCTTACTGCGAAGCCGCCGGCGAAGCAGCGTCGGCGGCAGGCGCAGCGGCCTCGGAGGCGGCGCCAGCCACCGGGGAAGCGGCTTCGGCGGGCGCCGGGGCCGGAGCGGGGGCCGGAGCGGCGGCAGGGGCTTCGGCGGCCGGGGCCGGCTCTTCCTTCTTGCCGCAGGCGGCCAGGGCCAGGGCGGCGACGATGGAAGCCAACACGAGCGACTTGTTCATTGCGTTTTCCTCGAACTGTTCAAACCGGATGGAGAATGATCTGGATCGGTTGCGGCCGGCGGGTTTCAATCTGTAAATTGCACGAGGCCATTTCCCGAAGCCCGCCGGGGTGATAGAGCAAACCGGCGCGGATTATATAGGGTTTGCACTTAATCACAATCCCAGGGTGGTGACCGGGAAGTCGGGCACTGCCCGCTGGGCCCATTCGCGCACCCGGTCGTGCATCAGGAGCAGATCGGCCGTGGCCGTGTCCACGAAACCGCGGTAGCGCCGGGGATCGACCAGACGCACCGCCTGCAGGCCCGGCGCGAACCAGAAGCACGGCATCTGCGAGGGCTCGACGTCGTGCAGCGCCAGGCACTCCACCACATGCCCCCAGTCGCGCCGCCAGGCCACCCAGCGTGCATGGCGTCGCGGCACCTCGTCGAAGCGACAGGCCAGCAAGGTCAGTCGCCGGTGGGCATAGGCCCAGCGCGTGAGGGCCTGCACGACCGCCGGCTCGCCCAGCGGCCAGTCCGCATAGTCCACATCGCACAACCAGATTTCGCGGCAGCCCACCTCGGCCGCCCGCTCGAAGGCCTGCACGATCGCCCGGTGGAAGTCGGCGCGGCTCGTGATGGGCGGTGGGGGCGTACCGTTGTCGATGGCGTCCATGGGGTCTGGCTCCTCGGGTCAGGTGGAGGCCGGAGCAAGCGGGTGCAGCCAACCGTCCTCGGCCCACTGCAAGAGCAGCTCCCGCGCGGCGTCGCTGGCCGAGCGCCAGGCGGCGGCGTCCAGTTCGCGGCGGTCGGCCAGCCGACGCATCAGCCGGGCGTCCGGTCCGGCGGCACGGAAGGCCTCACCATTGATGAAGACATGGTGCGTGTCATACATCATTCGCGTACGCCGGTCCAGCCGCAGGCCGTGCGAGAGGTCGCAGGCTCGCCCCGGCTCGAACCACACGCCGCGCTTGGGTTCGCTCAGGTACTCGCCCAGCGCGCACTGCAGGGCCCGGCGGTCCTGCAACAGCGACTGTACGGCCTGCAGCGCGAAGTCCTGCAGGGCCTGCGGCATCCGGGCCGGCGTGGCGGTGGCTGGCTGTCGCGGGTCGCGATAGAGCGGGCTGTCTTCATCGGTCTCGCGGGCCTCGAGTTCGCGCACGAGCACCTCGCGCAGCAGCTCCTCGCGGCGCGGAGCGCGAAAGCCGATCGAGGCCGTCATGCACTCGCCCTCGGCCACGCCGTCGTGCGCCCAGCGCGGCGGCAGGTAGAGCATGTCGCCCGGCTCCAGCACATGCTCCTCCTCGGCGCGGAAGTGGGCCAGGATCTTCAGCGGCACGCCCTGGAGCAAGCGGTCGTCGTCGAGACGGCCGATGCGCCAACGCCTGCGCCCGTGCACCTGCAGCAGGAAGACATCGTAGGAGTCGAAATGCGGGCCCACACCGCCGCCGTCGCTGGCATAGGAAATCATCAGATCGTCCAGGCGCGCATCGGGCACGAAGCGGAAGGCCTGCAGCAGCCGGTGCGCGCCCTCGTGATGCAGATCCACGCCTTGCACCAGCAGCGTCCAGCCGGGACGCGACAGCGGCGGCAGGGCCCGGCGCGGCAGCGCCCCATGGCGAAGCTGCCAGCCGCGCTCGGTCCGGCGGATCAGGCGGGACTCGACGTCCTCGCGCGAGGCCAGCGCAAAGAGCTGGTCGCGCGTGGGCAGCTCGGGCAGGCAGCGCCAGGCTTGGCGCACGAGCAAGGGGCGTTTGTGCCAATGACGGCGCATGAAGGTCTCGGGGCTGAGGCCACCGAGCAGGGTGAGGGGGCGTGAGATCTGCATGGCCGCCATTGTGCGATCATTGAGTATGCGCATCACCTCTCCCTGTGTCGTCAGCCTCACCTGGCGACTCGAAGACACCCTGGGTCACCTCATCGACGAGCTGGCCGAGCCCGTCGAATTCTTTTATGGCGGCGACGATCTGCTGGCCAAGGTCGAGGAGGTGCTCGAGGGGCAGGAAACGGGCTTCGAGGCCCGGCTCCACCTGGAACCCGAGCACGCCTTCGGTGACTACGACCCCTCGCTGGTCTTCTTCGAGGATCGCAAGATCTTCTCCGAGCACATCGAACCGGGCATGCAGTTCGACGGCCTGCCCGAAGGCATCACCACCCGTGACATGCCCGCCGACCGCATCTACACGGTCACCGAGGTCTATGACAGCCATGTGGTGCTGGACGGCAACCATCCCTTGGCCGGTATCGCGCTGCGCCTGGCGCTGAAGGTGCGCGACGTGCGCGAGGCCACCGAGGAGGAGATCGAGAACGGCAGCGTGGGCCAGCCGGTGCTCAGCGTGATGGCCACGGCGCCCAGCGGTTCACAGCTCCATTGACCCCCCATCGGGCCGTTGGACGCGCTCGAAGCGGGCCGTCAACGCTGGCCGGTCGAGCCGAAGCCGCCCTCGCCGCGGTGCGAGGCCTCGAAGTCCTCGACGCGCTCGAAGCGGGCCTGCACCACCGGCACGATGACCAGTTGCGCGATGCGCTCCATTGGCTGCACCGTGAAGGTCTCGTGACCGCGATTCCAGCAGCTCACCATCAGCTGGCCCTGGTAGTCCGAATCGATCAGCCCGACCAGGTTGCCCAGCACGATGCCGTGTTTGTGACCCAGGCCGGAGCGCGGCAGGATCAGCGCGGCCAGGCCGGCATCACCGATGTGGATGGCCAGCCCGGTGGGAATGAGCCGGGTCTGGCCCGGCTCGAGCACCAGCGGTGCGTCCAGACAGGCGCGCAGGTCCAGGCCGGCACTGCCGGGCGTGGCATACGTGGGCAGGTGCTCGGCCATGCGGGGGTCGAGCACTTTCAGGGCGATCGTCGTCATCGGCGGGTCGGGGGCAGGCGTTGGGCGATCTCGCGCACCAGCAGGCGCGCCAGCAGGAGCTTGTCGGCGCGGCCGCCGTCCTCGGGCAAGGCGCGCTCGCCTTGCTCGTCTACCAGCAGCAAGGCGTTGTCGTCGCGGCCGAAGGCGGTCGGGCCGAGATTGGCCACGAGCAGCGGCACCGCCTTGCGCTCGCGTTTGCTGCGGGCGTGCTCGGCCAGTTTTTCGCTCTCGGCCGCAAAGCCCACGCAGTAGGGGGGCTCGGGCAGGCGCGCCACGCTGGCCAGGATGTCGGGGTTCTCGACGAAGTTCAGCGCCGGGCACTGGCCCGAGCCGTCCTTCTTGAGCTTGTGCTCGGCCGCCTGGGCGGGCCGCCAGTCGGCCACCGCGGCCGTGGCGATGAACACATCCTGCGACGACACCACCGACATCACCGCATCGAACATCTGCACGGCGCTGCGCACGTCGATGCGGCGCACGCCGCGCGGCGTGTCCAAGGCCACCGGGCCGGCCACCAGCGTGACCTCGGCTCCCGCCTCACGGGCCGCGCGCGCCAGCGCAAAGCCCATCTTGCCGCTGGACAGATTGGTGATGCCCCGCACCGGGTCGATGGCCTCGAAGGTCGGCCCTGCGGTGATCAGCACCCGTCGGCCCTGCAGCCGCTTGGGCTCGAAGAAGGCGACGATCTCCTCGAAGAGCTCCTGCGCCTCCAGCATGCGGCCGTCGCCAAACTCGCCGCAGGCCTGATCCCCGTGGGCCGGGCCCAGCAGCACGGCGCCGTCGGCCACCACCTGGGCCACGTTGCGCCGGGTGGCCGGGTGCGACCACATCTCACGGTTCATCGCCGGCGCCAGCAGCAGCGGGCAGGGCTGCTCGCCCACGCCCCAGGGCCGGGCCAGACACATCAGGCTGATGAAGTCGTCGGCACGGCCTTGCGCCAGCGCCGCGATGCAGTCGGCACTGGCCGGCGCGATCACGATGGCATCGGCCCCTCGGGTGAGGTTGATGTGCGCCATGTTGTTGGGCTCTCGCGCGTCCCAGGGGCTCGTGACCACCGGCTGGCCCGACAGCGCTTGCATCGTCACCGCCGTGATGAAACGCTCGGCGCTCTCGCTCATCACCACCCGCACCGAGGCGCCAGCCTTGACGAGCAGGCGCACGAGTTCGGCGCTCTTGTAGCAGGCCACGCCGCCGGACAGGGCCAGCACGAGCCTGCGGCCCTGCAGGGCCAGGGGAGGGTCAGATTTCACGGGCGGAGATGGTGTACTTGAAGCGGTCGGGATCGAGCGGATCGTAACGGCCCTGGGCATGCTCGGCCTGCGGGTACATCAAAAAGCCCAGGCGCGGACCGTCTGAGCCGGGCAGGGCCACGTCGTGCGCGGTGTTGTAGGCCATCCAGTTGCCCTCCCAGCCGCCGAACAGCCCCGCGTAGACGGGAGCGACGAGCGGGTCGCGCGGATCGCGGATCCACTGCGCGGACTCCTGCCGCATGACCTTGCCCACGTCGGCCGGATCCATCGCCACCCAGCCATGCTCGCGCAGGAAGACCTCGGCACGGCAGTGCTGGGCCGATTTCAGGTTGACGGGGTTCGCGCCGAGCTCGCGGTAGCCGAACGCCGAGGGCGCCAGCCGGATGCCGTAGACGTCACGGGCGGGCACCCCCACGGCACGGCACAGCCCCACGAAGAGCGCGTTGATGTCTCCACACTTGCCGCCGAAGTTGCCGGTCTCGAGCATGGCCCGGATGTCGCCCACGCCACAGCCGCGCACCAGCGGCTCCCGGTAGGTGGAATGAACCACCCAGTCGTAGATGCGACGCACCTTGTCCGCATCACGGCGGGCGCTGCCCACGATGCGGCGCGCGGTGTCGCGCACGATGCCGTCGGTGGGCATCAGGTCGGTGGGTTGCAGCCAGAAGCGCAACGTGGCGGGATCTTCGGACACCGGCGACGGGCGTTGCCAATCGACGGCCCGGTCGCGGGTGAGGACCACGCTGCTCACCTCGACCACCGGGGCCGGCACCGACGCCTCGAAGCGGGCCATCAGCATGCGCGCGCCGTAGCGGTCATCGGCGACGATGCCGGCACTGGACGCATTGCCGCGCCATTGGTGGCCGAGCGACTGCTGGTAATCGGTGTGCACGGACGGCAGCGGCAGCCACACGCGGGCCGCACCCACGGGCTGCTGCAACTCGACGCGGGTGGTGACCTCGAAGCGGCGCCAGCCTCCCGGGGCCGGCTCGAAGCGGCGCTGCGCCCGGGCCGTTGCCAACGCGCCGAGTCCAAGCACAGCCGCGCCCAATCCCTGCAGCACGCGGCGACGATTCACGAAGCCTTGAACCATGGTCTCTTCCTAGAAACAAAAAACGCTACGAGCCTGGCCGAGGCAGATTATCGGCCCTGGCGCAGCAGGGGTTCGATCAGTTCACGGGCCTGGGCTCCCGTCCAGTCGAACTCGCCGATCACGCTCCAGCGCGGCCTGCCCCAACGGTCGACGATCACGGTGGTGGGCAGCACGCGCGGCGTCCAGGCTTTGGCGGCCGCACCATCGCGGTCCATCAACACCGGCAGGGCCTGCGGAATCTCGCCGAAAACCAGGTCCAGGAAGGACCGCACCTTGGCCTCGCCCTCCTGGTGGTTCACGGCCAGCACCGCCAATCCCTGGTCGGCCCGGCTCTCGGCCAGGCGCAGCAAGGCCGGCATTTCCGACACACAAGGCTCGCACCAACTGGCCCAGAAGTTCAGCACCACGACCCGGCCCCGCCAGTCGGCCAAGCGACGCACGCCTCCTTCCAAGGCCGGCAAGGCCAGCGGTGGCACCGACCGGTCGGCCGGCCAGGGCCGCACCACGGCCCGGGGCAGCGCCCACGGGGCCGAAGGCAGCAGGCCCAGCAGGGCAGCCAGCCTCAGGCAGGCGCGACGGGTCGGCAAGGCAGGATGGGACGCAGCGGTCACGACAGGCGTTGAAGACGGCAGGAACGAGCGCGGATTATCCGCAGCCCCGGCCCATACCCGATCCCGATCCCAGGTCTTTATAAATTTTCAGAAATTTCTGAAATTTCAGACGATACTTGAGCCATCTCAAGCCTCCCCCGAGTCGCCCCCATGAACAGCATGACCCCCCTGGTGCGCAGCTTCGTCGCCCACTTCGGGGAGATGGGCAGCCGCTGGGGCATCAACCGCACCGTGGGGCAGATCTATGCGCTGATCTTCGTCTCGCCCCGCCCGCTCCATGCCGACGAGATCGCCGAGCGGCTGGAGTTCTCGCGCTCCAACGTCAGCATGGGCCTGAAGGAACTGCAGGCTTGGCGGTTGGTGAAGCTCAGGCACCTCAGCGGCGACCGCCGCGAGTACTTCGAGGCGCCCTCCGACGCCTGGGAGATCTTCCGCACCCTGGCCGAAGAACGCCGCCGCCGCGAGATCGAGCCCACGCTGTCGATGCTGCGCAATGCCTTGCTGGAGGAACCCACGCATGAAGAGGACCGCTTCGCCCAGGAGCGCATGAAGGGCATGCACGACCTGATCGAGCTGCTGACCACCTGGTTCGACGACGTGCAGCGCATGGATGCCCAGACGCTGGCCCAGTTGATGAAGATGGGCTCGCGTGTGGGCAAGCTGCTCGAGTACACCGGCAAGCTGCGCCCGCAAGGCGCCCTGCCCCGCTGATCCCCCCAAGCCCACCGCGCCCCACGCCATGGATGCCCTCCTCCTCGCCCGGCTGCAGTTCGCGGCCAACATCACCTTCCACATCCTCTTTCCCACGATCACGATCGCGCTGTGCTGGGTCCTGCTTTTCTTCCGCTGGCGCTGGCTGCGCACGCAGGATGCGGCCTGGCTCGGCGCTTACCGTTTCTGGACCAAGGTCTTCGCGCTGAGCTTTGCGCTCGGGGTGGTCTCGGGCATCACGATGAGCTTCCAGTTCGGCACCAACTGGCCGGGCTTCATGGAGCGGGTGGGCAACATCGCCGGCCCGCTGCTGGGCTATGAGGTGCTCACCGCCTTCTTCCTCGAAGCCACCTTCCTGGGCGTGATGCTCTTCGGCCACGGCAAGGTGAGCGAACGGGTGCACCTGCTGGCCACCTTCCTCGTGGCCCTGGGCACGACGATGAGCGCCTTCTGGATCCTCAGCCTCAACTCCTGGATGCAGACACCTGCCGGCTACGAGATCATCGATGGCGAGTTCCACGTGAGGAGCTGGGCCGAGGTGGTCTTCAACCCCTCCTTCCCCTACCGGCTGAGCCACATGCTGCTGGCCTCGGGGCTGACAGTGGCCTTCCTGCTGGCCGGCCTGAGCGCCTGGCAGGTGCTCAAGGGCAAGGCCAACGCCTCCACGCCCAAGGTGATGCGCACCGGGCTCACGCTGGGCGCGGTGCTCATCCCGCTGCAAATCTTCGTGGGGGATCTGCACGGCCTGAACACGTTGCAGCACCAGCCGCAGAAGATCGCGGCGATGGAAGGCGTGTGGGAGACCGAGCGCGGCGCGCCGCTGTTGCTGTTCGCCTGGCCCGACGAGGCCACGCGCAGCAACCGCTTCGAGCTGGGCATCCCCAAAGGCGCGAGCCTCATCCTCACGCACGAGCTCGACGGCGAGATCCGTGGCCTGAACGAATTCATCGGCTCGCATCCGCCGGTGGCGCCGGTCTTCTTCGGCTTTCGCATCATGGTGGGCACGGGCATGTTGATGCTCTTGATGAGCTGGCTGGGCTGGTGGATGCTGCGCCGGCGCGGCTGGGTGCCGCAACGGCTGCCGCGCGGCCTGCTGTGGGGCCTGACCGCGATGAGCTTCTCCGGCTGGGTGGCCACGGTGGCCGGTTGGTACGTCACCGAGATCGGCCGCCAGCCCTACATCGTGCAGGGCCTGCTGCGTACCTCCGAGGTGGTGTCGAGCACGCCCGCGCCGATGATCGCACTGACCCTGGCCGCCTACGTGACCGTCTACCTGGCGCTCATCGTCGCCTACGTGGGCGTGCTGGCTCACATGGCCGGCAAGCCCATCGACGCCCCGGTGCGCTATGCCAGCACCCGCCCAACCCAGGCTGCAAAGGCCCACTCATGAGCTTCGACGACACCCTGCCTCTGATCTTCATGGCCGTGATGGGCCTGGCCATGCTCGCCTATGTCGTGCTCGACGGCTTCGACCTGGGCGTGGGCATGCTGATGCACCGCGCCACCCCCGAGCAGAAAGACGTGATGGTCTCGTCCATCGGCCCCTTCTGGGACGCCAACGAGACCTGGCTCGTGCTGGGCGTGGGCATCCTGCTCATCGCCTTCCCCAAGGCCCATGGCATCGTGCTCACGGCCCTGTACCTGCCCGTGGCGGTGATGCTGATCGGCCTGATCCTGCGCGGCGTGGCCTTCGACTTCCGCGTGAAGGCCCAGGACGAACACAAGCCGTTGTGGAACCGCGCCTTCTTCGCCGGCTCGATGATGGCCTCGCTGGCCCAGGGCTGGATGCTGGGGCGCTACATCACCGGCTTTGCCGAAGGTTGGCAGTTCACCGCCTTTGCCGCGGCCATCGCGGTCGCGCTGGCCACGGCCTATGTGCTGCTGGGCGCCACCTGGTTGATCATGAAGACCGAAGGCGAGCTGCAGGCCCGTGCGGCCGGTTGGGCCCGGCTGGCCTGGCTGCCGGTGGTGCTGGGCATGGCGCTGATCTCGCTGGCCACCCCCTGGGTGAGCGAGACGGTGCGCGGCCGCTGGTTCACGATGCCCGGGTTCATCGCGCTGCTGCCCATCCCGCTGGTGACCGCCGCCGCGCTCATCACGCTGCGCGTGCTGCTGAACTCCCCGCGGGTCCTGGGCCGCCTGTGCTGGGTGCCCTTCACGCTGGTGGTGGCGGTGTTCGTGCTGGGCTTCTTCGGCCTGGCCTACAGCCTCTACCCCTATGTGGTGATGGACCGGCTCACGATCTGGGAAGCTGCCAGCGCGCCCGCGTCGCTGAAGGTGATCCTGTTCGGCACGGCGTTGACCGTGCCGGCCATCGTCGGCTACACCGTCTTCGCCTACCGGGTGTTCTGGGGCAAGGCGCGGGAGCTGACCTACGCCTGAGCCAAGCTCAGCGTCTTGGCAGCCCGTCGGGGTCGGACGCCGGCCCGGCGGGCGGCACCCGCGAGAGCTGAAGCACCTGGGCGGCAGGGGTATCGGTCAGCGTCGTGACCGAGCCCAGGCCCAGGTCCATCGAGCCGCCCACGCGGCGGTAGCGGGCCTGCCACTGGCGGCGCCAGGCCCCGGCGCGCTCGATGTGGCGCTCGAACTGCACCTGCACACGGGCCCCGCCGCTGCTGAGTTGGCCGATGGCCTGCTGCAGGGCCAGAAAGACCGCCGGCCCGATGCTGCGCTCGGCCCACACGGTGCAGGACCCATCGGTGGTAGTGGCGAGCATCACGGCCCCGTCGGGGCTGCGCAGCACGGCGCCCGCGCGGCCGGCCAGCAAGGCCCCCACTTCGGGAAAGATCGGATCCAGCGGGTCGAAGCCCCGGGTGAGCGCCCAGTCCATCACCGGCACCGGCTCGCCCTCGTGGGCCACGCAACCCTCGACGAACCAGCGCACCACCTCGGCCGGGGCAGCCTCCCGCGACGGGGTGGACACCTGGGCCCCGACGCTGCAGACGCCGGCCACGGACAGCACCGCGGCCAGGGCTGCACGGCGCCGGCAAACCGTCACGGCCCTGCCGTCCTCAGACCCGCTCGGCCACCCAGGCCTGCACCGAGGCCAGGGCCTGGGGCAGCCGGCTGGCGTCCGTGCCGCCGGCCATCGCCAGGTCAGGCTTGCCGCCGCCCTTGCCGCCCACCTGCTGGGCCACGAAGTTCACCAGCTCGCCGGCCTTGAGTTTGGCTGTGTTGTCGCTCGTCACGCCGGCAGCAAGCTGGACCTTGCCGCCGTCGACGGCTGCCAGCACGATGGCCGCCGTCTTGAGCTTGTCCTTGAGCTTGTCCATGGTCTCGCGCAGGGTCCGGGCATCGGCACCGTCCAGGGTGGCGGCCAGCACGCGAATGCCCTTGACGTCGACCGCCCGTGACAGCAGTTCATCGCCCTGGGCCGAAGCCAGCTTGCCCTTGAGCGAGGCCAGTTCCTTCTCGAGCGAACGCACCTGCTCGAGCACCTGGGCCACGCGCTGGGGCACCTCGGTCGGCGTGGCCTTGAGCGTGCCGGCCAGTTGGGTCACGGTGGACTCCAGCCCCTGCAGGTAAGCCAGTGCATTCTCGCCGGTCACCGCCTCGATGCGTCGCACGCCGGCGGCCACGCCCCCTTCGGCCACGATCTTGAACAGGCCGATGTCGCCGGTGCGGGCCACATGGGTGCCCCCGCACAGCTCGCGACTCGTCCCGATGTCCAGCACGCGCACCTGGTCGCCGTACTTCTCGCCGAAAAGCATCACCGCCCCGAGTTTCTGGGCCTCCTCGATGGGCATGACGCGCGCCCGCGTATCGGCATTGGCCAGAATCTCGGCGTTGACCAAGGCCTCGATGCGCCGGATCTGCTCGGGCGTCAGCGGCGCATGGTGGGCGAAATCGAAGCGCGTGCGTTCGGCATTGACCAGCGAGCCCTTTTGCTGCACATGCTCGCCCAGCACCTCGCGCAAGGCCTTGTGCATCAGGTGGGTCGCGCTGTGGTTACGCATCGTGCGGGCGCGGCGCTCGCCGTCCACCCGGGCATCGATCAGGTCCCCCACCCGGATCTCGCCTTCCACCACCCGGCCGTGGTGACCGAAGACATCAGCCTGGATCTTCTGGGTGTCTTCGACGAGGAAGCGCGAGGTCTTGTTGCGCAGCTCGCCGGTGTCGCCCACCTGGCCGCCGGATTCGGCATAGAACGGCGTGTGGTCCAGCACGATCACCGCGTCGTCGCCGGCGCGGGCGCTGGCCACCGAAGTGCCGTCGACATAGACGGCCGTGACCCGGGCTCCCTCGTGCACCAGGCGCTCGTAGCCGTGGAAGGTGGTCGGCGCACCGCGGTAGTCCAGTCCGGCGGCCATCTTGAACTTGCCCGCCGCACGGGCCTGCTCGCGCTGGCGTGCCATGGCCGCCTCGAAGCCGGCCACATCCACCGTCACGCCCCGCTCGCGGCATACGTCGGCGGTGAGGTCCAGCGGGAAGCCGTAGGTGTCGTGCAACTTGAAAGCGAGTTCGCCATCGATCTGCTTTACGCCGCCGGCCAGCGCGCCTTCGAGGATCTCCATGCCATGCGCAATCGTCTGGAAGAAGCGCTCCTCCTCCTGCTTGAGCACCTCGGTGATGCGCGCCTCGTGCTGGCGCAGCTCGGGGTAAGCCTCGCCCATCTGGTTCACCAGCTCGCGCACGATGCGATGGAAGAACGGCGCACGCGCACCGAGCTTGTAGCCATGCCGGATGGCACGGCGGGCGATGCGGCGCAGCACGTAGCCGCGGCCTTCGTTGCCGGGGATCACTTCGTCGGCCACCGTGAACGCGCAGGCGCGGATGTGGTCGGCGATCACCTTGAGCGACGCAGACTCCTTGTCGCAGTCCCCGGCGCCGGCGGCGTCCACGGCCTGCTTGGCCGCCGCCAGCAGCGCCACGAAGAGGTCGATCTCGTAGTTCGAGTGCACGCCCTGCAGCACCGCGGCGATGCGCTCCAGCCCCATGCCGGTGTCCACGCTGGGCTTGGGCAGCGGGTGCATCTGGCCGTCCTCGGTGCGGTTGAACTGCATGAAGACGTTGTTCCAGATCTCGATGTAGCGGTCGCCGTCCTCGTCGGGGCTGCCCGGCGGGCCGCCGGGGATGCCTTCGCCGTGGTCGTAGAAAATTTCGGTGCACGGGCCGCAGGGGCCCGTGTCGCCCATCATCCAGAAGTTATCGGAGGCGTAGCGCGCGCCCTTGTTGTCGCCGATGCGCACGATGCGCTCGGCCGGCACGCCCACTTCCTTGTGCCAGATGTCGTAGGCCTCGTCGTCTTCGGCATACACCGTGACCCACAGCTTCGAGGCCGGCAGCTTGAAGTGCTCGGTCAGCAGCTCCCAGGCGTACTTGATCGCATCGCGCTTGAAGTAGTCGCCGAAGCTGAAGTTACCCAGCATCTCGAAGAAGGTGTGGTGGCGCGCGGTGTAGCCCACGTTCTCGAGGTCGTTGTGCTTGCCGCCGGCGCGGATGCATTTCTGCGCCGTGGCCGCCCGCGTGTAGGGCCGCTTGTCGAAGCCGAGGAACACGTCCTTGAACTGGTTCATCCCGGCGTTGGTGAAGAGCAGCGTCGGGTCGTCACCGGGCACCACGGGACTGGAAGCCACGATGGTGTGTCCCTTGGACTCGAAAAACTTCAGGAAGGTCTGGCGGATCTCGGCGGCTTTCATCCGGGGCTTTCTGGGCAAGGCAAGACGGCTCGCCAAGCGCATGGGCGGCGGCGCAGCCCGTAAATGCTTGATTTGGCGAAGTTTTCGATTATAGAAAGCCCGCTGTGCCCTTGTGCCGAGACGCCCCACCAGCCAGCGGTGGTCGCCCAGGTGTCAGCAGGGCCCGCAGCACCGGCCTATGATGGCCGCAACACCCATTCGTCCGAGGACATTCGCCCATGGATCCCACCACCTCCCCCCTGGCCGCCCTGAAGGACCCTGCCCTGTTCAAGACCGAGGCCCTGATCGACGGCCAGTGGGTGGCCGGCAGCGGGCGCTTTGCGGTCAGCGACCCCGCCACCGGCCGGCGTCTGGCCGAGGTGGCCAACCTGGGGGCCTCCGAGACCGAGGCGGCCATCGCCGCCGCCCATGCCGCCTGGCCGGCCTGGCGGGCCCAGACGGCCAAGCAGCGCGCGGCCGTGCTGATGAAGTGGTTCCAGCTTCTGAACGAACACGCCGACGACCTGGCCCGCCTGATGACCGCCGAGCAGGGCAAGCCCCTGGCCGAGGCCCGTGGCGAGGTGCTCTATGCCGCAAGCTTCGTGGAATGGTTCGCCGAGGAGGCCCGGCGCGTGTACGGCGAGACCATCCCCACCACCGATCCCACCAAGCGCTACCTGGTGATCAAGCAGCCCATCGGCGTGTGTGCAGCCATCACGCCCTGGAACTTCCCCATCGCGATGATCACCCGCAAGGTGGCCCCGGCCCTAGCCGCGGGGTGCCCGGTGGTGATCAAGCCGGCCGAGCAGACGCCGCTGTCGGCCCTGGCCGCTGCCGAACTGGCCCAGCGCGCGGGCATGCCGCCGGGGGTGCTGAACGTCGTCACCGGCGACAGCGCCCGCTCCATCGAGATCGGCAAGGTGCTGTGCGGCAGCGACGTGGTGCGCCACCTCTCCTTCACCGGCTCCACCGAGGTCGGACGCATCCTGATGCAGCAATGTGCACCCACCATCAAGAAGCTGTCATTGGAGCTGGGCGGCAACGCACCCTTCATCGTCTTCGACGATGCGGATGTGGACAGCGCCGTGGAAGGCGCGATGGCCAGCAAGTACCGCAACGCGGGCCAGACCTGCGTGTGTGCCAACCGGCTGTACGTGCAGGACGGAATCTACGAGGCCTTCACCGCGAAGCTGGCCGAGAAGGTGCGCAGCCTCAAGGTGGGCAACGGCTTCGAGGCCGGCGTGCAACTGGGCCCGCTGATCGACGAGCCCGCCCTGGCCAAGGTGGAAGCCCACGTGGCCGACGCCACCGCCAAGGGCGCCCGCGTGCTGACCGGCGGCCGGCGCGTGGGCGAACGCTTCTTCGCCCCCACCGTGCTGGCCGACGTGACGTCCGAGATGCTGTGCTCGCGAGAGGAGACCTTCGGCCCGGTGGCCCCGGTGTTGCGCTTCCGATCCGAGGACGAAGTGATCGCGCTGGCCAATGCCACGGAATTCGGGCTTGCGAGCTATTTCTACAGCCGAGACATCGGCCGCATCTTCCGCGTGGCCGAGGCGCTGGAGTACGGCATGGTGGGCATCAATACGGGGCTGATCTCGGTGGCCGAGGTGCCCTTCGGCGGCGTCAAGCAGTCGGGCTTGGGCCGCGAGGGCTCGCACCACGGCATGGACGACTACCTGGAGGTGAAGTACCTGTGCCTGGGCGATCTGCACAAGTAAGGTGTCGCCAAACGAAAGGGCCGCTCACGCGGCCCTGGATCATTGTGGAGCGGGTGAAGGGAATCGAACCCTCGTATCAAGCTTGGGAAGCTGGCGTTCTACCATTGAACTACACCCGCATCGGATGCGCATTATACGGAGCACATCGCACCAAGGACAAAGGCCTCCGATCACTCGAAGGCCTTTGAATGTGTGGGGTGGCTGATGGGACTCGAACCCACGACGACCAGAATCACAATCTGGGACTCTACCAACTGAGCTACAGCCACCGCAGAGCCTGAAATTATATCCATGAAACGGCCGCCCCGTCCAGCCGGGGCGGCCGTGGTGCTCAGCGCGTGACGGTCTGGGTCTTGACCTTGAAGCGTTCCTTGAGCGAAGCGTAGTAGGCCTGGGCTTCGGCAGCGCCCCAGGCTTCGGTGTACTGCGCCTTGAGCTGCTCGCCTGCAGGCGAAGGATCGCGGCCCAGCACCTTGTTGATGCGCACGACCGCGTAGCCCTCGCTGCCCAGATCCACGCCCACCCAGGCCGGCAGGGGGTCGGCGGGGGCGGCCAGCGCGGCACGCAGCGCCTGCGGCGGCAGCCCGCCAGCCTCCAACCGTGACACCGCCTTGGGAGCCTCCAGGCTGGCCGACTCGGGAGCGGTCTTCCAGGCCTCCAGCTTGGCCTGGCCTTCCTGGCGCGCCAGCTCGGCGGCCTTGCGGGCCACGACACGCCCACGCACACGGTCGCGCACCTCCTCCAGCGGCAAGGTGCGTGCCGGCGAGTGCTCGACGATGCGGGCCGAGACGAGCCGGCCCGGCGCCACTTCGATGGCCTGGGTGTTGCGCTTGCCCGCGATGCTGTCGGCACTGAACAGGGCTTCGAGCAGGCGGGCATTGGCCAGCGGACCTTCGGCGCCGCTGGCGGGCTGGCGCTCGACACGCTCGGCCTTGCGCACCTGCAGCCCCAGTGCGTCGGCCGCAGGCTGGAGGCTGTCGGGCTGTTCGTAGACCAGGTTGCTGAACTGCTCGGCCACCTCGGCGAAGCGGGTCTGCGCGAGCTGGCTGCGCACGGCGTCCTCGATCTCGGCACGCACGGCCTCGAACGGCTTGCGCTCTCCGCCACGCACCTCGGTCAGGCGGATGATGTGGATGCCGAAGTCCGTCTCGACCAGATCGCTGATCTGGCCGGGCTTGAGCGCGTAGACGGCGTCCTCGAAGGGCTTGACCATGGCGCCGCGGCCGAAGAAGCCGAGGTCGCCCCCCTGCGCGGCCGAACCCGGGTCCTGGGAATGCTGGCGCGCCAGCTCGGCGAAAGCTTCGGGCCGGGCCTTGAGCTGGTCGAGCAGTTGCTGGGCCTTGGCGCGGGCCTGCTCGCGCTGG
Source organism: Caldimonas hydrothermalis (assembly GCF_056746695.1). Lineage (NCBI taxonomy): Bacteria > Pseudomonadati > Pseudomonadota > Betaproteobacteria > Burkholderiales > Sphaerotilaceae > Caldimonas > Caldimonas hydrothermalis. The sequence continues at coordinate 221,687 of NZ_JBWQXA010000003.1, read as the reverse complement.
CCGGCCTCGGCCTGGATGAGGATGTGACTGGCGCGACGCTCTTCGGGCGTGGCGTAGCGCGAGGCGTTTTGCTCGTAGTACTTGCGCAGGTCATCGGTCGAGATGTTCAGCCCTTTCTTGACCGATTCGATGTCGAGCACAAGGTATTCGACCGAGGCCTGCTCACGCGACTGGAACTGCGAGGCATGGGCCGGGTCGTTGTAGTAAGCAGTCAGCTCCTCGTCGGTGGGCTCGACGCGCCCGGTGAAGTCCTTGGCGGCAAAGAGCTTCCACTGCACCTCGCGCGACTGCAAGAAGGCATCGAGGGCCTGGTCACGCACGGTGCGTCCGGCCACGGCGCTGCCGGCCACAGGGCCCATCACCTGGCGCAGCGAGAGGTCGCGGCGCAGGCTCTCGGCGAACTGCTCAGAACTCATGCCCTGGGCACTCAGGATGTCCTGGTTCACCGTGCCGTCGGGCCGGCGCAGGAACTCGAACTGAGGATCGGTCCGGAAGATGCGGCGCACCCGCTCGTCACCCGTGACCAGATGCTGCTTGTCGGCGGCCAGGGCCAGCACACGCTCGCGCACCAGCGAGTCCAGGGTGCTCTGCTTCATCGCAGGGGTGTCGAGCATCGCGATGTCCACGCCGGGCATCTGCTGACGCACACGCTCAATCGAGCGGCGATGCGCTTCATCGAGCTCGGCCTGTGTGATCTCCAGGTTGCCCACATGGGCCACGACCTGGCGACCCTCGCGGAATTGCGTGTAGCCGTCCAGCCCGAAGAAGACGAAGGACGGGATGATCAGCAGCAACAACACCAGAAACAGGATGCGCGAGTTGTTGCGGATGGCGTCGAACATCGGACAGACCTCTTGAGTGGGCGGCAGGCCGGCCGCCAAAGGATGAACCGCCTTCAAAGACAACAAAGGCGAACCGCGGTTCGCCTTGGAGTCCTGTCGGTGGGTCCGGGGCCGCGCATCAGGATGTCACGGCACGCAAGCCACGCATTTTAGCGCAGCCCCGCAGTGGCAACGCAGGGCCCGTGGTGGGTGCTGAGGGGTTCGAACCCCCGACCTACGCCTTGTAAGGGCGCCGCTCTACCCGCTGAGCTAAGCACCCGGGCCGACGCGCCGGTCAGTTCAGCGCGTCCTTCAGGGCTTTGCCCGGACGGAACTTCGGCACCTTGGCCGCCTTGATCTTGATGGTGGCACCGGTGCGCGGGTTGCGGCCACTGCGCGCGGCGCGCTTGCCCACGGCAAAGGTGCCAAAGCCCACCAGCGAGACGGTGCCGCCCTTTTTCAGGGTGGTCCGCACGCCGCCGATCATGGCCTCCAGGGCGCGGCTGGCAGCGGCCTTGGAGATGTCGGCTTGCTTGGCGATGTGCTCGATGAGTTCAGTCTTGTTCACGAAAACCCCCTCTCAAGGTGTCTCACACAAAAGATATGGATCCCGGCGCCGCGATTGCGCATGACGCTGTGATGGTGGATTGGGCGGCTGGCGAAGCTGCGCGACCATTACAGCCACGGCCCTCGACAGTGTCAAGGGCGGATGCGGATTCTATGCGCTTTGCCGTTGTTTCATGAGTGAAAGATCCGCGTGAAATCTCGTCTTGACAGGGGGTTGTGCGCCCTTCGCCCGCGGTGCGGTCAGCCCCCGCTGAGGGCCTGTGCCACCGCGCGGCCGAGGTCCTGGGTGCGGGCCGTCCCCCCGAGGTCAGGGGTGCGCGGTGCGCCGCTGGAAGGCTCGAGCACCTGCTCGATGGCCGCCAGGATCGCATCGTGCGCCGGCCGATGGCCGAGGAAATCGAGCATCATCGCGGCCGACCAGATCTGCCCGATGGGATTGGCGATGTGACGCCCGGCAATGTCCGGGGCCGAACCGTGCACCGGCTCGAACAGCGAGGGAAAGCGCCGTTCCGGATTGAGGTTGGCCGAAGGCGCAATGCCGATCGTGCCGGTGCAGGCGGGCCCCAGGTCGCTCAGGATGTCGCCAAAGAGGTTGCTGGCCACCACCACGTCGAAATGCTCGGGCCGCTGCACGAAATGGGCCGTCAGGATGTCGATGTGGAACTTGTCCACGCTCACCCCGGGATACAGCCTGCTCATGGCCTCGACCCGTTCGTCCCAGTACGGCATCGTGATGGCGATGCCGTTGGACTTGGTGGCCGAGGTCAGCCTGCGGCGCGGGCGCGACTGCGCCAGCTCGAAGGCGAACTTGAGCACGCGGTCCACGCCGATGCGGCTCATCACGGTTTCCTGGATGACGATCTCGCGCTCGGTGCCTTCGTACATGCGCCCGCCCACCGAGGAGTATTCGCCTTCGGTGTTCTCGCGCACGATCATCATGTCGATCTCGCCGGTAGCGCGCGGCTGGCCGTCGCGGCGCACCAGCGGAGAGCGGATGCCGGGCATCAGCCGGGCCGGGCGCAGGTTGATGTACTGGTCGAACTCCCGGCGGAACTTCAGCAGCGAGCCCCACAGCGAGACGTGGTCGGGGATCTTCTGGGGCCAGCCCACCGCACCGAAGAAGATCGCGTCGTGCCCGCCGATGCGGTCCTTCCAGTCGTCGGGCAGCATCTTGCCGTGGCGCTCGTAGTAGTCCCAGCTCGCAAAGTCGAACTCGTCCACCTCCAGCGCGATGCCGAACCGGCGTGCGGCGGCGTCGAGCACGCGCAGGCCCTCGGGCATCACTTCCTTGCCGATGCCGTCACCGGCGATCGCTGCGATGCGCAGCTTGCCCGGGGTGTTCGAAACGCTCATGCCATCCACCTTCAGTCCGACAGCCCACCGGGACGGCGGGTCGATGAGGAGGATTCTGGGTCTGACCTCGGTCTTCGACAAGCAATGATCTGGCAAGATATTCCTTCCATCATGGAAGGAATGGAGCCCCCCCGATGATCGAACGCCGGGATCTGCAACTGGTGCTGGCCGTGGCCGACCAGGGCAGCCTGGCTGCCGCGGCGCGTGCGCTGGACATGGAACCGCCCGCCGTGACCAAGCGGCTGGCGGCGCTGGAGTCGCGCCTGGGCCTGCGGCTGTTCCACCGCACCACCCGCCGCCTGGCCCTCACCGACGAAGGTGAAGTGTTCTGTGCCCGGGCGCGCGAGCTGCAGGCCGGTCTGGCCGAGCTGGAATCGGAGCTGCAAGAGCGTGTGGGCGAACCGCGCGGACTCATCCGCCTGGTCAGCACCCTGGGCTTCGGACGGCGCTGGGTGGCCCCTGCGCTGGCCGATTTCCAGGCGCAGTATCCCGCGGTGGATGTCCAGCTTCATCTGATGGAGCAATGGCCGGACCTGGCCACCGGCAGCTTCGATGCGGCCGTGTGGCTGTGGCGTCCGCCCGAGGCCGGCGTGGTGCTGCGCCGGCTGGCCGGCAACCGGCGCATCGTCGTGGGCTCACCCGACTACCTGCGCCGGCACGGCACACCGCGGCAGCCGGCCGATCTGGCCCAGCACCATTGTCTCGTGGTGCGTGAGCACGACAGCCGCTATGCCACCTGGCGCCTGACGGCGCTGGACCGGCGCCGGCGCCCCATCGAGGTGGCCGTTCGCGTGAGCGGGCCGCTGTCGAGCAATTCAGGCGAGGTGGTGCGCGACTGGGCGCTGGCCGGCCGCGGCCTGATGCTGCGCTCGCTGTGGGACGTGCACGAGGCCCTGGCCGACGGCCGGCTCGTGCAGGTGCTGCCTGACTACGCCATGCTCGACGCCGACGTGCACTGGGTGGCCCGGCCGCGCTCGCCCGGCGCCCCGCTGCCCTGGCGGCTGCGCCTGCTGCAGGATCACCTGGCCCGCTGGCTCGCCGATCCGCCGTGGCTGCGCACGACCAGCCACACCCCCCAGGCCACGACGGCCATGCCGGCCAGCGCCAGCACGGTGAGCGTCTCGCCGAAGAGCCACCAGGCCATCAAGGCGGTGCACGGCGGCACGAGGTAGAGCAGGCTCGTGAAGGACGTGGCCGCACCGCGCTGGATCAGCAGGTACATCAGCGAGTTGCCGCCCAGGGTGAGCACCAGCACCGACCAGGCCATCGCGCCAATGAAGTGCGGATGCAGCACGATCGGCTCAGCTTCCAGCCAGGCCAAGGGCGCCGACACGGCCAGCGCAGCCATCAGTTGCACGGCATTGCCGGTGCGCGGGTCGCCGCCCAGCACGTGGCGCTTCTGGTAGAGCGTGCCCGCGGTGATGGCCAGCAGCGCCCCCAAGGCCAGCGCCAGGCTCACCGGGCCGACCTCGCCCTGGCCGAGCTTGTCCCACACTACCATCACGAGCCCCACAAACCCGAGGACCAGGCCGGCCCACTGACGCGGGCTCACACGGCCTTCGCCGAGCCGGTCGACCGCGCTCACCCACACGGCGGTGAGCACGGGCTGCAATCCCACGATCAGCGCCACCAGGCCCGCCCCCATGCCGGCCTTGACGGCCGCCCACACGCCACCAAGATAGCCGGCGTGCAGCAGCACGCCCACCACGGCCAGGTGGCCCCATTGCGCACGGGTGGAGGGCCAACGCGCGCCCGCCCAGCGGGCCCAGATCACCAGACCCAGCACCGAGAAGGCAAATCGCCAAGCCAGGAAACTCATCGGCGGCGCATGCGGCATACCAAAGCGCGCCACCACGAAGCCCGTGCTCCAGATGAGCACGAACATCCAGGGCATGGCCCGCAGCCACGCGCCCTCGCCGGGGCGGGTCATCGGGACTTCGCGCGGATTTCGGGCAGCGCCTTCTGCAGGTAGTAGACCATGGACCAGATGGTCAGGATCGCGGCCACGTAGATCAGGCCCGTGCCCCACAGCCGGGTGTCGATCACGCGCAGGATCACACCGTCATAGAGCAGGAAGGGGATGGCCACCATCTGGGTGCCTGTCTTGAGCTTGCCCAGCATGTGCACGGCCACGCTGCGCGAGGCCCCGATGCTGGCCATCCACTCGCGCAGCGCCGAGATGGCGATCTCGCGGCCAACGATGACCAGCGCGATCAGCGCCCCCACCCGGTCCAGTTCGACCAGCACCAGCAAGGAAGCGCACACCAGGAACTTGTCGGCCACCGGGTCGAGGAAGGCCCCGAAGGCCGAGGTCTGGTTGAGTCGGCGCGCCAGCCAGCCGTCGGCCCAGTCGGTGAACGCAAAGATGATGAACAGCACCGCGGCGGCCAGGTTGCGCGTGGCCACGTCCAGCGAGGGCAGGTAGAACACCCCCACGATGAGCGGAATGGCCACGATGCGGGCCCAGGTCAACAGGGTGGGGAGATTGAAGAACATGGGTGCGATTGTGGCTCAGTCCAGCGTGCGGGGTTTGAAGCGCCGATCGTCGCGGAACAGAAAGGTCTCGGTCAGCCGCCAGGGGCGTGGCAGATGCGCCACGCTGCCGAACGGCGCCGCACGGCGCACGGCATCGATGGCCATCTGGGTGGTGTCGCGCGCCTGCCCGGGATAGCGCAGCACCTCGATGCGTCGCACACTGCCGTCGGCGTGCAGGTCGATGGCCAGCACAGGGATGGCCAATAGCACATCGGGTGGCCGGTCGAGGTAGACGCCTTGTGCATTGGCCGACACGATGCGCCGCGCGGCACGCAGCCGGTATTCGTCCCAGTTGCGCGCGCGGGTCTCCACCGGCACCGGTGCGGCCGGGTCCACCGGACGAGCCTCGGGCACCGCCGGCGCCGCAGGGGGCGCCGGCACCCTCGGCGACGGGGAGCACCCCAGCAGCGCGGCACAGGCGGCCAGCGCTGCGGTCCACGGGTGCGGTCGGCGGTGTGGGCTAGGCCTCATGCAGTTTCTCCTGGCGACGGGTGTCACGGCGGCTTCAATGCAGCGCCTTGTAGATCTCTTCGGCCAGTTCGCGCGAGATGCCGTCCACCGTGGCCAGATCGTCCACACTGGCCTGGGCCACGCCGCGCAGGCCGCCGAAGCGTTGCAGCAGTCTAGCCCGCTTCTTGGGCCCCACGCCGGGGATGTCCTCGAGCTTGGATCCGCCCGTGCGCACCGAGGCACGCCGTGCGCGCATGCCGGTGATGGCGAAGCGGTGGGCCTCGTCCCGAATCTGAGCCACCAGCATCAGCGCCGCCGAATCCCGTCCCAGAGCGATCTTCTCGCGCCCATCGGCAAAGACGAGTTCCTCCAGGCCCACCTTGCGGCCCTCCCCTTTCTCGACCCCCACGATCAGCCCGAGGTCCAGGCCCAGTTCCTCGAAGACCTCGCGCGCCATCGCCACCTGGCCCCGCCCGCCGTCGACCAGCACGAGGTCGGGCAGCCGCGCCTCGCCCTTGCCCGCCGCTTCGGCCAGCTTGGCATAGCGGCGCGTGAGCACCTGGCGCATCGCGGCATAGTCGTCGCCGGGGGTGATGCCCTCGATGTTGTAGCGCCGGTACTGGGCGTTCTGCATCTTGTGGTTCTCGAACACCACGCAGGCCGCCTGGGTGGCCTCGCCGGCGGTGTGACTGATGTCGAAACATTCGATGCGGAAGCGGTCCAGATCCTCGGGGCTGAGGTCCAGTGCCTCCACCAGCGCCCGGGTGCGCGCCTGCTGCGAACCCTCCTCGGCCAGCAGCCGCGCCAGCGCCAGCTCGGCGCCCTTGACGGCCATCTCCAGCCACGCGCGGCGCTGCTCGCGCGGCTGGTGCACGGCGTTGATCCTCATGCCGGCCTGCACCGACAGCGCCTCCAGCAGCGCCTTGTCCACCGGGTGGCTTACCACGAGAAGGGGCGGTACGCCTCCGTCCAGGTAGTGCTGGGCGATGAAGGCCTCCAGCACCTGGGCCTCCACCGACGGGCGTTCGCCAACCTCCTGCACCTCGTCCTCGTCCACCGCCACGCCCGTCGCCTCGTCGACGTGGGTGGGGAAATAGGCCCGGTCGCCCAGATGGCGGCCGCCGCGCACCATCGCCAGGTTCACGCAGGCGCGCCCGCCCTGCACCTTCACGGCCAGGATGTCGGCATCGCGGTCGCTGCCGGTGTCCACGGCCTGCTGATGCAGCACGCGCGACAAGGCCCCGAGCTGGTTGCGGATCTCGGCCGCCTGCTCGAACTCCAGCTTCTGCGCATGCGCCATCATCTGGGCCTGCAAGGTGTCCATCACCTCCTGCTGCTCGCCCAGCAGGAAGCGCTCGGCATGGGCCACGTCGCGGGCGTAGTCCTGCGGGCTGATCAGGCCGACGCAGGGGCCCGAGCAGCGCTTGATCTGATAGAGCAGGCAGGGCCGGGTGCGGTGGTTGAATACCGTGTCCTCGCAGGTGCGCAGGCGGAAGACCTTCTGCAGCCACTGGATCGACTCCTTCACCGCCCAGGCGCTCGGATAGGGCCCGAAATAGCGGTGCTTCTTGTCCACCGCCCCGCGGTAGTACGCCAGGCGCGGAAAAGCGTGTGAGGCGATCTTCAGGTAGGGGTAGCTCTTGTCGTCGCGGAACAGGATGTTGAACCGCGGGTGCAGCGTCTTGATGAGGTTGTTCTCGAGCAGCAGGGCCTCGGCCTCGCTGCGCACCACGGTCGTCTCCAGGCGCGCGATGCGCGAGACCATGTGGCCGATGCGCGTGCCGCCATGGTTCTTCTGGAAGTAGCTGGACACCCGCTTCTTCAAGTTGCGCGCCTTGCCCACGTAGAGCACGGTGCCCTGGGCGTCGAAATAGCGGTAGACCCCGGGCAGCCCCGGCAGGGCGGCCACTTCAGCCAGCAGGCGCTGGCGCTGCGCATCCGACGGTTCGGGAGCAGGTGGCGTCTTCGGGCTCTGATCGGCGCTCACATCGGAACTCATGGCCGCGATTGTGCCGCCGGCCACAATGCGGGGTATGCGCTGGGATCTTTTTTGCCGGGTCATCGACAACTATGGCGACATCGGAGTGTGCTGGCGGCTGGCAGCCGACTTGGCCGGCCGCGGGCAGGTCGTGCGGTTGTGGGTCGACGACCCCACCGCCCTGGGCTGGATGGCCCCGCAGGGCTGTCAGGGCGTCGAGGTGCGCCCGTGGCGCGAGCACTGGGACCCGGTGGAGCCCGCCGAGGTGGTGGTCGAGGCCTTCGGATGCGATCCGCCCGACCCGTACATCGAGTGCATGGCCAAGCGCAGCCCCCCGCCGGTGTGGATCAACCTCGAGTACCTCAGCGCCGAGGACTATGTCGAGCGTTGTCATGGCCTGCCTTCGCCGCGCTGGCACTCGCCCGGCGTGGGGCTGGTCAAGCGGTTCTTCTACCCGGGATTCACCCCCCGCACCGGCGGCTTGCTGCGCGAGCCGGGATTGCTGGCGCGCCGGGCGGCCTTCGACGGCCTGGCCTGGCTGGCCCGGCAGGGGCTGACCCCGCGTGCGCACGAACGGGTGGTCTCGCTGTTCTGTTACGACAACCCTCGCCTGAGCGTCTGGCTCGAAGGCCTGGCCGAGCACCCGACGCTGCTGCTGGTCACGCCTGGACAGGCCGCCCGTCAAGTCGCCGCCCTGCTGGGACGCCGCCCGCGCGAGGGCGACACCGAGGGGGTGGGAGCGCTGCGTCTGCACTGGCTGCCCCCCTTGACCCAGACAGAGTTCGACCACCTGCTGTGGGCCTGCGACCTGAACGTCGTGCGCGGCGAGGATTCCTTCGTGCGGGCCCAGTGGGCGGCCAGGCCCTTCCTCTGGCACATCTACCCTCAGGGCGACGGGGCGCATGCCACCAAGCTAGAGGCCTTCCTCGACCGCTACCTGGAAGGTGTGGCGCCCGACACCGCCCAAGCCCTGAGGGCGTTGTGGCGAGCCTGGAATGGGCTGTCGGGCGACCTGCGCTCGCTGCGTCCGTCGGCCTGGCCCGAGCCAACCGCCTGGCGCGCCCATGCCGGGCGCTGGTGTGAGGCCCTGGCCGGGCAGGTGGACTTGTGCACCCAGTTGCTGGATCTGGCACAAACTCTGAGGGCGCGCTCAGGGTAGAATGGGGGGCTTTGCGGTATCCGGGTGCCACGCCTTGCGCGTGATCGATCGGCCAAGAACGAGGCAAGAGGCGCCAGCCCCTTCGAACCCGGCCGTGTTGGCACCCCGAAGATTCCCACCCGAGACCAGGACCGACCCCCAAGAGGGATTCACCATGAAGATTGCACAGGAAATCCGCGCCGGCAACGTGATCATGCAGGGCAAGGACCCGATGGTCGTGCTCAAGACCGAATACAGCCGCGGTGGCCGCAACGCCGCCACCGTGCGCATGAAGCTCAAGAACCTGCTGAACAACTCCGGCACCGAAGTCGTCTTCAAGGCCGACGACAAGATGGACCAGATCATCCTCGACAAGAAGGAGTGCACCTACTCCTACTTCGCGGACCCGATGTATGTGTTCATGGACACCGAGTACAACCAGTACGAGGTGGAGGCCGAGAACATGGGCGATGCCATCCATTACCTGGAAGACGGCATGGAGGTCGAGGTGGTGTTCTACGAAGGCAAGGCCATTTCGGTGGAACTGCCCACCACCGTGGTGCGCGAAGTCACCTGGACCGAGCCGGCCGTCAAGGGCGACACCTCCGGCAAGGTGCTCAAGCCGGCCAAGATCGCCACGGGTTTCGAGATCCAGGTGCCCATCTTCGTGAACCAGGGCGACAAGATCGAAATCGACACCCGCACGCACGAATACCGCAAGCGGGTCTGAGCATCGCGTGACCGCATGAAGAGCCGGCCCGGGGCCGGCTTTTTTCTTGATACACACTGCGTGCGCATGAACACCCAACCCATCCGGCCCGCCGTCGTCGAGCTCCGTGATGGGGTGCCGTTTGCGCCGGCGTTTGGCGACGTCTATCACGCACGCGCCGGCGCGCTGGCGCAGGCCGCCCACGTGTTCCTGAACGGCAACGGCCTGCCGCGGCGCTGGGCCGGGCGCACCGATTTCACCATCGTGGAGACGGGTTTCGGGCTGGGCAACAACTTCCTTGCCACCTGGGCGGCCTGGCGTGCCGACGCCCAGCGCTGCGAACGCCTGCACTTCATCTCGATCGAGAAACATCCCCTCACCCGCGACGACCTGGCGCGCGTGCTCGCCGGCCATCCGCTGGGCGACCTGGCAGCGCGACTGCTGGCGCAATGGCCGCCGCTCACACCGAACCTGCACCGTCTGGACTTCGAAGACGCTCGGGTGCGGCTCACGCTGGCCTTCGGGGAAGCGGCGGCTCTGCTGCCCGAATTGCGGCTGCGCGCCGATGCCTTCTATCTCGACGGCTTCGCTCCCGATCGCAACCCCGAGATGTGGAGCGAGCGGCTGATGGCCGGACTGGGACGCCTGGCCGCCAGTGGGGCCACCGCAGCCACCTGGAGCGCTGCGCGCGCCGTGCGCGATGGCCTGTCGCTGGCGGGCTTCGAGGTGGAACGTGTGCCAGGCTTCGGCGGCAAACGCGAGATGACGGTGGCGCGATTTGCCCCCCGGCACTCGGCGCCGCCGCCTGCGGCCGACATGCCGACTCCGGTTCGTGACCGTCATGCGGTGGTGCTGGGGGCGGGGCTGGCCGGCGCCAGCGTGGCCCACGCGCTGGCCACCCTGGGCTGGAGTTGCGAACTCATCGACCGCCACCCCCGACCGGCCGAGGGCGCCTCCGGCAATCCCGCAGGGCTCTTCCACGGCATCGTTCTGCCCGATGACGGAGCTCACGCGCGGCTGCACCGTGCCGCCGCGTTGTGCCTGCAGCAGGGGCTGCTGCGGCTGCGCGAGCGCCACCCCTTGGTCGGCGGCTTCGAGGGCCTGCTGCGCGCCGACGACGCACCGGCGGCCTCGATGCAGGCCCTGCTGGCCCGCCAGGGCCTGCCGCCCGACTATGTGCAGGTCCTGGACGCGGCCCAGGCCGAGGCCCGGAGCGGCCTGCCGCTGGGTCGGCCGGCCTGGTTCTTCCCGGGCGGAGGGTGGCTGCGGCCGGCCGACCTGGTGCAGGCCCTGTTGGCCGAGGCGGGTGAGGCCGTGCGCTGGCGCGGCATGCTGGAGATCCGCGCGCTGGAGCATCGGGCCGACGGCTGGACGCTGATCGATGCGGCCGGCCGCGTGGCGGCCCGCGCCGAGGTCGTCGTGCTGGCCAATGCCTTCGAGGCCGCCTCGCTGGTCCCCGGCTTTGCCTGGCCCCTGCAGCGGGTGCGCGGCCAGGTCACCCGACTGCCGGCCACCCTGCCCGGCCTGGTGCTGCCGCGTGTGCCCGTGGCCGCCGGCGGCTATCTGCTGCCCGCGCATGAGGGACTGTCGCTGTGCGGCGCCACCAGTCAGCCCGGCGACGACGACCCCACGGTGCGCGCCAGCGACCACCAGCACAACCTGGCCCGGCTGGCGCGGCTGGGCGTGGCGCCGCCGGCGGCCGATCCGGCCATGCTGGAAGGCCGGGTCGGCTGGCGCGCCGTGACACCCGACCGCCTGCCGCTGATCGGCCCCTTGCCGGACCTGGCCGCGCTGCCCGCCCTTGGCCACCGCGCCGGCCAGCCCCGCCACCTGCCGCGCCTGCCCGGGCTGTACGCCTGCACCGGGCTGGGGTCGCGGGGGATCACCTGGTCGCTGCTGGCCGGAGAAATCACGGCGGCCTGGATCACGGGTCAACCGTGCCCGGTCGAGGGCGGCCTGCGCGATGCGGTGGATGTGGGGCGCTTCCTCAGTCGCGCCGCGAGGCAGCGACGCCGCCCCTGATCACGCGCGGGAGGACGTGGCCGCATCCGGGTCCTGGCGCACGCCACGGGCGACCCAGGCACTGACGAAGCCGCCCACGGCCCAGGCCGTGCCACCGCTGGCCGTACCGCGGCCTTCGGCCGGCGGCACCCTGCGCGCCCACCACAGCGTGGCCAGCCGCAACACGGTCAGAAAGGCAAAGGCCGCGCGGAAGCCGGCCAGATCGATCAGCGCGCCCGACACGAACGGGCCGATGAAGTTGGACACCGCCGGCCCGATGGCCAACCAACTGAACACGCGCCGCAGCGCATCGCTGCCCTGCACCGAGCGGCCCGCCGTGCGCTGGATGGCCACCAGCGCAAAGCAGGTGCCCCCGCCGGTGAGCCAGGCCGCCACGCACAGCGAGAATCAGGGGCACCAGGAGATGGCGCGCAGGGCCCGGGCCCATGGAGCTATGCGCGATCCTCCGGGCTGTCATCGGGCAGCAGGCCGGCAACCTGGGCCTCGGGCAGCGCCTCCACGGTCTTGAGCGCCCGGCTCATCTGCCGCGTGCGGGTCTCGGCCTTGTCCAGGGTGTTGAGCACCGTCTGGGTCTGGTCCTTCACCCGGGCCAACACCTCCCCGAACTTGCCGAACTCGGTCTTGACGGCCCCCAGCACCTTCCAGACCTCGGACGAGCGCTTCTCCAGCGCCAGGGTGCGAAAGCCCATCTGCAGGCTGTTGAGCATGGCCAGCAGGGTGGTGGGCCCGGCCAGGATGACGCGGTGATCCCGCTGCAGCGCCTCGGTGAGGCCCGGGCGGCGCAGCAACTCGGCGTACAAGCCCTCGGTGGGCACGAACAGCACGCCGAAGTCGGTGGTGTGGGGGGGCGCCAGGTACTTGGCCGCGATGCTGCGCGCCTCGTCGCGGATGCGCTGCTCCAGGGCCTTGGCCGCGGCCTCGGCGGCCTCACGGTCGGCATCGTCCTGCGCGGCCAGCAATCGCTCGTAATCCTCCCGCGGGAACTTGGCATCCAGCGGCAGCCACACCGGCGCGCCGTCGTCGCCCTTGCCCGGCAGTCGGATCGCGAACTCCACCCGCTCGCGGCTGCCCGGCACCGTGGCCACGTTGGTCTCGTACTGCTCGGGGGTGAACACCTGCTCCAGCAAGGCGGCGAGCTGGGTCTCGCCGAACACGCCGCGAGTCTTCACATTGGTCAGCACCCGTTTGAGGTCACCCACCCCCTGGGCCAAAGACTGCATCTCGCCCAAGCCGCGGTGCACCTGCTCCAGGCGTTCGGCCACCTGCCTGAAGCTCTCGCCCAGACGCTGCTCCAGCGTGGCATGCAGCTTCTCGTCCACCGTCTGGCGCATCTGCTCGAGCTTTTTCTCGTTGTCGGCCGCCAGCGCCGCCAGACGGGTCTCCACCGTTTGGCGCACCTCGGCCAGGCGGCGCTCATTGGACTCGGACAGGGCGCGCAACTGCTCGTTCAAGCCCTCGGCAAAGCGCCGCAGGGCCAGGTCCTGCGCCTCGCGGGCCGACTGGGCCTGGGCCGTGAGTGCCGCCCCCGTCGAGCGCAGACTGTCGGCGACGAGCTGCTGCAACGTCGCCAGTTGCGTGCGGAAGCTGTCGATCTGCTCGTTCTGGGTGCGCGCCACGTCGCCCTGCTGGGTCAGCAAGGTCTGCTGGAACAGTGCCAGCGTGCCGCCGAGTTCCTGGCGTGTGCCCTGGGCGCTGCGGCTCAGTTCGTCACGCAGCTCCCGCTCCAGGCGCGACAGCGCCTCAGCCTGCAGCCGCGTGTGCGCCAGCAGGTCCTCCCGACTGGCTGCCGGCTCGCGCCCGCCACCGAACATCCGCCAGGCCAGAACGATCAGCACCACGAGATTGACCACGCCCAACGCGGCCAGCCACCACAGGTTCGATTCCATGCGCCGATTGTGTCAGTCCCGCATCACTCCGCGCTCGAGCACTTCCGGGTTCACCGGCGTGGGCGGGCGGCCCGCATCCGGCCCGCAGCCCAGCGCGGCGATCAGGTTGTCCACCGCCAGGCTCGCCATGGCCCGGCGCGTGGCCACCGAGGCGCTGGCGATGTGGGGCGTCAACACGACATTGGGCACCTGCAGCAGGTGCGGATGCACATGGGGCTCGCCCTCGAACACGTCCAGACCGGCCGCCGCGATCCGTCCGTCGCGCAGCGCCTGGGCGAGGGCCGCATCGTCCACCACACCGCCCCGGGCGATGTTGGTCAGCGTGGCCGTGCGCTTCATCTGCGCCAGCTCGGCCGCCCCGATCGCATGGTGGGAACTGGGGGAATACGGCACGACGATCACGAGATGGTCCGCCTCGCGCAGCAGCGTGGCCTTGTCGACATAGCGTGCACCGCATTGCGCCTCGGTCGCTTCGGGCAGGCGGGAGCGGTTGTGGTAAATCACCTTCATGCCGAAGCCGTGCGCGCCGCGCCGCGCGATGGCCTGGCCGATGCGCCCCATCCCCAGGATGCCCAGCGTGGCACCGTGCACATCGGGCCCGACGAACATGTCGTAGCGCCATTTCGTCCATCGGCCGGCGCGAAGGTAATGCTCCGACTCGGCGATGCGACGCGCGGCAGCCATCATCAGCGCAAAACCGAAGTCGGCCGTGGTCTCGGTCAGCACGTCCGGCGTGTTGGTGACGACGATGCCGCGCGCCGTGCAGGCCGCCACATCGATGTTGTTGTAGCCCACGGCCATGTTGCACACCGCCTTGAGCTGCGGGTGGGCCGCCAGCAAGGCTTCATCGATGCGCTCGCTGCCGGTGGCGATCAGTCCGGCCTTGCCTTGCAGGGCCCGGCTCAGGGACTCGGGGCTCCACAGCTCGTCTTCGGGATTGTCCTGGACCTCGAAGTACACCCTCAGGCGGTCGATGATGTCGGGAAAGGTGGCGCGCGCCACGAGCACCTTGTGCACGGCGGTCTCCTGGGTGATGGGAGCGGCCATTGTAGAAAGGCCCCCAACGACACCCGCTGAGCAGAAGCTGAATGCCGTCAACCGTGAAAGCGGGTGAATTCGTGCACCGGCGCGCGCTCGGTGACCAGCCGGTTCTCGACCGCCTGCGGATCGGCATACCCCAGCGACATGCCGCACACCAGCATCTCCTGCGGCGACGCGCCGAGATGATCCATCACGATGCGATGGAACGGGGTGAAGGCGGCCTGCGGACACGTGTCCAGCCCGCGGGCGCGCGCTGCGATCATCAGGTTCTGCAGGAACATGCCGTAGTCCAGCCAGCTGCCCTGCTGCATCACCCGGTCGATGGTGAACATCAGGCCCACCGGTGCGCCGAAGAACTCGTAGTTGCGCCCGTGCTGTTCGTGCATGCGCTGCTTGTCGCTCTTGGCGATGCCCAGCAGACCGTAGAGATCCCAGCCCACCTTGCGGCGCCGCTCGATGTAGGGCGACACCCACTGGCTCGGATAGTAGGCGTACTCCGGCTGATGCAGCTCGGCCTGCGCCGGGTCGTCGTGGGCCGCGCGCAGGCGCTCGACGAGTCGGCGCAACGATGCCCCGGTGAGCACATGCACCTTCCAAGGCTGGGTATTGGTGCCCGAGGGTGCACGCGCGGCCACGCGCAGGAGATCCTCGATCGTCTCCCGCGGCACCGGTGTGGGCAGGAAGGCCCGGATCGAGCGGCGCGAAGTGATGGCCTCGTCCACACAGGCCATGGCTTGTGGAGTGCCCAGGTTCATCGCAAGCCCTCCAGCGCGGCCCTCAGGCGTGCCGGCAGCGGTACGGACTTGCGCGTGGTGCGGTCCACGTAGACATGCACGAAATGCCCACGCGCCGCCGTGAGCGGCTCGCCCTGCGCAAACAGCCCTACCTCGTAGCGAACACTCGACGACCCCACATGCGCCACGCGCAACCCGGCGTCCACCCTCTGCGGAAACGCCAAAGGGGCAAAGTAGTTGCACTGGGTCTCGACCACCAGGCCGATCACCTCGCCCGCATGGATGTCCAGCGCCCCATTGGCGATGAGATATTCGTTGACCACCGTGTCGAAGTAGCTGTAGTAGACGACGTTGTTGACATGGCCATAGACATCGTTGTCCATCCAGCGCGTGGTGATGGTCAGAAAATGACGATAAGCCTCGCGGGGTTCAGCCTGGGGTCGGCTCATGTCGGGGGTCCTCCTCGGATGGGGCCTGGGCACGCGGCCAACGCCGCCAGTACTCGCAAGCCAATTGCAGGGTGCGCCATTGGATCGCCACGGTCTGCGCGATGTCGTGTCCGTAGCCGCCAGCCATGGTGACAACCACCGGGATGCCCCGCTCGGCGGCGGCCCCCAGCACCCGGGCATCGCGCTCGGCCAACGCCGGCGCCGACACCTTCAGCCGGCCCAGGCGGTCGCCTTCGTGCGGATCAGCACCGGCCAGATAAAAGATCAGGCCCGGGGGGGCGCCCTCATGGGCGGCCCACAAGGCCGCCAGGGCCTGGTCCAGCGCCTCCAGGTAGGGCCCGTCGGTGCAGCCGTCGGGCAGCTCCACGTCGAGGTCGCCGACCTCCTTGCGGAAGGGGAAGTTGCGCGCCCCGTGCAGCGACAAGGTGAAGACGGTCGGGTCGTCGCGGAAGATCGCTGCCGTGCCATTGCCCTGGTGCACGTCCAGGTCGATCACGGCCACGCGCAGCAGGCGTCGGGACTGGCGATGCCATTGCGCCTGCATCAGCCGGGCGGCCACCGCCACATCGTTGAAGACGCAGTAGCCGCTGCCCTTGTCGGCGTAGGCGTGGTGGGTGCCGCCGGCGAGGTTGGCCGCCACCCCCTCCCCCAGCGCCGCACGGGCCGCCGCCACCGTGGCGCCGACCGAGCGGCGGGCACGCTCGGCCATGGCCGGCGACCAGGGAAAGCCAATCTCGCGCTGCGCAGCCGCACTGAGTGTGCCCTGCAGCACGGCCTCGATGTAGGCCGGCGTATGGGCCAGGGCCAGCTCCCCTTCGCTGGCCGCAGGGGCCTCCACCAGCCGCACGGCCGGCAGTTCGGCGGCCACGCGGTCGCGCAGCATCCGGTACTTCGCCATCGGGAAGCGGTGCCCGGGCGGCAGCGGCAGCACATAGCGGTCGGAGTAATAGGCCAGCATGGCAGCGGTGAGTGCGATCGGCGCATTGTGGGACGCCCAGGCCCCGTGGGCTCGTCACGGCGGCGACATATCCCTGCCGGACACTCGGAGTCGCAAGCGGAGCGGGTTTTTCTAGAGCCACCCCCCTAATGTTTGCTGCACCGCAACAAAACTGCTTGTAATGCTCAACGGCTCCCCTATACTTCCGCTCATGTTGCACTGCAACATTCCTGTATCCACCCACCCGAGGAGCCCTCGATCATGATGACCGCCGAGCAACTGGTTGCCGCCCACAAAGCCAACGTCGAGACCCTTTTCGGGCTCACACAGAAAGCCTTCGAAGGCGTCGAAAAGCTCGTCGAGCTGAACCTGCAGGTCGCCAAGGCCTCGCTGGCCGAAGCCGCTGAGCACGCCCAGGCCACCCTGTCCGTCAAGGACGCCCAGGAACTTCTGGCCCTGCAGGCCTCGCTGCTGCAGCCCAGCGCCGAGAAGGCCGCCGCGTACAGCCGCCATGTCTATGACATCGCCTCGAGCACCAATGCCGAAGTGAGCAAGATCGCCGAAGCGCAGATCGCCGATGTCCAGAAGAAGTTCATGGCCGTGGTCGACAACGCTGTCAAGAACGCTCCGGCCGGCACCGAGAATGCCGTGGCCCTGGTAAAGTCGGCCGTGGCGGCCGCCAACAATGCCTTCGAGAGCGTTCACAAGGCCGCCAAGCAGGCGGCGGAAGTGGCCGAAGCCAACATCCAGGCCGTGACCAGCTCAGCCGTCAAGGCGGCCCAGGCCCCCCGCGCCAAGCGCAGCGCCTGACACCATCATTTGCAATCGGGGCTTGAACTTTTCCGGCTCGCCCCGATTCTTAAGAAGGCCGTGCAGCGTGGCTTCACGGTCTCCCTGAAAGGTTGTCTCCTCGGTACCTCCCAAGGTACCTTCAGCCCGGTGGTCCCCCACCGGGCTTTTTTTCTGCGTCCTCAGCCCGGGCGGGTCTTGGCGGCGATGCGCTCGCGGATCTGGGGCAGGGCCGCCAGGGCCGCGTCGCGTCCGGCATCCATCGCCAGCCGGCGGGAGCGGAAATCGGTGCCCGCCAGGCCGTTGAGCGCCGGACGGATCACGACATCGGCCTCGCGCAGCTCGAAGTGATTGATGCTGCGCCCCATGATGGCAAAGGTCTGCAGCAGCATGCGCATGGCATCGCCCACCGCGCCCCCCTGAGGCGGGGAGGAGATGTCCACGGCGATGACGAGGTCGGCCCCCATCTGCCGCGCAAAGCGCACCGGCACCGGCGAGACCAGCCCGCCGTCCACATACTCGCGCTCGCCGATGCGCACCGGCTGAAACACCGCCGGCACGGCACTCGAGGCCCGCACCGCCATGCCGGTATCTCCGCGCCGGAACAACACCGGCTCGCCGGTGGCCAGGTCGGTGGCCACGATGCCCAGCGGCAGTTTCATGCGCTCGATGGTCAGCCCCCCGGTCTGCTGGTTCACGTAGCGCGCCAGGGCCTCGCCCCGGATCACCCCGCGCAGCGGGAAGGACCAATCGGTGATGGCCGTCTCATCCATCGTCTCGGCCAGGGCGCGCAGCTCTGAACGCGATTTGCCCGACGCGTACAGCGCGGCCACCAGGCTGCCGGCCGACGTGCCCACGACCAGGTCGGGCTGAATGCCCTGCTCCTCCAGCACCTGGATCACCCCGATGTGGGCGAACCCCCGGGCCGCCCCACCGCCCAGCGCCAGGCCGATGCGGGGGGGTCGCAGCGGCGGTGGGGGGGCCGGAGCCGGCGCCGGCGGGGGCGCCACCGTCACGGGCGGGGTCGTCTGGCAGGCCGCAAGCGCCAGGGTGGACAGCAACAGGCTGCGCCGGCGCCAACGGTGCAGGCCCAGCCCGGCGGTGGTCAGGAGCGGATCGGTCGCAGACATGGGGCGTGATCTTAGCGGGCCAGCGCCAGACCCTCGCCCCGAAGCAGCCCCACAAATAACAACCGAATATAACTATCAAATGAATTTGTAGTTCTCATTTATATAAGACCTCCCTACAGTTCCTTCATCTGTGCGCGATGCGCGCGCTGCGCTGGCATTGCCACGCGGGTTCCACAGGGAGCGACATGGACTGGATTGCGGTGGTCAGTGGTTTCGGGGTCGGCGTCATCGTCGGCCTGACCGGCGTGGGCGGAGGCTCGCTCATGACCCCGCTGCTGCTGTCAGTTTTCAAGCTCAATCCGGCCGTGGCCATCGGCACCGACCTGTGGTTCGCCGGCCTCACCAAGGTGTCGGGTTCGGTGGCCCACCACCGCCAGGGCAACGTCGACTACCGCATCACCGGCCTGCTGCTGGCCGGCAGCGTGCCCGCCTCGGTCGTGATGATCGGACTGATGCATTACACCGGCGTCACCAAGGGCTGGGCCAGCGCCCTCACCTTCTCGCTGGGCATCGCCTTGCTGCTCACCGCCATCACGGTGGCCTATCGCCAGGCCTGGCACCGCGTGGCCCTGAAGCTGCAGCGCTGGCTGCCCGAGCGCCGCAAGCCGGCGCTCACAGTGGCCGCCGGAGCCGCCTTGGGCGTGCTGGTCTCGCTCAGTTCCATCGGGGCCGGAGCCATCGGCGCCACGCTCATTCTTTTCCTGTATCCGCATATCGAGGCGCGCCGCCTGGTGGGCACCGACATCGCCCATGCCGTGCCGCTCACGCTGGTGGCCGGCATCGGCCATGCCAGTCTGGGCCACGTTGACTGGGCGTTGCTGGGGGCGCTGCTGGTGGGCTCCATCCCAGGCATCTGGATCGGCGCGCGCCTGACCCGCAACCTGCCCGACCGCCTCGTGCGCGGCCTGCTGTGCGCCGCCCTGGTCACCGCCGGCCTCAAGGTCATCCACTGAGTCTTCCCACGAGCCCCGAGATGTATCAATACACCGAGTTCGACCGCCACTTCGTCCGCCAGCGTGCAGCCCAGTTCCGCGACCAGTTGCAGCGGCACCTGGCCGGCCAGCTCGGCGACGAGGAGTTCAAGGCCCTGCGCCTGCAAAACGGCTGGTATCTCCAGCGCCATGCGCCCATGCTGCGCATCGCCATTCCCTACGGCGAAGTCAGCAGCACCCAGTTGCGCACCCTGGCGCGCATCGCACGTGAGTACGACCGCGGCTACGGTCACTTCACCACGCGCCAGAACATCCAGTTCAACTGGATTCCGCTGGCGCGGGCCGCCGACGTGATGGACGAGCTGGCCGCCGTGGACATGCACGGCATCCAGACCTCGGGCAACTGCATCCGCAACATCACGAGCGACGCCTTCGCGGGCATCGCCCCGGACGAGATCGTGGATCCGCGCCCTTACTGCGAAGTGATGCGCCAGTGGTCGACCCTGCACCCTGAGTTCGCCTTCCTGCCGCGCAAGTTCAAGATCGCGGTGAGCGGCGCTGCCGAGGACCGCGCCGCCATCGGCTGGCACGACATCGGGCTGCAACTGTTGCGCGACGCAAACGGCGACGTGGGTTTCAAGGTGCTGGTGGGCGGCGGCATGGGCCGCACCCCCCTCATCGCCACGGTGGTGCGCGAGTTCCTGCCCTGGCAGCAGATCCTCGTCTACCTCGAGGCCATCGTGCGCGTCTACAACCGCTACGGCCGGCGCGACAACCTGTACAAGGCGCGCATCAAGATCCTCGTGAAGGCCGAAGGCCAGAAGTTCATCGATGCGGTCGAGCACGAGTTCCGCCAGATCCTCGAGCGCGACGTCGATGGCGCAGCCCACATCATCCCCCAGGAGGAGCTCGACCGCGTGGCCCAGCACTTCGATGCGCCCCCCGGCGTGCGCTACGACCCCCAGGCCGCCAACGATGCGCTGGCCGCAGCCCCCGCCGACGCCCCGCTGGCCTACCGCCGCTGGCTGGAGCGCAATGTGCATGCCCACCGCTTCCCCGGCTACCGTGCCGTCACGCTCTCGCTCAAGCGTGCCGGCCAGGCGCCTGGCGACGTGACGGACGAGCAGCTCGAACGCGCCGCGGACCTGGCCGAGCGCTACAGCGCCGGCGAGGCCCGCGTCACGCATGACCAGAACCTGGTGCTGCCCTGGGTGCACGAGTCCGAGCTCTATGCCCTGTGGCAGGAGGCCAAGGCCGCCAGCTTTGCCACGCCCAACATCGGCCTGCTCACCGACATGATCGCCTGCCCCGGCGGTGACTTCTGCAGCCTGGCCAACGCGCGCTCGATCCCGATCGCCGAGCAGGTGGCCCAGCGCTACCAGGACCTCGACGAGCTGTATGACATCGGCGACATCGACGTGCACATGAGCGGCTGCATGAACTCCTGCGGCCACCATCACACCGGCCACATCGGCATCCTCGGCGTCGACAAAGACGGCGCCGAGTGGTACCAGATCACCCTGGGGGGCTCGGACGGCTCCACGCACAGCGGACCGGCCATGCCCGGCAAGGTGATCGGCCCCTCGTTCGCCGCCGACGAGGTGGTGGATGTGATCGAGGCCGTGGTCGAGACCTATCGCGAGCAACGCGCGGCCAATGAGCGCTTCATCGACACCGTCAAGCGCGTGGGCCTGGAGCCCTTCAAGAACGCCGCCAATGCAGTGCGCCGCACCACCGGCAAGGCCCTGGCCGCCTGAGGAAGGACACAAAGATGAAGTTCATCCACCCCCACGATGATGCCTGGCAGCGCGCCCCCGAGGACGAGGCCGCGCCCCAGCCTGCCGCGCACCGCCTGCTGAGCTGGGCCCAATGGCAGGCCGTGCGCGCCACCTGGCCGGCCCACCTGCCTGCGGGCGTGCAGATCTCCAACGACACCGATGTCGAGGTGCTCGAAGCCGACCTGCCCCGCCTGGGGCTGGTGGTGCTGCATTTCCCGAAGTGGACTGACGGCCGTGCGTACAGCCAGGCCCGCCTGCTGCGCAGCCGCTATCGCTTTGCCGGCGAAGTGCGAGCCGTCGGCGAGGTGCTCGTCGACATGCTGCCGCTGCTCGACCGCAGCGGTGTCGATGCCGTGCAGTTGCGCGCCGACCAGGACGAGGCCGCCGCTCGCCGGGCGCTCGACTTCTTCAGCGGCTACTACCAGGGCGACGTGCACGACAACCGTCCCTTGTTTGCGCGCCGGGATGTTCGCAAGGAGACCGTGTCATGACGGCCATCGAACTCTACGCCCGCCCCTCGCCGGACTACGCGGCACGCCATGCGCATGCGCTGGCCGTGCTGCAGTCGGCCGCCGCCGAGTTCCGCGGCCGTATCGTGCAGGCCACGAGCCTGGGTGCCGAGGACATGGTGCTCACCGACATGATCGCGCGCCACACCTTCGGTATTGCGATCGGCACGCTGCAGACTGGCGCACTGCACGCCGAGACGCTGGCGCTCATCCCGCGCATCGAGGAGCGCTACGGAGTGCGCGTCGAGATCTATGAGCCCCACCACGACGCTGTGGTGCACTTTGTGCGCAACCATGGCGAGAAGGCCATGTATGAAAGCATCGAGTTGCGCAAGCGCTGCTGCGCCATCCGCAAGCTCGAGCCGCTGTCACGCATGTTGCGCGGCCGGCAGGCCTGGATCACCGGGCTGCGCCGCGAGCAATCGAGCCACCGCGCCGAGGTGCCTTTCCGCGACTTCGACGACCAGCGCCGCGTCAAGCTCAACCCGCTGGCCGACTGGACCTGGAACGACATTTGGCACTACATCGCGACAAACGACGTGCCCTACAACCCGCTGCATGACCGGTTCTACCCCAGCATCGGTTGCGCACCCTGCACACGCGCCATCGCGGTGGGCGAGGACTTCCGCGCCGGCCGCTGGTGGTGGGAGGACGAGAAGGCCAAGGAATGCGGCCTGCACGTCCCCCAGGACACCCCCCCTGCCGTTTCCCTGATCGGAGCCCGCCCGTGAACGCGCCCGCAAGCATCGACCAACTTCTGCCGGAACTCGACCACCGGCACCTCGATTGGCTCGAAGAAGAAGCCATTTTCATCCTGCGTGAGGCCGTGGCCGCCTTCGAACGGCCGGCCCTGCTGTTCTCGGGCGGCAAGGACTCCTGCGTGGTGCTGCGCCTGGCCGAGAAGGCCTTCAAGAACCACCTGGGCAACGGCGTCTTCAAGGGCCGCCTGCCCTTCCCTCTGGTGCATGTGGACACCGGCCACAACTTCCCCGAGGTGATCGAGTTCCGCGACCGCCGCGTGGCGGAAATGGGCGAGCGCCTCGTGGTGGGCCACCTGGAGGATTCGATCCGGCGCGGCACCGTGCGCCTGGCCCATCCGCTGGAGTCGCGCAACGGCCACCAGACCGTGACCCTGCTCGAGACCATCGAGGAGCACCGCTTCGACCTGATGATCGGTGGCGCCCGTCGCGACGAGGAGAAGGCCCGCGCCAAGGAACGCATCTTCAGTCACCGCGACAGCTTCGGCCAGTGGCAACCCAAGGAGCAGCGCCCCGAACTTTGGACGCTGTTCAACACGCGCATCCGTCCGGGCGAGCACATGCGTGCCTTCCCGATCAGCAACTGGACCGAACTCGACGTGTGGCTCTACATCGCCCGCGAGAACATTCCACTGCCCAGCCTGTACTACGCCCACGAGCGCCAGATCGTCCGTCGCAAAGGCCTGCTGGTGCCGGTGACCGAGGTCACCCCGCCCCAGCCCGGCGAGACGGTCGAGACCGTGCAGGTGCGCTTCCGCACCGTGGGGGACATGACCTGCACCTGCCCAGTCGAAAGTCCGGCGGCCAACGCCGTCGAGATCGTCGCCGAAACGCTGAAGGTCACCGTGAGTGAACGCGGCGCCACCCGCATGGACGATCGCACCTCCGAGGCCTCGATGGAACGTCGGAAAAAAGAGGGGTACTTCTGATGACCGCTGCCGTTCACTCTCCACAGATCACGGACCATCGCGCCTTGCGCTTTCTCACCGCCGGCAGCGTCGATGACGGCAAGAGCACGCTGATCGGCCGGCTACTTTACGACAGCCGCGCCATCCTGGCCGACCAGCTCGACACGCTGGAGAAGAAGGCCGCCGGCCAGCCGATCGACCTGTCGTTGCTCACCGACGGCCTGGAGGCCGAGCGCGAGCAGGGCATCACGATCGACGTGGCCTACCGCTACTTCGCCACCAAGCAGCGCAAGTTCATCATCGCCGATGCGCCCGGCCACGAGCAGTACACCCGCAACATGGTGACGGCCGCCGCCGGCAGCGATGCCGCCGTGGTGCTGGTGGACATCACCAAGCTCGACGTGACGGCCCAGCCGGTGGCCTTGCTGCCGCAGACGCGCCGCCACGCCCTGCTGGCCCACCTGCTGCGCGTGCCCAGCATCGTGTTCGCCGTGAACAAGCTCGACGCGGTGAGCGACCCGGCCCAGGCCTACACCGCCGTGCGCAACGCCCTGCTCGACTTCGCCGAGCAAGCCGGCATCCAGGTCGCCGGCATCGTGCCCGTCTCGGCCCTGCGCGGCGACAACGTCACCCAGCCGCTGGATGCCCCCTGGTACGACGGCCCCTCGCTGCTGCAACTGCTCGAAACCCTGCCCACGGTGCAAGAGCGCATCAGCGGCCATCTGCTCGTTCCCGTGCAGTACGTGGCTCGCGAAGGTGAAGGCACCGGCAACCAGCCGCGCACGCTGTGGGGCCGCATCGCCCACGGCCAGGTGAAGGCAGGCGACGCCGTGCAGATCCTTCCCAGCGGCGAGACCGCCGTGGTGGCGCAGGTGCGCCGTGCCGGCAGCGTGGTTGCCTCCTGCGTGGCCGGTGAATCGGCCGGCATCGTGCTCGACCGCCAGCTCGACGTCTCGCGCGGGGACTGGATCGCCACACCCGGCACAGCCCGCACCGCCCAGCGCTTTGCGGCCACGCTGGCCTGGCTCGACACCGAGCCGGCCGTCGTGGGACGCAAGTACTGGGTGCGCCACGGCAACCGCTGGGTACAGGCCCGCATCACGGCCATCGACAGCCGCCTGGACATCCACAGCCTGCAGCCCACCGAGGCGCACGAGCTGGCCGTCAACGAGATCGGCCACGTCACCGTCGAAACGCAGCAGCCCCTGCCGGTCGAACCCTATGCGGACAACCGTGTCGGCGGTGCGCTCATCGTCGTCGATCCGAGCAGCCACCGCACCAGCGGGGCCCTGCTCGTGAAGTCGGTCGGCTGAGGCGCTCACGGACCATGGGCAGGATCGCCTTCATCGGAGCCGGCCCCGGGGCGGCCGACCTGATCACTGTGCGCGGCGCCCGGCTGCTGGCTCAGGCCGACGTCGTGCTGCACGACGCCTTGACCGACCCCGCCCTGCGCGAGCTCGCCCCCCGGGCGCGCTGGATCCATGTGGGCAAGCGCGGCTTTTGCGATTCGACGGGCCAGGCTGCGATCAATGCGTTGCTGGTGCGTCATGCGCGCGAAGTGGATCTGGTGGTCCGGCTCAAGGGCGGCGATCCCAGCGTCTTCGGACGGCTGGAAGAGGAACTCGAAGCCGCCGCGGCCGCAGGCCTGGCCACCGAGGTGGTGCCCGGCGTCACGGCCGCGCTGGCCGCTGCCGCGGCCAGCCAGCGCCCGCTGACGCGCCGCGGCACCGGTCGCAGCGTGAGCCTGACCACGGCCATGACGCGCGCCGGCGATCTGCATGCCAGCCGCAGCGCCGACACCGAGGTCTTCTATATGGCCGGCCGCCAGCTCGGCGCCTTGTCCCGCCGCCTGCGGGAGGCCGGCTGGCCGGACGACACCCCGGCCAGCGTGGTCTCACGCGCCGGCTGGCCCGATGAACTGCACAGCGACCATACCGTGGCCAGCCTGGCCCAGGCCAGCGTACTGCACGCAGGACGCCCGGCCGTGGTCATCGTCGGCTGCGGCGCTCGGCCCGTGTCCGCCGTCCCACGCCGGTTTCACCGTGCTCACGGGGCCGACCCGGCTGACAAGGTGGTTGCCCCCGGTCAAGACATGGGCCCCGGCCCCCGGCCTTAGAATCCCTGCCAATGCCTCCGAGCGGTCGGCTCGCTGCGGTGCTCCGGCCCGGCTCCTGTTTCTTCTCCATTCCTCGAGACTCCCCCTATGACCCACGTCGTGACCGAAGCCTGCATCCGCTGCAAGTACACCGACTGCGTGGACGTGTGCCCGGTGGATTGCTTCCGCGAAGGCCCCAATTTCCTGGCCATCGACCCCGACGAGTGCATCGACTGCGCGGTGTGCATCCCCGAGTGCCCAGTCAATGCCATCTTGCCGGAGGAGGACGTGCCCGGCGACCAGCAGCATTTCATCGCGCTCAACGCCGAGCTGTCCAAGATCTGGCCGAGCATCACCAAGCGCAAGGCGCCCCTGCCCGATGCGGACGAGTGGAAAGACCGCACCGGCAAGCTGTCCGAGCTCAAGCGCTGAGGCCTTGCCATGGACACGCCTGAGAGCACGCCGCCCATCGAGACCGATGCCGTCATCGTCGGCGCCGGCCCGGTGGGCTTGTTCCAGGTGTTCGAACTGGGCCTGCTCGAGGTCAAGGCGCACATCATCGACTCGCTGCCCTATCCCGGCGGCCAGTGCATCGAGCTCTACCCCGACAAGCCCATCTACGACATCCCGGCCGTGCCGGTGTGCACCGGCAAGGAGCTCACCGACAACCTGCTCAAGCAGATCGAGCCCTTCGGTGCCACCTTCCACCTGGGGCAGGAGGTCACCGAGGTCCGGCGCCGCGAGGACGGCCGCTTCGACTTGGCCACCGCCAGGGGCACGCGCTTCATCACCCGGACCGTCTTCATTGCCGGTGGCGTCGGCGCCTTCCAGCCCCGGCTGCTGAAGGTCGACGGCATCGAGAAGCACCACGACCGCCAGGTCTTCTACCGCGTGAAGAACCCGGCCCAGTTCGCCGGCAAGAACCTCGTCATCGTGGGCGGGGGCGACTCCGCCTTGGACTGGACGCTCAACTTCGCCCAGGACGGCCCGAACCGGGCCGAAAGCGTCATCCTCATCCACCGCCGCGACGGCTTCCGCGCAGCGCCCGCGTCGGTCGCGCGCATGAAAGAGCTGTGCGATGCGATGGAAATGCAGTTCGTGATCGGCCAGATCACCGGCATCGAGGAGCAAGGCGAACGGCTCACCGGCGTGAAGGTCACCGGCAGTGACGGTGTGACGCGCGTCGTGCCGCTGGACATGCTGCTCGTCTTCTTCGGCCTGAGCCCCAAACTCGGCCCGATCGCCGAATGGGGCCTGGCGCTGGAGCGCAAGCAGGTCGTGGTCGACACCGAGAAGTTCGAAACCAGCATTCCCGGCATCTTTGCCGTGGGCGATATCAACACCTACCCGGGCAAAAAGAAGCTCATCCTCTCGGGCTTTCACGAGGCTGCACTGGCTGCCTTCGGCGCCGCGCCCTACATCTTCCCGGACAAGCGCATCCACCTGCAGTACACCACCACCAGCCCCAAGTTGCACAAGGTGCTGGGCGTCGAGACCCCGAACTTCGACGACTGACGCGGCCCGCGCGGCTGCGCGATAATCCGCATGGCTGCGCAGCCTGCTGCACAGCCTTCCGCTAGGGGTGTTGGGCCTGCCAGGGCCCGGCTGAGACAGTCCCTTTGAACCTGATTGAGGTAATCCTCGCGCAGGGAAGCGTCCGAATGGCTGGCCCGCCCGCTCCCACGGGCCCCCTCCTTCCGCCGCCGCCCTGCGTCTTGCCAGAAGAGTTCGCAGATGGCCGCCGCAGTACGTCGTTTCTCGCCCTTCATTGCCCCCGCCCTTCGCCCGGTGGCGCTGGCCTGCCTCGCGCTGATGGCGTGTGGAGCCCGGGCGCAGGCCGCCTCCGACGCCTTGCCCGCCATCACCGTCACCGGCCAGGCCCCCACCGCCCGCGCCGAGGTGGGCGGCTTCGGCGCGGTACCGCTGGCGCGCACCCCCCTGTCGGCCACGGTGATTCCCGAAGGCGAGCTTAAAGACCGCGGCGCCACCCGCATGGCCGACGCCGTGAGCCTGGATGCCGCCGTGAGCGACAGCTACAACTCCCAGGGCTACTGGGACTTCCTCTCGGTGCGCGGCTTCGTGCTCGACAACCGCTTCAACTACCGCCGCGATGGCCTGCCCATCAACGCCGAGACCTCCATCCCGTTGGACAACAAGGCCGCGCTCGAAGTGCTCAAGGGCACCAGCGGCATCCAGGCCGGCACCAGCGCACCGGGGGGTTTGGTCAACCTCGTCGTCAAACGCCCCGAAGGCCGCGTGCGCAGCGTGGAACTGGGCTGGCGCAGCCGCCACACCGTGGGCACGGCGGCCGACATCGGCGAGCGCTTCGGCATGGATGAGCGCTTCGGCCTGCGCGTGAATGCCGCCTACGAACACCTCGATTCGCCTCTGCGCAGCGACACCGGCCAGCGGCGCCTGCTGGCCGTGGCCGGCGACTGGCGCCTCACCCCGGCCACCACCATGGAAGCCGAAGTCGAGACCAGCCGCCGCAGCCAGCCCAGCCAGCCCGCCTTCAGCCTGTTGGGCGACACCCTGCCCGCGCCGACCGACCCACGCATCAACCTCAACAACCAGAGCTGGTCGCAACCTGTCGTGATGGACGCCCTCACCGCCTCGCTGCGCGTGCGCCACCGGCTCGATGCCGACTGGCGCCTCACCGCCCACCTGGGCACACAGCGGCTCGAGACGGACGACCGCCTGGCTTTCCCCTACGGTTGCGATGCGCAAGGCCGCTACGACCGCTACTGCAGCGACGGCAGCTTCGATCTCTACGAGTATGTCAGCGACAACGAGCGGCGCCGCACGCACGCGCTCAACCTGTCTGCCGATGGCCGCTTCAAGCTGGGCGGGATGCAACAGACCCTCACGGCTGGCGTGCTGTTCAGCCGCTACAAGGCACGCCTGGAAGATCAGATCTACCGCTGGGCCGGCACCGGCACGATCGACGGGCAGACCCAGGTGCCGCCGTCCGACCGACAGCCCGACCCCAACACGAACCGCACCGAGCGCTCCACCGAGTTCTATGTGCGCGACACGATCGAACTGGCCCCGCGCTGGACGGCCTGGGCAGGCCTTCGCCACACGCGATTGCACCGCAGCACTGAACGCACCAGCGGCGATCCGCAGGCCACCGACTACCGCCAATCCATCACCACGCCCTGGCTGGCTCTGAGCCATGAGTTCAGGCCGCGTCACATGGTCTACGCCAGTTGGGGCCGCGGGGCCGAATCCGAAGTGGTGCCCAACCGGGCCCGCTACACCAACGCCGGGCAGGCCTTGCCCAGTCTGAGGAGCCGGCAGGTGGAACTGGGCTTCAAAGGCCGGTCGGAGGGTCTGCAGTGGGGTGTGGCCTATTTCGACATCAAGCGTCCAGTGGCCTCCGACCTCGGGACCGACTGCTTCGACGACACGGTCGGGGACACCTGCACACGCCGGTTCGACGGCGATGCCCATCACCGTGGCTTGGAAGCCGCCGCTGCCTGGGACTTCGGCCCCTGGCGCCTGAGCGGCAGCGCGATGGGGCTGCACGCCCGCCGCACGGGGGCGGCCGACGCGAGCCTCAACGGCAAACGCCCTGTCAACGTGCCGGCCCACACCGTGAAAGCCGGCGTCGAATACCGCGTCACCGCCCTGCCCGGCCTGCGCCTGGCCGCTGCCATGGTGCACGAGGGCGACCGCATGGTGCTGGCCGACAACAGCGTGCACATCCCGTCCTGGACCCGCTTCGACATCGGCCTGGTGCACCAGCACCGCGTGGCCGGCACGGCCCTCACCTGGCGCGCCGGCATCGACAACCTCACCGACAAGCGCGCGTGGCGCGAATCGCCGCTCCAATACGGCCACGCCTTCCTCTACCCCCTGGCACCGCGCAGCTTCCGGCTGTCTTTGCAGGCGGACTTGTGAGCCCCGAAATTTTCTGGCTATAATTCAAGGCTCTGTTCCCCGATAGCTCAGTCGGTAGAGCGACGGACTGTTAATCCGCAGGTCCCTGGTTCGAGCCCAGGTCGGGGAGCCAAAAAACAGAAAAGCCCTGCACGTGCGTGCAGGGCTTTTGCTTTTGGCTTTGTTTTAGCGCCTCAGGTCGCGGTGCCGGAGGGGCTGCTGCGGCCCAGACGCCTCACCAGCCAGTGGGCTCCCACCGCGAGCGCCAGCAGCGTCAGCATGCCCAGCCCCCATCCGATCCACACGAGCGGGGCGAGCCAGCCGGCCACGGCCCCCACCGCCGGCATGATGGCCTGCCCCGCCTCGATCAGCCACTGGAGCTGTGAACGCAGGAGTTCCAGCCAGGCCGGATCGATCCAGACGCCCAGCCAGGGCGGCAGGGGAGCCTGCAAGACGGCCTGGGCCGCACGGCCGGCCTCGGCCGCGTTGATCGCTTGGACGGACCACTGGACAAGTTCCGCCAACACCCATGCTCCCAAGGTCCACAGTGCGGCAAGCACGGTCCAAGCCGCCCAGATCACGACACGCATCACACCCTCCGTCTCAACAGTCCCCCCTGCCGAAAGGGGACCGGGGACGGTGAGATCTGCTCGTACGCCCGAGGTTCCTGGACTGTTGCGCACCGACAAGCGCATGACGGCATCCGCGGCTCGTGGCCGTCCGCGCCCCTTCACTGGCCAGAGGAGGTTTCAGGCGCAGGCGACGGCATTGCGTCCAGCGGCCTTCGCGCGATAGAGCGCATCGTCTGCGCGCTTGAGGACCTCATACAAATCGTCATTGGGCCCCAGGGCAGCCGCCACGCCGACACTGACCGTCACCGGCAGTTGGCCGGGCTGCGTCCGAAAGACGTCTTCACGCAATCGTTCGGCCACGGCCTTCGCCTGGGCGAGGTCGGCATCGAGCAAAACCATCACGAACTCCTCCCCGCCGTAGCGGATGGCCGCATCGCTTTGGCGGGCATTGCGTTGGAGACAACGTGCGACATCCACCAACACCGCATCGCCTCGATCATGGCCGTGCCTGTCATTGACCGCCTTGAAGTGGTCGATGTCCAACATCAACACGGCAAACGGCCGGCGCGGCAGCGGGCGTGCCGCCACCGTGCGTGCCACACTTTGCAAGCTGCGCCGGTTGCCCAACCCGGTCAGTTCGTCATGGACAGCCAACACAGACAGCGCTTGGTTATCCGCCTGTGTCAAGTGGATTTGCTGTTGCAGCTGCTCATTGAGCAAGCGCAATCGCTCATGGGCATCTCGCAGTTGCTCGGCTTGTTCTTGCGCCCTGCGGCGAGCATCGATGAGGGCTTGCTCGAAATCTTGGCGCTCTTGGGCGCCGAACAGCAGCCAGACGTAATGACCCCACGGCGGCGAACCCAAAGCCTGAGCGCCGACGTAAGCCCCCAGCCGCCGCCCCTGGGGTTGCCAATGCGCGAACACCTCGGTCACGCCCCCGTCGCGCCGCAACGTCGGCCACACATGGGTTTCAAAGAATATCCGGCCGGCCGCCGTGAGCCACTGACTGAATTGAAGCTCTCCTGCGCCTTCGTCGCCTGGGGCCGCCAGCCCGGCCCATTCGGCCAAGCGCTGGTTGTAGCTCAACACCCGACCTTGGCCATCACTCACCCAGCAGGGAGCTGGAATTTCGTCCAGGCCCATCCCTGCTGGTGACGACAGGTTCGATTCAGGTCGACAACACGTCACGCATCGCCTCGATGACCAGATGAGGATGGCTCATGTGGGCGCAATGCCCGGCCACATCGAGCACCTGCAAGCGGCTTTGCGGCAGATGGGCATGCAGGTACTCCCCCACCGACACTGGAGCCAAGGCATCGCGGGCATGCTGCAAAATCAAGCAGGGCGTGGGCACCTTCGGCACATCAGCCCGGTTGTCGGAAAAGAACGTCGCTTCCGCAAAGGTCTTGGCCATCACCGGATCGGTCGAGCAAAAACTCTCGCGCAAGGTGCGGCGCACGGGCTCATGCCCTGCGGCCACCGCCGGCGCCAGCACATCGGCCCAGCCCATGTAGTTGTGCTCCATCAGTTCGAGCAGCTCGACCAAGTCCGACCGCTCGAACCCCCCACTGTAAGGCGGGTCGTTGACGAAACAAGGATTGGGCCCCACCAAGATCAAATGCCGGAACCACTGCGGCCGTTCGATGGCTGCCAGCATGGCGATCGAACAGCTCACCGAGTGGGCCACCACGACCACATCGCGGGTCAATCCGGTGGCTTCGCACACCTCCAGCAGGTCTTGTGCGTAGCCTTGGAGGTGGCGATATCGGTGCGCCGAGAACGCTGCCGGGTCTGAGCGCCCCGAACCGACGTAATCGAACAGCACCTGCCGGTGCTGCCCGCGCCAAGCGGGTGTGATGTCCGCCCACATGTCTTGATGGCAACCAAAACCGTGGGCGTATAGCAGGGCCGGGCCCGGGCCGGGCAGATCGGTGATGTGATTGCGTCGCCAAACATCCATGGTGCCGGCTCCTTCTTCTTGACTGCCGTGGCGATCGCGTCCACCGCCTGGGCTCGCCGTCGCTGCACAGAGCCAGGAACAGCCCGCCAATCTCCGGGATGCTCCTCGGTTATCGGCGGCAGCCGAGGACACTTTAGCGCCGCTTTGCCGTCACTGGAACGGCTGGGGCTGGACGGCCCAAGCCGCCGGCCCAGCGGGGTCACTGGTGTTGCGACTTGGCGTAGTTGGCGATGCCGCTGGCCACCTCGGCCTTGGCCGCCTCGGGCCCGTCCCAGCCCTGCACCTTGACCCACTTGCCCGCTTCGAGATCCTTGTAGTGCTCGAAGAAGTGCTGAATGGCCTTCAGGCGCATCGGGTTGATGTCCTCGGGCTTTTTCCAGTGGTCGTAAATGGGCAGGATCTTGGTGGTGGGCACGGCCAGCAGCTTGGCGTCGCCACCGGCTTCGTCTTCCATCTTCAGCACACCGATGGGGCGGCAGGTCACCACCACGCCGGGCGTGAGCGGAAAGGGCGTGATCACCAGCACGTCCACGGGGTCGCCGTCGTCCGACAGGGTCTGGGGCACGTAGCCGTAGTTGCACGGGTAGTGCATGGCCGTGGTCATGAACCGGTCGACAAAGATGGCGCCGGTTTCCTTGTCGACCTCGTACTTGATCGGGTCGGCGTTCATCGGGATCTCGATGATCACGTTGAACTCTTCAGGCGCCTTGGCGCCGGGGGTCACGTTGTGAAGGCTCATGGCGGGTCGGATGAATCGCGAGGGAAAACCCGGATTCTACCGAGGGCCCTTGCAGCGCCCTGACACCCGGCCACGGTGCGATTGGCGTGGTGTCCGCTGGTAAACACGGGGCGAGCCGTCATTGCGGCACCGCAGGGCTTTGCGTAGCATGGGCCGGCCAACGTGGCAAGCCAAGACCACGGGCCTTCGATCACCATCGGATCACCAGAGGAAGGAGCCCTTTCATGTCCACCGATTTGGCGCTGTATTTTGCGCTCGTGTGTGGCGTGGCCGCCGTCGTCTACGGTTTCGTGTCACGCACCTGGATCCTGAAGCAGGAAGCGGGCAACACCCGTATGCAGGAGATCGCCGCGGCGATCCAGACCGGCGCTGCGGCCTATCTGGCGCGGCAGTACAAGACGATCGCCATCGTCGGCGTCGTGCTGGCGGTGCTGATCGGCATCTTCATCGATGGCGCCACCGCCGTGGCCTTCGTCATCGGGGCCGTGCTCTCGGGCGCCTGCGGGTTCATTGGCATGAATGTGTCGGTGCGTGCCAATGTGCGCACCGCGCAGGCGGCCACCCGGGGCATCGACGCCGCCCTGGCGGTGGCCTTCCGCGGCGGTGCGATCACCGGATTGCTGGTGGTGGGCCTGGGCCTGCTGGGTGTGGGGGTGCTGTTCTGGTTCCTGATCATGAACGGACAGGTCACCCCGGTCACGCCACTGTCCACCGTGCTCAAGCCGCTGATCGGTCTGGCCTTCGGCTCTTCGCTCATTTCGATCTTCGCTCGCCTGGGCGGGGGCATCTTCACCAAGGGCGCCGACGTGGGGGCCGACCTGGTGGGCAAGGTGGAAGCCGGCATCCCCGAGGACGACCCTCGCAACCCGGCGGTGATCGCCGACAACGTGGGCGACAACGTGGGCGACTGCGCCGGCATGGCCGCCGACCTCTTCGAAACCTACGCCGTGACGCTGATCGCGACCATGGTGCTGGGCGCCCTGATGATCACGGCCTTCCCGATGCAGGCGGCCGTGCTGCCGCTGGCACTCGGCGGCTTTTCGATCGTCGCTTCCATCATCGGCTGTGGCGCGGTCAAGGCCTCGCCGGGCATGAAAAACGTGATGCCGGCCCTCTACAAGGGCCTGATCGTCTCGGGGGTGATCGCACTCGTCGGCTTTTTCTTCATCGTGAAGTGGGTGATGCCCGACGACGCGCTGTACGCCAGCGGCACCCAGCTTCGCCTGTTCGGCGCCGCCGCGGTGGGCCTGGTGCTCACGGCGCTGATGGTGTGGATTACCGAGTACTACACCGGCACCGACTACTCGCCCGTCAAGCATGTGGCCAAGGCCTCCACCACCGGGCACGGCACCAACATCATCGCCGGCCTGGGCGTGAGCATGAAGTCCACCGCCTGGCCGGTGATCTTCGTGTGCGCGGCGATCATCGTGAGCTACCTGCTCGCCGGCCTGTACGGCATCGCGATTGCCGCCACCTCCATGCTCAGCCTGGCCGGCATCATCGTGGCCCTCGATGCCTACGGCCCCATCACCGACAACGCCGGCGGCATCGCCGAGATGTCCGAGTTGCCCCAGTCGGTGCGTGACGTCACCGACCCGCTGGACGCCGTGGGCAACACCACCAAGGCCGTCACCAAAGGCTATGCCATCGGCTCGGCCGGCCTGGCCGCGCTGGTGCTGTTCGCCGACTACACCCATGGCCTGGAAGCCGCCGGCCACCATGTGAGCTTCGACCTGTCGAACCACATGGTGATCGTGGGCCTGTTCATCGGCGGCCTCATCCCCTATCTCTTCGGCGCGATGGCGATGGAAGCGGTGGGCCGGGCGGCGGGCAGCGTGGTCGAGGAAGTGCGCCGGCAGTTCAAGACCATCCCCGGCATCATGGAGGGCACGGGCCAGCCCGAGTACGGCACCGCCGTGGACATGCTCACCAGTGCGGCCATCAAGGAGATGATCCTCCCCTCGCTGCTGCCCGTGGTCGTGCCGATCCTGGTGGGCCTGCTGCTCGGCCCCGAGGCGCTGGGCGGCCTGCTGATGGGCACCATCGTGACCGGCCTGTTCGTGGCGATCTCGATGTGCACCGGCGGCGGCGCCTGGGACAACGCCAAGAAGTACATCGAGGAAGGCCATTACGGCGGCAAGGGCAGCGAAGCCCACAAGGCGGCCGTCACCGGCGACACCGTCGGCGACCCCTACAAGGACACCGCCGGCCCGGCCGTGAACCCCTTGATCAAGATCATCAATATCGTCGCGCTGCTGATCGTGCCGCTGCTGCCGGTGAGCACGGCCACGAAAGCCGAATCGGCGCCTGCGGCGCCGGCCGTCCAGGCCCAGGTCGCGGCCTCCATGGTCACGCCGGCTGCGACCCTGACCGCCGCCCGCTGAGCCGGCCCCCTCCTTTTGCAACGCCCGCCTCGCGCGGGCGTTGTGTCGTGGAAAGCCCCCCTCAAGTCGCCCCGGGTTTTCGGCATTGCTTCACGCCCATGACGGGGTTCGATCTGCCAAGGTTGGGCCCGCCATGCTTCAATGCCCGCCATGGGACATGCCGTGCGAACTCGAGGCTTGAGCGGACCTGCGATCCGGCCAGCGCTGGCATTGGCCTGTGCTTGTACGTCTGCATGGGCCCAGGCGCGCGACTCGACCATCGCGCTGGCCGCCCCGGCGTCCCCACAGACCGCGCTCATCACCACGGCAGCGGCAACGGGTCCGGCAATACCGCAGCCGGCCCGGAAGAAGGTGTCGACGACCAAGACGCCCCAGCAGCAACGTCTTGCCCGGCCAGCTCCCGTGAGCCCGCCGGCGCTCAATCTTCAGCTCGCCGATGCAGCGTCCACGCCCAAGCCGATGGGGGCGTCCCGCGCCGCGCCGCTGGCCTGGGCCAGTCCCGAGCGCCCAGCCAGCGGCCTGGATCTGCGGCCCCCGGTGTCGGACCGCTGGTGGATGAACGCCCGCCTGGTGGACAACGGCGACCGCCACCCCGAGCCGGGGCTGACGGTCGGCGTCAAGTTCAAGTTCTGACCGGCGCCCCGGGTCAGCGTCGCGCCGGCGGCACGTCGGTGCAGGTGCCGTGCGCCACCTCGGCGGCCATGCCAATGCTCTCGCCCAGCGTGGGGTGGGGGTGGATCGTCTTGCCGATGTCCACCTCGTCGGCGCCCATCTCGATGGCCAGCGCGATCTCGCCGATCATGTCGCCGGCGTGGGTGCCCACGATGCCGCCCCCCACGATGCGATGGGTCTCGGCGTCGAAGAGCAGCTTGGTGAAGCCCTCGTCACGGCCGTTGGCGATGGCCCGGCCCGAGGCCGTCCAAGGGAACAGACCCTTCTTCACCTGGCGGCCCTCGGCCTTGGCCAGGTCTTCGGTCAGGCCCACCCAGGCCACCTCGGGGTCGGTGTAGGCCACGCTGGGGATCACCCGGGCATCGAAGGCCGCTTTCTGGCCCGCGGCCACCTCGGCTGCCACATGGGCCTCATGCACCGCCTTGTGCGCGAGCATGGGCTGGCCGACGATGTCGCCAATCGCGAAGATGTGCGGCACGTTGGTGCGCATCTGGAGGTCCACCGGGATGAAGCCGCGGTCGCTCACCGCCACGCCGGCCTTCTCGGCGCCGATCTTCTTGCCGTTGGGGCTGCGGCCCACGGCCTGCAGCACCAAGTCATAAAGCTGCGGCTCCTTCGGCGCAGCCTCACCCTCGAAGCTCACGAGGATGCCGTCGGCCGTCGCCTGGGCGCCCACGGTCTTCGTCTTGAGCAGAATGTGGTCGAAGCGCGGGGCATTCATCTTCTGCCACACGCGCACCAGGTCGCGGTCGGCGCCTTGCATCAGGCCGTCGAGCATCTCCACCACGTCCAGGCGGGCGCCCAAGGTGGAGTACACCGTACCCATCTCCAGGCCGATGATGCCGCCGCCGATGATGAGCATGCGCTTCGGGGCATGCTGCAACTGCAGCGCGCCGGTCGAATCGACGATGCGGGGGTCGTCGGGCAGGAAGGGCAGGCGCACCGCCTGCGAACCGGCCGCGATGATGGCCTGCTTGAAGCGGATGGTCTGCGTCTTGCCGGTCTTGTCCTGGCCCTCGCCGGTGGTTTCCTCGACCTGCACGTGATGCGGGTCGACGAAGGTGCCGTAGCCACGCACGATGGTGACCTTGCGCATCTTGGCCATGGCGGCCAGGCCCCCGGTGAGCTTGCCCACCACCTTGTTCTTGTGGGCCAGCAGCTTGCTGCGGTCCACCGCAGGCTCGCCGAAGCTCACCCCCAGGTCGGCGAAGTGCTTCACCTCGTCCATCACCGCCGCCACATGCAGCAGCGCCTTGGACGGGATGCAGCCCACGTTCAGGCACACCCCCCCCAGCGTGGCATAGCGCTCCACCAGCACCACCTTCATGCCGAGGTCGGCTGCACGGAAGGCTGCCGAGTAGCCGCCGGGGCCCGCGCCCAGCACGAGCATGTCGCACTCGAGGTCGGCGCCGCCGGCATAGGTGGAGGCCACAGGGGCCACAGGGGCCACTGTGGCAACGGGCGCTGGCGCAGCAGCGGGAGCGGGTGCAGAAACAGGCGTCGGTGCCGCCGCACCGGCTTCCTGTGCTTCCAACAGCAGGATGACCGAGCCCTCGTTGACGGTGTCACCCACCTTCACCCGCAGCTCCTTCACCACGCCGGCCAGGGGAGAAGGGATCTCCATCGACGCCTTGTCCGACTCCACGGTGATGAGGCTCTGCTCGGCCTTCACCGTATCGCCGGGCTTCACCAGCACCTCGATGACGCCCACGTCCTTGAAGTCGCCGATGTCGGGAACTTTGATCTCGATGATGGACATGCCGCGCTCCTTACAGCATCACCCGGCGGAAGTCCGCCAGCACCGAAGCCAGATAGGCGTTGAAGCGGGCGGCAGCCGCGCCATCGATGACGCGGTGGTCCCAGCTCAACGACAGCGGCAGGATCAAGCGAGGCTGGAAGGCCTTGCCATCCCAGCGGGGCTCCATGGTCGAGCGGCATACACCCAGGATGGCCACCTCGGGCGCGTTGATGATGGGGGTGAAGTAACGCCCCCCGATGC
This sequence comes from Caldimonas hydrothermalis, assembly GCF_056746695.1. Classification (NCBI taxonomy): domain Bacteria; kingdom Pseudomonadati; phylum Pseudomonadota; class Betaproteobacteria; order Burkholderiales; family Sphaerotilaceae; genus Caldimonas; species Caldimonas hydrothermalis. The sequence goes on along the minus strand of NZ_JBWQXA010000003.1, from coordinate 183,960 downwards.
CGCCCAGCGACGAGATCGAGAAGCAGCCACCACTCATCTCGGCCGGGCTGAGCTTGCCTTCGCGGGCCTTGGCGGCCAGCTCGCTCATTTCCTGGCTGATCTGCAGGATGCCCTTCTTGTCGGCATCCTTGATCACCGGCACCACCAGGCCGTTGGGCGTGTCGGCCGCAAAGCCGATGTGGTAGTACTGCTTGAGTACGAGCTGCTCGCCATCCAGGCTGGCGTTGAACTCGGGGAACTTCTTCAGGGCCGCGACCGAGGCCTTGATTAGGAAGGCCAGCATCGTCACCTTGATGCCGCTCTTCTCGTTTTCCTTGTTGAGCTGCACGCGGAAGGCTTCGAGCTCGGTGATGTCGGCATCGTCGTGGTTGGTGACGTGCGGGATCATCACCCAGTTGCGGTGCAGGTTGGCGCCGCTGATCTTCTTGATGCGCGAAAGGTCCTTGCGCTGCACCGGGCCGAACTTGCTGAAATCGACCTGCGGCCAGGGCAACAGGCCGGGGAAGCTCCCCGCTCCTGCCGCCGCGGCCGGCGCCTTGGCCTTCTGGGCCTGGGTGTGGACCTCGCCGGCCATGACCTGCTTGACGAAGCGGTGGACGTCGTCCTGGGTGATGCGTCCCTTCGGGCCGGTGCCGGGCACCTCGGCCAGCGGCACGCCCAGCTCCCGCGCCAGCCGGCGGATGCTGGGGGAGGCATGGGGCAGTGACCCGGGCGATGCGGGCGAAACGATGGCTGGCGTGGGCGTGGGTGCAGGCACGACGGATGCAGGCCCAGCGGCCGGGGCCGGTGCCGCAACCGGCGTGGCGGGCGCCGCAACGGGAACAGATGGCGCCGCAGCAGCCGTGCCGCCCGCCGTCTCGATCAGGGCGATCGGTGTGCCCTTGGACACCTTGTCACCCACCGCCACCTTCAGCGCCTTGAGCACACCGCCATGCGACGACGGGATCTCCATCGAGGCCTTGTCGGACTCCACCGTGATCAGGCTCTGCTCGGGCACGATGGTGTCGCCGGGCTGGACCAGCAGCTCGATCACCGCCACATCGCTGAAGTCCCCGATGTCGGGCACGACCACCTCGACCACACCGCCCGACGCGGCCGGCGACGGTGCCGGAGTCGGCGGGGGCGCGGCGGCTGCCACCGGCGCAGGCGCAGCCACCGGCTCAGGTGCAGGCGCGGCTGCAGCCCCCTCAGCGTCCACCACCAGCAACACGCTGCCTTCGCTGACCTTGTCGCCCAGCTTCACCTTGAGCTCGCGCACGACGCCGGCATGCGTGGAGGGGATCTCCATCGACGCCTTGTCGCTCTCCACTGTCACCAGACTCTGCTCCACCGAGATGGTGTCGCCGGGTTTGACCAGCAGCTCGATGATCTCGACGTCCTTGAAGTCCCCGATGTCGGGCACCTTCACTTCGATCAATGCCATGTTCTTGTCCCCGTTCTTGTTGTTCAGGCGTACAGCGGGTTGATCTTCTCGGTGTTGATGCCGTACTTGCGGATCGCCTCGGACACGCGCGACAGCGGCACGGTGCCCTCTTCGGCCAGCGCCTTGAGCGCGGCCACGACGATGTAGTGGCGGTTGACCTCGAAGTGCTCGCGCAGCTTGCTGCGGAAGTCGCTGCGGCCAAAGCCGTCGGTGCCCAGCACCTTGTAGATGCGTCCCTTGGGCAAGAAGGCACGGATCTGGTCGGCGTAGTTCTTCATGTAATCAGTGGAGGCGACCACCGGGCCGGCATAGGGTTCGAGCTGCTGGGCCACGAAAGGCACACGCGGGGTCTGCTCGGGGTGCAGCAGGTTCCAGCGCTCGCAATCTTGGCCCTCGCGCGCCAGTTCGTTGAAGCTCGGGCAGCTCCACACATTGGCCGACACGCCCCAGTCGCGTTCGAGCAGTTCTTTGGCGAAGATCGATTCGCGCAGGATGGAGCCGCTGCCCAGCAGGTTGACCTGCGGCGGCATCTTCGCCCCTTCTTGCAGCAGGTACATGCCCTTGATGATCTGTTCCTCGGTGCCGGGCTTGAGGCCGGGGTGGGCGTAGTTCTCGTTGAGCAGGGTGATGTAGTAGAAGACGTTCTCCTGCTTCTCGACCATGCGCTTGAGACCGTGCTGCATGATCACGGCCACTTCGTGGGCAAAGGTGGGGTCGTAGCTCACGCAGTTCGGGATCGTGCTGGCCAGGATGTGGCTGTGGCCGTCCTCGTGCTGCAGGCCCTCGCCATTGAGCGTGGTGCGCCCCGAGGTGCCGCCCAGCAGGAAGCCGCGCGCCTGCATGTCGCCGGCGGCCCAAGCCAGATCCCCGATGCGCTGGAAGCCGAACATCGAGTAATAGATGTAGAAGGGGATCATGATGCGGTTGTTCGTCGAATACGACGTGGCTGCAGCGATCCAGCTCGCCATACCGCCCGCCTCGTTGATGCCTTCCTGCAGGATCTGGCCGGCCTTGTCCTCCTTGTAGTACATGACCTGGTCCTTGTCGACCGGGGTGTATTTCTGGCCTTCGGGGTTGTAGATGCCGATCTGGCGGAACAGACCTTCCATGCCGAAGGTGCGCGCCTCGTCCACCAGGATGGGCACCACGCGCGGACCCAGGGCCTGGTCGCGCAGCAGTTGCGTGAGGAAGCGCACGTAAGCCTGGGTGGTGCTGATCTCGCGCCCCTCGGCCGTGGGCTCGAGGACAGCCTTGAAGGTCTCCAGCGAGGGCACGGTGAAGCTCTCGGTGCTGCGCGGCCGGCGCTTGGGCAGGTAGCCACCCAGGGCCTTGCGGCGCGCGTGCAGATACTTCATCTCCGGCGTGTCGTCGGCCGGCTTGTAGAAAGGAATCTTGGGCAGCTCGCTGTCAGGAATCGGGATGTTGAAGCGATCGCGGAAGTAACGGATGTCCTCGTCCGAGAGCTTCTTGGTCTGGTGGGCCGTGTTCTTGCCCTCTCCGGCCTTGCCCATGCCGTAGCCCTTGACCGTCTTGACCAGGATGACGGTGGGTTGGCCCTCGTGGTGATAGGCACGGTGGAAGGCGGCATAGACCTTCTGCGCGTCGTGCCCCCCGCGGCGCAGCGCCCAGATGTCCTCGTCGCTCATCTTGGCCACCAGCTCCAGCGTGCGCGGGTCACGGCCGAAGAAATGCTTGCGCACATAGGCCCCGTCGTTGGCCTTGAAGGCCTGGTAGTCGCCGTCGAGCGTGTCCATCATGATCTTGCGCAGGGCGCCATCCTTGTCGCGCGCCAGCAGGGCGTCCCATTCGCGCCCCCACAGCAGCTTGATCACGTTCCAGCCCGAGCCGCGGAACTCGCCTTCGAGCTCCTGGATGATCTTGCCATTGCCCCGCACCGGACCATCCAGGCGCTGCAGGTTGCAGTTGACGACGAAGATGAGGTTGTCGAGCTTTTCGCGCGCGGCCAGGCCGATGGCCCCCAGGCTCTCGGGCTCGTCCATCTCACCGTCGCCGCAGAACACCCACACCTTGCGCTTGGAGGTATCGGCAATGCCGCGCGCGTGCAAGTACTTCAGGAAGCGAGCCTGGTAGATGGCCATCAGCGGGCCCAGCCCCATCGACACCGTGGGGAACTGCCAGAACTCGGGCATCAGCTTGGGGTGCGGGTAGCTGGAGATGCCCTTGCCGTCGACCTCCTGGCGGAAGTGGAGCAGTTGCTCCTCGCTCAGGCGCCCTTCCATGAAGGCCCGCGCGTAGATGCCCGGCGCGCTGTGGCCCTGGATGTAGAGCAGATCCCCGCCATGGGTGCCTCCCTCATCGGTGTCGTCGGCGTGCCAGAAATGGTTGAAGCCCACGGCGAACATGTGGGCCAGCGATTGAAAGGAGCTGATGTGCCCCCCCAGATCCCCCCCGTCGGGCGGATTGAGCCGGTTGGCCTTGACCACCATGGCCATCGCGTTCCAGCGCATGTAGGCGCGCAGTCGGCCTTCCAGCTCCAGGTTGCCCGGGTTGTGCGCCTCTTCCGAGGGCTCGATGGTGTTCACATAGCCCGTCGTGGCCGAGAACGGCATGTCCACGCTGTGCTGGCGGGCCTCCTCGAGCAATTGCTCGAGCAGGTAGTGCGCGCGCTCGGGGCCTTCGCGCTCGATGACGGCCGTCAGCGCATCGAGCCATTCGCGGGTTTCCTGGGCGTCGGCATCGTTGGCCGCCGGGGCGGCGGGGGGTTGGGGCATCGCGGACATGCTTGTCTCCAGCTCATGGGTTGACTGCCTCCCGGTCGGCCGTGCGCATCACGCGGTGCGGGACGCGGTCACGCGCATGCGCGGCCGCGCCCACCGCCGGGTTCCAACGCGAGTGTGGCACAGATCGCTGTTTTTTCAAATAGTGCGAGCAGTTTTCACATAATAAAATCATGTCGAACGCCCGTTCTTTTCCCCTCTGATCCGGCGCCCGCGCCACGGTGACGGCCCACTGTGGCGCAGCCGCGCAGGCTCCACAAGGGGCCTGTCCCGCACCTGGGATCGGAGCAGCCCCGCAGCGGCTGCCTGCGGCGGTCGAGGCAACGCCGGGCCGCTCCCCGGTTTGCTTGCCCCCCACGGGGGGCGGGCCGGGTTCGGCCCGGCGCTGGGAGCACTCGATAATTCCGGATATGTCCGTGCCCCATTCCGAGTTCCGTTTGAGCACCCACGAGACGGGGTCACCCCCGTCCAAGCGGCGCCTGCTGCGCGCCTGGTGGCGCCGCCAATCGCCCGCCCGCCAGGACCGGTTCGCCACGCTTGGCCCGCTGGTGTCCGTGCTGCTGTTCCTGGCGGCCATCATCACGGCGTTCTGGTATTTGCGCATCGAGGAGATCGAACGCGAGCAGGAGTCGGTCAAACGCGACACCGAGGTGGCCCAGCACCAGATCCGCCTGCGCCTGATCGAGAACCAGGAGCAGCTCGTGCGGCTCGCACGCGAGGTCACCACCGGCGCGATCGATGCCGACGAGTTCATCGGCCAGGCGACGACCCTGGCGCGCGAGCGCCCCGAACTGGTCAGCCTGAGCTGGCTGCAGGCCGACCGCACCCGGCATGCCAGCCATGTCTCGCCCAGCCACAGCTTCATGGGCAGCCGCTATGCCGAAACGCCGGCCCCGGCCTCGTCTGCGGCCTCGGCCGACGGCCTGGTGCGTAACGAGCCCGAATGGGCCTTCGAAACCGCCCGCGAACTGCGGCTGCCCGTGTACTCCCGACCCTACGCCACCGAGGCCGGCTTGCACGTCGTGCAGGTCCAGGTACCGCTGGTGGACCGCGCCACCTTTGCCGGCACCGTGGTGGCCGAGTATTCGGTCGAGGCCCTGTTGCGCTACTTCGTGCCCACCGAGGTAGCCAACCGTCACGGCATGATGCTGCTCGACGCCAACGGCCGCGTGCTGGCCAGCACCGTCTCGCGCGACCCAGGGCGGGAAGCCCGCCGCGACGCCCTGCATCACGACATCCCGGTCGCGCCGGTGGGCAACGGGCTGATCCTGCGGGGCGTGGGCTACCGCACCTCGGTGGGACTGATCAGCAACACGCTGTTCTGGATGGTGACCGCGCTGAGCGTGCTCACCGTGTGGATGCTGTTGGGCACTTGGCGGCACATGCGCCGGCGCCTGCAGGTGCAGCAGGCGCTGGTGGCCGAGACCAACTTCCGCCGTGCGATGGAGAATTCCATGCTCACCGGCATGCGTGCCATGGACATGGAAGGCCGCATCACCTACGTGAACGCCGCGTACTGCTCGATGACGGGGTTCTCCGAGGCCGAGCTGGTGGGGCGCACGCCCCCCTTCCCTCACTGGCCGCCCGACCGCATGGAGGAAAGCCGCCGGTTGTTCGAGCAGGAGCTGCAAGGGCGCAGCCCGCCCGGAGGCATCGAAGTGCGCGTGATGCGCAAGGACGGCACCCAGTTCGATGCACGCATGTACGTCTCGCCGCTGATCGACGCCAAAGGCAACCAGACGGGCTGGATGACCTCGATGACCAACATCACCGAGGCCAAACGCATCCGCGACCAACTCTCCGCCTCGCACGAACGCTTCACCACGGTGCTGGAGGGGCTGGATGCCGCCGTCTCGGTGGTGTCGGTGCAGCAAGGCGAGCTGCTGTTCGCCAACCGCTCCTACCGCCTGTGGTTCGGCACCGACGGCAAGGGACATGCCCTGCTGGCTGGCGCCCGGGAGTCCGAGTCCGTGCCGGTGCTGCCCGACACCGATGACGAGTCCGTGGACCATTTCGGCGGCCTGCCCACGCAGGAGCTGACCGAAACCGGCTCGGACCCACGCGAGGTGTACGTCGAGTCGCTCGGACGCTGGTTCGACGTGCGATCGCGCTACCTGCAGTGGACCGACGGCCGGCTCGCCCAGATGCTGATCGCCACCGACGTGACGGCCCGGGTGCGCGCCGAGGAGCAGGCCGCCCGCCAGGCCGACCAGGCCCAGATCACCAGCCGCCTGGTCACGATGGGCGAGATGGCCTCGTCGGTCGCCCATGAGCTCAACCAGCCGCTAACAGCCATCTCGAACTACTGCAACGGGATCATCTCCCGGGTCAAGGCCGGCGGGATGAAGGACGCCGACCTGCTCGCCGCACTGGAGAAGACCGCCAGGCAGGCCCAACGCGCCGGGCAGATCATCCACCGCATCCGCGCCTTCGTGAAGAAGAGCGAGCCCCAGCGCCAGCCCTCGCAAGCCCGCGAGATCGTGGACGACGCCGTCGAACTGGCGATGATCGAGCTGCGGCGGCGCAACGTGAGCATCCACACCTATGTCGCCCAGCGCCTGCCGCCCTTGATGGTCGACCCCATCCTGATCGAGCAGGTGCTGCTCAACCTGCTGAAGAACGCGGCCGAGGCTATCGACAGCGCCAAGCTGCCGCCGTCGCGTCGCAACATCGAACTGCGGGTGGTGCCGCGCCATACCTCCGACGAGGGCGGCGTGATCGAGTTCAGCGTCACCGACTCAGGCCCCGGCCTGAAGGAGGAGGTGCTCGGCCGGATGTACGAGGCCTTCTTCTCGACCAAGTCCGACGGCCTGGGCATCGGCCTGTCGCTGTGCCGCTCGATCATCGAGTCGCACCATGGCCGGATACGGGCCGAGAACTTATACAATGGTCCGAGCGTCGTCGGCTGCCGGTTCAGCTTCACCTTGCCGGTAGAGATCTCCAACCCTAGCTGAATGCACCCATGAGCCTGATCCCCAAGAAAGGCACCGTCTATGTCGTCGATGACGACGAAGCCGTGCGCGACTCGCTGCAATGGTTGCTCGAGGGCAAGGACTACCGTGTCAAGTGCTTTGACTCCGCCGAATCCTTCCTCTCGCGCTTCGACCCGCGCGAGGTGGCCTGCCTGATCGCCGACATCCGCATGGACGGTATGAGCGGCCTGGAACTGCAAGACCGCCTGATCGAGCGACGCTCCCCCCTGCCCATCGTCTTCATCACCGGCCACGGCGACGTGCCCATGGCCGTGAACACGATGAAGAAGGGGGCGATGGACTTCATCGAGAAGCCCTTCAAGGAAGAGGAACTCGTCTCCCTGGTCGAGCGCATGCTCGAGCAGGCTCGTACGCTGTTCGCCCAGCAGCAGGAAGCCGCCAGCCGCGACGCCCTGCTCTCGCGCCTGACCACCCGCGAAGCCCAGGTGCTCGATCGCATCGTCGCTGGCCGGCTCAACAAGCAAATCGCCGACGACCTGGGCATCAGCATCAAGACGGTGGAGGCGCACCGCGCCAACATCATGGAAAAACTCAACGCCAACACCGTGGCCGACCTGCTCAAGATCGCCCTGGGCGCGCAGGCCAAGGTCTGACGCCTGCCCCCATCCCGAGGCCGCTGTGACAGCGGCCTTTTTCGTTTCCGGCATCGCACTCAAGGACTCCCCATGACCGCAAGACTCATCGACGGCAACGCCCTGTCCCGGCAGATCCGCGCCGACGTGGCCCGCCGGGCCGCCGCCCTGTCCGCCCAGGGCCATACCCCCGGGCTCGCGGTCATCCTGGTGGGCGACAACCCGGCCTCCCAGGTGTATGTGCGCAACAAGGTCAAAGCCTGCCAGGACAACGGCCTGCACTCGGTGCTCGAGCAGTACCCGGCCACGCTGTCCGAGGCCGACCTGCTGGCGCGTGTGGAGGCGCTCAACCAGGACCCCGCGATTCACGGCATCCTGGTGCAGCTCCCCCTGCCGGCCCACATCGACGCCCACAAGGTCATCGAGACCATCTCGCCGCTCAAGGACGTCGACGGCTTTCATATCGCCAGCGCCGGGGCGCTGATGGTCGGCCAAAGCGGCTTCAAGCCCTGCACACCCTACGGCTGCATGAAGATGCTCGAATCCATCGGCTGCGACCCTAAGGGCAAGCATGCGGTCGTGATCGGCCGCTCCAACATCGTCGGCAAACCCATGGCCCTGATGCTGCTGCAGGCCCATGCCACCGTCACCATCTGCCACAGTGCCACGCCGGACCTGGCGCACCACACCCGGCAGGCCGACATCGTCGTCGCGGCCGTGGGCCGACGCAACGTGCTCACCGCCGACATGGTCAAGCCCGGCGCGGTGGTCATCGACGTGGGCATGAACCGCAACGACGATGGCAAGCTCTGCGGTGACGTGGACTTCGACGGGGTGTCGAAGGTGGCCTCGGCCATCACCCCCGTGCCCGGTGGGGTTGGACCGATGACCATCACAATGTTGCTGGTCAACACCCTGGAGGCTGCGGAACGCGCGGCCCGGATGCGATGAATCCGAACCCTCTGCTCGACTTCACCGACCTGCCCCGTTTCGATGCGATCCGGCCCGAGCATGTCACGCCGGCCGTGAGCGAACTGCTCGCCGCCGCCAACGAGGCCCTGGAGCGTGCCGTCAGCGAAGCCGTGCCGGCCGACTATGAGGCCCTGTCGGCCGTGCTCGACGTGGCCACCGAACGCCTCGGGCGCGCCTGGGCAGCCGTGAGCCACCTCAACTCGGTCGCCGACAGCCCGGCGCTGCGTGCGGCCTACAACGAGAACCTGCCGCGCATCACCGAGTTCCACACCCGGCTGGGCGCCGATGAACGCCTGTACGCCAAGTACAAGGCCGTGGCCGCCAGCCCGGCTGCGCGTGAGCTGCGGCCGGCACGACGGCGTGCATTGTCCAACGCGATACGCGACTTCGTGCTCTCAGGTGCCGAGCTGCGCGGGCCGGCCAAGGTCCGCTTCGCGCAGATCCAGGAACGCCAGGCCGAGCTGTCGCAGAAGTTCTCCGAGCATGTGCTCGACGCCACCGACGCCTATGCCTATTACGCCGGCGAGGCCGAGATGGCCGGCGTGCCCGACGATGCGAGGGAGGCTGCGCGACAGGCGGCCCAAGCGGACGGGCGCGACGGCTACAAGCTCACGCTGCAGTTCCCGAGCTATTTCCCGGTGATGCAGTACGGGCAGGACCGCTCGCTGCGCGAGCGGCTCTACACCGCCTATGTCACCCGCGCCTCCGAGTTGGGTGAGCCCGAGCACGACAATTCCGCGCTGATGCGCGAACTGCTGGCCCTGCGCCAGGAGGAAGCCGAGCTGCTGGGCTATCGCAACTTCGCCGAAGTGTCCCTGGTGCCCAAGATGGCCGAGTCGCCGCAGCAGGTGCTCGACTTCCTGCGCGATCTCGCGCGCCGGGCACGGCCCCATGCCGAGCGCGATCTGGCCGAACTGCGCGAGTTCGCCCGCGCCGAGCTGGGCCTGCCCGAACTGGCCGCCTGGGACCTGGCCTATGCGTCCGAGAAGCTCAAGGAGAAGCGCTACGCCTTCAGCGACCAGGAGGTGAAACAGTACTTCACCGAGCCCAAGGTGCTCGAGGGCCTGTTCAAGATCGTCGAGACCTTGTTCGAGGTGGCCATCCGCCCCGATACCGCCCCGGTGTGGCACCCCAGCGTGCGCTTCTTCCGCATCGAGCGCGGCGGGCAGCTCGTGGGCCAGTTCTACCTCGACCCCTACGCCCGCCAGGGCAAGCGTTCGGGCGCCTGGATGGACGACGTGCGCGGCCGCTGGGCCCGACCCGATGGCCGCCTGCAGACCCCGGTGGCCCACCTGGTGTGCAACTTCGCCGAAGGTGTGGGCGGCAAGCCGGCCCTGCTCACGCACGACAGCGTGCTCACGCTCTTCCATGAGTTCGGCCACGGGCTGCACCACCTGCTCACCCAGGTCGACGACATCGGCGTGGCCGGCATCTCGGGCGTGGAATGGGACGCGGTGGAACTGCCCAGCCAGTTCATGGAGAACTTCTGCTGGGAATGGGAGGTGCTCAGACACATGACCGCCCATGTGGACACCGGCGAGCCGCTGCCGCGGGCCCTTTACGACAAGATGGTGGCCGCCAAAAACTTCCAGAGCGGCCTGCAGACGCTGCGCCAGATCGAGTTCGCGCTGTTCGACATGCGCCTGCATGCCGAGCCTGGCAGCCAGGAACGCATCCAGCAGGTGATCGACGAGGTGCGCGCCGAGGTGGCCGTCTTCCCGCCACCACCGTTCAACCGCATGCAGCACAGCTTCTCGCACATCTTCGCAGGCGGCTATGCGGCCGGCTACTACAGCTACAAGTGGGCCGAGGTGCTCAGCGCCGATGCCTACGGAGCCTTCGAGGAGGCCGGTGTGCTCGACGTGACCACCGGGCGGCGCTATCGCGAGCAGATCCTCGAGGTGGGCGGCAGCCGCCCGGCCGAGGAAAGCTTTCGCGCTTTTCGCGGCCGGGAGCCCCGCATCGACGCCTTGTTACGCCACCAGGGCATGGCCTGAGCTAGCATCCGCCTTGATTCGACGAGGAGGGCGCATGAAGCGAACGGTTCGACGCGAGGCCTTCGGCCTGCTGTTCGGCCTGCTGGCCAGCACGGCTGCACACGCCACGTACAAGGTCGTGGGCCCGGACGGCAAGATCACCTACACCGACCGGCCGCCTGCGCAGGCGGGCCAGGTGCGTGCCGTCGGCACGCCGGGCAGCGGCGGTGCGTCCGGCCCCGACGCGGCCCTGCCCTTCGAGCTGCGCCAAGTCGTGGCGCGTTACCCCGTCGTGCTCTACACCTCGGGGGATTGCCAACCCTGCGATGCCGGACGCAACCTGCTGCGCCAGCGCGGCATCCCGCACACCGAGTACAGCGTCACCACCGCCGCCGATGCCGAGGCCCTGAAGAAACTGGCCGGCAGCAACGAGGTGCCCCTGCTCACCATCGGCGCCCAGCGGATCAAGGGCTACTCGAGCAGCGACTGGAACGGCTACCTCGATGCGGCGGGCTATCCCAAGCAGTCGCGGCTGCCTTCCGGTTATCGTTTTGCCGAGGCCCTGCCCCTGGCGCCCCCGGCACCTGCCCCGGCCGCTCTCCCCGAGGCGCGCCCCGCCGATGGTCAGATCAGCCCGGCCGCACCGTTGCCGCCAGCTGGCAACGCGCCCCCCGGCTTCCGCTTCTGATTACCCTCCCGCAGCGCAGCCGGCGGGTGCGCCCGCCGGCGCCACGGCTTTTCAGAAGCTGAGCGCACGCACGCCTTCGGGCGTGCCCAGCAGACACAGATGGGCCCGGTGGCGGGCGAAGATTCCCACGGTGACCACCCCGGGCCACTGATTGATCTCGGTTTCCATCGCCAACGGATCGTCGATGCGCAGGCCGGCCACGTCGACGATCAGGTTGCCATTGTCGGTCACCACCCCCTCGCGCAGCTTCGGTTGCCCCCCCAGGGCGGCCAGGCGGCGCATCACCTGGGCCCGCGCCATCGGAATCACCTCCACCGGCAGTGGAAAGCGTCCCAGGGTGGGCACCAGCTTGGAGGCATCGGCAATGCAGACGAAACGCTGCGCCAGATCGGCCACGATCTTCTCGCGCGTGAGCGCGGCCCCACCGCCCTTGATCATGTGGCCTCGGTGGTCGATCTCGTCCGCCCCGTCGATGTAGACCGGCAGCGACGTGACCTCGTTGGCGTCGAAGACCGGGATGCCGTGTGCCACCAAGCGTTCAGTGCTGCGCACCGAGCTGGACACCGCTCCCTGGATGCGGTCCTTGATGCGGGCCAGCTCGTCGATAAAGCAGTTCACCGTCGAACCGGTACCCACGCCCACGATGCTGCCGGGCACCACATGCTCGATGGCCGCTCGCCCCACCAGGGCCTTGAGTTCGTCTTGCGTCATGGGATCGAAGGGCCGCAGTGCCCGCGCGTTTGAGACAATCCCGCGATTATCCCGGACCGACCGCCCATGTCCCTCTTGCCCTACGCCCTCGCCCGCCCTTTCCTCTTCGGCCTGGATCCCGAACACGCCCATGAGCTGACCCTGGCCGCGCTGGCACGCACGCAGCGCACACCGCTGGCCTGCGTCTATGGGCAATCGCGCGTGGACGATCCGGTCACCGTGGCGGGCCTGCGCTTTCCCAACCGGGTGGGGCTGGCGGCCGGACTGGACAAAAACGGCCGCTGCATCGACGGCCTGGCCGCCCTCGGCTTCGGCTTCATCGAGGTGGGCACCGTCACACCGCTGCCGCAGCCGGGCAACCCGAAGCCGCGCATGTTCCGCCTGCCGCAAGCCGATGCGCTGATCAACCGGCTGGGATTCAACAACGACGGGCTCGAGGCCTTCTTGGACAACGTGCGCCGCTCGCGCTTTCGCGACAGCGGCGGCATCCTGGGTCTGAACATCGGCAAGAACGCCAGCACGCCGATCGAGCGCGCCGTGGACGACTACCTCATCGGGCTCGAAGGCGTCTTCCCGCACGCTGACTATGTCACGGTGAACATCTCCTCGCCCAACACCCAGAACCTGCGTTCGCTGCAGTCGGACCAGGCCCTGGACGAGCTGCTGGGCGCGCTGCAGGCGCGCCGCCAGGCGCTGGTGCAGGCCCAGGGCCGCTCGGTGCCGATGTTCGTGAAGATCGCCCCCGATCTGGACGAGGCCCAGATCGGCGTGATCGCCGCCTCCTTGCGGCGCCATGGCATCGACGGCGTGATCGCCACCAACACCACCATCGAGCGCAAGGCGGTCGCCCATCTGCCCCACGGGCAGGAAGCCGGGGGGCTGAGCGGCCGCCCGGTGTTCGATGCCAGCAACCGCGTGATCGCCGCCCTGCGGGCCGCCTTGGGCCCGGACTATCCCATCATCGGCGTGGGCGGCGTGATGAGCGGGGAGGACGCCCGCGCGAAGATCGCTGCCGGGGCCGACCTGGTGCAGGTCTACACCGGACTGATCTACCGCGGCCCGGGCCTGGTGCGCGAGGCGGCGCTGGCGCTCAAAAGCCGCTGAGCCGCTGCGGCATCGGCTCGCCCAGCGCCAAGGCCGCGGCGGCCTCACCGAGCGCCAGCGAGGCCGTCAGCCCAGGCGACTCGATGCCGAAGAGATTGACCAGCCCCGGCAGGCCGTGCTCGCTGGGCCCGTGCAGACAGAAATCGCGGGCCGGCCCGCCCGGCGCCTGGATCTTCGGCCGGATGCCGCTGTAGGCCGGCTGCAGGCTGCCTGCGGGCAGGTCCGGCCAGTAGCGGCGGATCTCGGCCTCGAAGGCACCGGCACGGGCCGGATCGACGCGGTAGTCGAGACGGCCCTCGGGGTCGGGCTGCACCCATTCCACGTCCGGGCCGAAACGCGCCTGGCCGCCCAGATCCAGGGTCAAGTGCACGCCCAGGCCGGCCGCCTCGGGCACGGGGTAAATCAACCGCGAAAACGGGCAGCGTCCAGACAGCGCGTAGTAGCTGCCCTTCGCAAAATAGGCCTGGGGCACCTGGGCCGCCGGCAGGCCCTCAATGTCCACCGCCAGGGCCGGGGCCCACAGTCCGGCCGCATTGATCAGCACGCGGGTGCCCAGCCGACTCACCTCCTGAGCACCGGCGTCCAGTTCGAAGCCGTCGCCGACGCGGCGCACCCGCCGCACCGGGGACGCCAGTGCCACCAGCCCTCCCGCCGCCTCGAGATCCCCCTGCAGGGCCAGCATCAGGCCGTGGCTGTCGATGATGCCGGTCGAAGGTGAGAGCACCGCCGCAGTGCAGGCCAGCGCCGGCTCGAGGGCCCGGGCTTCGTCGGCGGTCAGCCAGCGCAGATCGTGCACGCCGTTGGCCGCCGCCTGGGCCATCAGCGCCCGCAGGGTCTCGTGTTGCTCGGCCGAGGTGGCCACCACCAGCTTGCCACAGCGCCGATGGATCACGCCCCGGCGGGTGCAGTAGTCGTACAGCCAGGCCTTGCCCGTCACGCACAGCCGCGCCTTCCACGAGCCTGCGGGGTAATAGAGCCCGGCATGGATGACCTCGCTGTTGCGCGAACTCGTGCCGGTGCCGATGGCCGTCTCGGCCTCCAGCACCAGGGTCTCCAGTCCGCGCAGGGCCAAAGCCCGGGCCGCGGCCAGACCAACCACGCCTGCGCCCACCACCACCGCATCGACACGATCCACGCTCATAGCCGCCTTGGGTCCAGCGCCAGCAGTTCGCGCACCAGGTCCAGCAGCAGGAGCTTGAGCGCTCCGAACCCTTCGTGCGGCTCGAGCGTGAGCTCGTCCATGTAGAGCTGGCGGTTCACCTCGAGCTGGAGGGAGTGGCGGTGCTGCGACGGCAGACCATGGCGACGCACGATCTCCACGCCCTTGTAGGGATGGTTGATGTTGACGCTGTGTCCCTGTGCCCGGAGATAGTCGGCCATCCAGCGCGTCAGCGCAGGGCTGGCCGTGGTGCCATCGCGGTCACCGATCACGAAGTCCGGGTGCTCCATCCCGGGGAAGTCGGTGGCGTGGGACGAGGCCACGGCTGGCATGGAGTGACAGTTGAGGTGGATGCAGTAGCCGTGGCGCAGCACTGCCGCCTGGACCTGCTGGGCCAGGGCCTCGTGATACGGATGCCAGCAGCGATCGATGCGACGGCGCACCTCCTCGACGCTGAGCTTGCGGTCGTACAGCGGCACGCCATCATCGGTGAGCCGCCACACCAGGCCCTTGCCCAGACGCACCTTCGGGCCGGCCTCCACCGGGCCGGGCCACGGGCCGTCCAGGAGGGTGTCATCCAGCTCGGTCAGGTTGCGGTTGACATCGAGGTAGCTGCGCGGGAAATGGGCCTCCACCCAGCCCACCCCCAGGCCGGGGGCGAAGTCATAGAGCTTGTCGACATGGGTGTCCTCGGCACGGCGCAGGACGGCCAGGTCGCAGGCATGGCCGAAGTCGTCCGGGTACCAGGTGCCGCTGTGCGGAGAATCGAGCACCACCGGGGTGGTGCCGGGTCGGCTGGTGACGTAACGCATGTCCCGATTGTGGCCCGGCCGCACCGCCGATGGGGCTGTGGCAACTACGCGGTCGCTCCGATCGAGGCCCCAAAAAGACCCAGGGCCCGGCACGTGGCCAGGCCCTGGAAGGTTTGGTGGGTGGTGCAGGGTTCGAACCTGCGACCCCTGCCGTGTGAAGGCAAGTCATGGCCGTTCAGCAAGCCGTTTTCCCTCTGTAAATCAACGGGTTGGCGGCCTGCGGCGGGCCGTTTCAGCCCAACTTTTTCACCATATTTACACCAGCGGCGGGTTACGGCCCGCACGTCAGGGCTTGGCGCTCGGCCCACAGCGCTCGGGCTTCGGCAGCGTGACGCTCAGCCGCTTCTGCGAGCGCTCCAGCCAGTCGCACACCATCGCCCAGTACGTCCCCGAGGGCACGGGCTCGATCCTCACCGCTGGGGGCGGCAGCTTCGGGGGTTCCACCACCACCGGCGGCGTAGGACTGGAGGGCGTCGCGCACGCCGTCAAGATCGCGGCGCAGGCGCTCAGCAGTGCGGCGCAGGGCCGCTTTCTCGTCTTCGTGGGCATGGCGTAGCTCCTGGGCTTTCTCGGCCTGGGACTGCTCCAGGCGGCGGTAGGCTTGGCTGGCGTCCAGCGCGGCGCGGGTGGCCGCAGCGTTGATGCGGTCGCGCTCGGCGCGGGTCTCGGCGTGCGCTCGGGCTTCGGAGGAAAGCCTCAGCGTTTGGATGCCCAGCAGCACCGCCAGCGCGGCGATGATGAAGGGGGCGGCCTTGGCCAGCATGTTCCAGGCAGGCTGTGGCACCATCTCAGGCCACCCGGTGCAGGAACCAGCCGTGCACGAAGGCCTCCTGGTTCGGCCTGCCTTCGGCGATTTCGATGTAGCGCGCGCCCTGCTGCGCGTTGAGCGCGCGCAGCAGCACCACGTGGCCGTCCTTGCCACGGTGCGCCAGGTACGCCTGAAGGGCCGCCAGCGTCATGCGCCCGATCGCGCCGTCCACCGCGATATCCGGGTAGATACGGCCCTCAAGGTTGAGCACGTTGAGCGCGCGCTGCAAGAAGCGCACGGCCACGCCGGTGCCCATGTTGACGCCGGTATCCAGCAGTTCCTCAGCAATCACGGCGCTGTGGTCGTTGACCAGATCGAAACGCGGCTGCGTCCAGTATCGTTCCAGGTAAATCTGCCGCGCCACGCTCTGCGGCATGTCCTGCATCCGGCCGCCGTAGCCGTAGGCCCGGGCGACCTGCTCGGTGATGCCCCAGTTCGTCGGGCCGCCACGGTCGGCCGGGTGATTGACGTAGCCGCCCTCGCGGCGGATCAGCTCATCGATGTACTGCTCGACTTTCATGGTCTCGCCGCCTTGTATGGTCTGAGCCGGAAAACCTCGTCGTGCAGGCGCACGGCCTCGTCGATCTCTACCCGGATGCGCCGGCGCATGGCCTCGACGATGTGGCGCGGCAGTCCCCGCTCGGGCTCGTCCTCGAGCATGCGCGAGCACACCGCGATGCGCAGGGCCACCGCGCGCGCCATGTCGATGTCAGGGTGGTACTTCATCATGGCTGGCGCGCGCAGACCGCTACCCGAGGCGTGGCGTCGAATGCGCAGTAAACCGAACGCCCCTCAACGAACGCCAGCCGGCGGCACGTGCAAGGCGCACCCACCGACGCCGTGCCATCCTGGCGAGTGGTGCGAGCACCGTCCGCCACGGCATAGGCCGGCCGGGTCATGCGGCCGGCATTGGCAGCCACCACGAAGCCCGGATCGGTCGGCTTGTGATGGGCATGGTCCCAGTAGGCCTCGACGCGGAATGCCGCCAAGGCGTCGCTCAGAGGGGCTGAGTGGGCCGCCAACATCTCACGGGCGAGCCCCAGCGGGTCCTGAGCGGCCGACAGCGAGGTCGCGGCCTGCGCCATCTGCGCCACCCCCATCGTGCCCACCACAGTCTGCGGCACCCAGTGAGTGACCTTGTCGCACCACCACACCAGCGCCGTCATGCCGTCGCGCTGCGAGACGTGCAGCGCCGTGCCACTTCCCACCGGGCGGGGCAGGCAGTCGATAGCCTGAGCCGACGCAGCAACCCAGGCGAACAGCACAGCGGGAATCATGCGCATGGCGATCACCTCTGTTGCGGGTGGGCTGGATGAGGCCTGGCCGTCAGGTCGGTGCTGCGGCGCCGCGGTGTCTTCGGTGATCGGGCCTGGCGCACAGCCGCGCTCACGATCCACACCGCCACGCCCGTCATGCTGGCCAGCAAGGCGGCCGAAGCGTCATCCGCTCCACTCCACACCAGGGAGATGGCGCGCGCTGCGGCAAACCCAAGCAGTGCGGCGACGACCGTGCGCACCGACACCTCGCCACGGGCTGCGCGCCCCAAGGTCCACAGCGATGCCAGCAGCACGATGGCGCCGCTGGCCAGCAGAATCACATCAAGCAGGACGGCCATCATCGCTTGCTCCTTTCGTGGCGGCGATGCGTCGCACGACGCCCCAGGCCAACGGGCCGGCCTTGTGGATGAGCGCGGCAATCGCAAAGGCCAGCACCCAGCGCTCGATGAGCGCCAGCGGGGCCGTCCATGCCCAGGCGGGGGCGAGCTGTAGCACCAGGGCGCTGCCCACGATGCCGCTGAGCACGCTCACCAGCACCAGCCCGGCCGTCGAGGCGGCCCATCGCATGGACAGGGTGTTGTCCCGGCTGCGGTCGAGGTAGACGGCCACCAGGCTGCCCAAGAAGGCCCACAGGATCACCTCCTCCGGGGGGCGGCCCGCAGCGGCTGCCACCGTGGGCACCGCGGCGGCGGTGCCGGTGGCCAAGGTGGACACCGCCGTCGTCGTAATGTCTGCGGCCATGGGCGACCTCACACCGTCACACCGGTGCTCCAGCCGGTGGGCTTGTACACGACGAGCCGGTCCTCGGCGGCGATGAAGCAGACCCAGCCGACCCTCGGGGCGTGGAACTCCCAGACGCCGTTGATGCGCACGGCAATCTGGCCGGTGCGGCCAGCCCAGTCGCCGGTGGCACCGCTGGGCACGATGTAGCGATCGCCCTCGGCAGGGCTGGCCGGTGGCGTGGTCAGGGTGCGGCTCGCGACCGACAGGCCCACGACGGCGCCCAAACGCTTGAGGTTGACGTCCATCTCGGTGTGCCAGCCGGATTCGCCCAGCGTCCAGCCGTAGGCCAGGCCCAGGTTCGGATCAAACTGCGGCATGGGGGATCTCCGATCTTTGGGGGGTATTTCTGACCCTGCGAAGGATCAGGTGGTGTTGGTCGGGATGCTGGCGCCAGTGGCGGCCGACGATGGGCAGATGCAGCACGCCGCCGGTGGCGGCCAGGGCCCGGGTGAGAGGCCACTCCGGGACGTCGTGGATGCGCTCGATCCGGCTCAGCAGCGGCTCGACGGCGCTTCGACGCATCACGATCAGGCCGTGGACGTGGCTGGCCGAGTGGGCGTGCTGCCAGCGGCTATAGGCCAGTCGCCGCACGCCGATGGGGCGGCCTTGCGCGTCCATCAGCGCCTCGTCGGTGTAGGCCAGCACCGCCGACGGACAGTCATCGAGCGCATCGGCCAGGCGTGCAAAGGCACCGGCCTCGTAGCGATCGTCCGGGTCGACGAAGGACACCAGCGGCAGGCTGCCGCGCGCGAAGCCCGCCGCGCGCGCCTGGCCCAGGCGACCCCGCAGGCCCGGCAGCACATGCAGGCGGATCGGCGCACCGGTGAGGCTCGCCAAGCATTCCTCGCGCCAGGACTCGGGCTCGTCGAGCGTGAGCAGGTGCACGTCGATGCGAGGCGCTGCCATCACACCTCTCCCCAGTGTTGCCCCCAGCGCAGGCCGTAGCCGGCACGGTCGACGCTGCGCGCCTGTGCCTGCCAGCTCTCCAGTCCATCGCGCACGGCGGTGATTTCGAGGGTCACGCGATCGCCCGCGGCACCGGCGTCCGCGGCGGCATCGGCCACCGTCCAGGTCCAGGTGTTGCTGGTGAGGCTGTTGGCCGTGCGCACCAGGGCGCCGTGGCGGTCGCGCACGCGCACGGTGTAGCTCGTGCCCGGCTCGGGGCCGATGTCGCCCTCGTCCTGGTGCACGAGGTAGGCGGTCTGTTGGGTGCGGTCGCGGTGGGCCCACGTGACGGTGAGGTCACCGGCCACCACGGCGGGCTCGGTCCGGCCATTGAGGCGGATGCGGCCCGGGGGATAGGGCCGCGCCTGGCGGCCGGCCAGCACCAGCGGCTGCCCGTTGGCGGCCAAGACGGCGGCGCCTTCGCCGCTGGCCGTGCGCGGAACGGCGGCCACATAGACCGATTCGCCCGGCGCGCGGTCGGTCTCCTCGGCCGCCAGCCACTCGCCCACGCCCACCAGCCGCGTGCCGGCCGCGTGCGCCTGCGGCGTGGTATCCAGCACCCCGCGCGCAAGATCGACCGTGCCCGCGCCGGCATCGAAGGCGAGGATGGCCACCGCTTCGCGGATCTGGCCGGCGGCATCGACCAGGTAGGCGTAGTCGCCCACCGCGAGGCGTTGCGCTTGGCTGCTCGACGAAAACGCCACGGCCAGCGCATCGGCCTCGCTGGCCGGCAACGGCGCGGACAGCGTGAGCAGCGGCGCGTAGTCCTCCTCGGCGGCATCGGCCAGCGCAGCGGCCGAGGCGCCGGTTTGCATCTGCCAGTTGAGCTGCCCCAGCCCGCCGGCCACGGCCAAGGCCCCGACGTAGGTGTCCGTGTCGGTGAGGTAGTCCAGATCGGCCCGGCCCAGGCGCCGCGCGAGTTCCCAGTACGGCACCTCGACGGCCAGCACCAGGGCCGGGGGCTGCGGCGTCACTGTCACGGGCGGCGGGGGCGGCGGCGCGGGCGTCAGCACCGTGTTGCCCATGGCGAACACGTCTTCCACCGCCTCGATGCGCCACTGGCCCGCGCCCAGCGCGCCGGTGTCGATGCCGGTGACGCGCACCACCATCCGCTCGATGCCCAGACGTGGCCAGTGCAGCAAGAACACGTCGCCCGGCAGGGGCGGCCGCTCGAAGGCGGCAGGGGCGACGGTCAGGCTCATGCGCGCCAGCGGCGAGCCCAGCGCCCGCAGGTCGCGCAAGGCCAAGCGCGCGGCCAGCGGCCCCCAGTTGACGCCGGGGTAGTCGCGCCGCTGGTTGATGACGCCACCTTGCAACTGGATCGCGGCGAGGTTTTGCACCGACACCGTGGCTTCCTTGCCCGTGGCCCAGTCGGTGTAGACCACGGTGATCTCGTTGGGGAGTTCCCCCCACTGCGCGCGCTCGAAGCGCTCGATGCGCACGATCTCGTCGGGGCCGATGCGCGGCAGACTGCCGGACGTGTAGTCGTCGCGCAGCAGCTTGAGTTCGAAGAGCCCCGTATAGGGATCGAGGTAGAGGATGCCACCGATGTGGTCGAGCACCTGGGCGATGAAGGATTCGATGGGCTGCTGGCGCGTCCAGACGAGGTTCAGGCCAAATTCTTCGCCATGGAGGACATAGGCCGCGTTGCCGAAGCTGCCGCCCAGGGTCGAGAGGGGATAGCCCATGCCCCAGTGCGGGTCGGTGAGGCACTGCACCAGGATGTGCGCCGGGTTCATTCCGACCAGGACCTCTACTGCGGCCTCATCATCCCAACCGCGTACCTGGGCGAGAGATGCCATCCACGGCGCATTGCCATGCCAGCCTTCCGTGAAGCGCCGCACCCGCACCGCCCAGGGCTTGAGGTAGGGATTGTTGGCGGCGAACAGGATCTTGCGCGCCACGATCGACAACACCCCGCGAAAGGCCGGGATGTTGGCCCCGAGCTGCCCCATCAGGTAGTCGTTGCGGGCCTGCGTGGCCGCGCCGGAAAGCACGTCGAGGTCGCCCACCACGCCGCCTTCGCGTTTGTCGCCGCCGAACAGCGTGGGCGCATCGAGGCGTACTCGCCCCAGGCCACCCACCGTGAGCACTGGCGCGCGGCTCGCATCGCCCCAGGCGGTGCGGTCACCGATCTGAATCTCCTGCACAGCATCGACCGGCCCCTGGCACAGCACCAGGTGCATCCCGGCGCGGTAGCGGTAGCCGACGGTCTGCTTCTTGCGGCGCCCGCCCATCAGCGCTGCTCCTCATGGCCTTGCCGGGCGACCTCGACCACGCGCCGAGCCATCGCATCCCCGGTGGCCAACAGGACGGACGCGGGCAGTCCCTGGGTGAGGAAGGCGCGGAAGTTCAGGCCTTGGCGCGCGAACCAGGTGCGCGTGCCGGGCACGCACAGACCCGCGGCGCGCACGTGGTCGATGGTGACGGTCACGTCCTCGTTCACTTCTTGCCGCCCTTCTTCTTGATCGGCTCGGCCTCCAGGTCGCCGTACCACACGACATTGGCCCCGCGCAGCAGCACCGCGCCGAAGACGACCGGGATCGGTCGGCCCTCCTCGGCCGTGG
The DNA here is from genome assembly GCF_056746695.1 of Caldimonas hydrothermalis. NCBI lineage: Bacteria > Pseudomonadati > Pseudomonadota > Betaproteobacteria > Burkholderiales > Sphaerotilaceae > Caldimonas > Caldimonas hydrothermalis. The sequence goes on along the minus strand of NZ_JBWQXA010000003.1, from coordinate 162,432 downwards.
GTGCGTCGAGGTCGGAGAGTTCGGCGGGTTTGGGCGCGGGCGGTTTGGGCGCGAGCGCCGCCGACACCAGCGCCGCCACGACGATGACGACCAGGTACCACATGGGATGCTGCGCTCCTGTCAGAAGACACCCGTCGAGAACGGGTTCTTGATGGGGATGAAGGGGAAGCCGCCGTAGTTGTCGAGGTTGTTGAAGCGCGACTGGCAGGTTTGCATGCTATGGTCGCACCCGGCCACCAGAAGCACCGGATCGCCCGGCTGCAAGTCGGCGGGATAGAGCAGCTCGACTTGCGGCGCTGACACGCGCACGATCATGTGGCGTGCGCCGGAGGCGGTTTCAAGCCAGCCGCCGGCAAGCGCCCCGTCCACGGCTGGCGGCATGGTGTCCAGGTAGACAAGGCGGCCGCTGACGTCCTCCACGATGGCCGATGCCGACACCGGCGAGGCGCCGCAGGCCTGGGAGTACAGCACGTGCGAGCACGAGCGGCTGTACAGGCGCCGCAGGCCGATGCGCTTCAGGCTCACCTGGGCGGGCTCGCAGCGGATGCGAGCTGCGTCATCGGCCACCTCCACCCCGAGCACGCGGCCCATCCAGCGCACGCCGGTCAGCATCCAGCTTGTACTCGACGGCGACGATCGGCTCGCCGTGCGCAACACGACGCTGGTGATCTCCCCGCGCGTAGCCGCTTGCAGCAGATGGCGCACGAGCGCGTGATCGGGCGGCAGCTTCAGATCGAGCGCTGCCTTGGCGGCCTCCGCGCCCAGGGCCAGCGCGTTGCGCTCGATCTGGCAGGGCTCAAAGGTGCTTCCGCCCATCTCCACGGTGACTTCATGAGGCGTCAGGTGGAACGGCCCTGCGCCGCCGGAAAACTCGTACAGCTCGACTTCTTGCATCCGTGCATCCCCGTCAGTACTCGACGGGCGGGTCGCCCCCGCCGCCGCCGCCGTAATCGTCCTCATAGGTCATGCCGCGCTGCGGCGGCAAGACGCGCAGCGTCAAGGTGAGCTCGACGAGCGCCGGGGTGTGCCAGTTGAAGTCCACCGCGTCGTGGTCGAGCCGGCAGCGCACGAGCCGCACGATGCGGCTGCCTGCGGGCACCGGCTGGGCCAGCCCGCTGCGCAGCACGAGGACGCCGCCTTGGTCGTGGTGGTACGCCCCGCTCAGCACATGCTGACGGCTGCCGTCCGGGTGCAGGATCACGGCCCCGGCGGGCCGGTGCCAGTACGCTTGAGCACCGGTGCCGCTGACACGCAAAAAGCCATCGTCCACCCCGGCGGCCGAGGTGACGCGCAGCACCGGCGCCAGGCCATCGGGCGACCAGCACTCACCCACGCGGCCTTGCATCCGGTACAACCGGGCGCGCCAGTGCGTGATCTGCTCGCGGCCGCAGGCCAGGTAGCGGCGCTGCAATGTCGTCGTCGGCCATGGGTCGTCACGGCGGACCCAGGGATCGGCGGGCGTCTTGTCGATGAGCGTGAGCTCGCCACTGCCTGTGGCGCCAGGGTCGTCGCGCCAGTTCGCATCCGGCCACACAGGCAGCGCCTCCAGGATCGGATCGGCCGGCATGTCCTCCGGAAGCGGGGGCGCATCGAAGGCCACCCGGGCGGTCACCGTCCCGCCGGCCACCCCCGGCCGCCACAGCGCCATCTCGCCGCCCACGTCGGCCACTCCTTGCACCAGGGGCATGACGAGAGATCCGGGACGAAGCATCCGCGCCAGCGGCTCGGCCAGCCAAAACCGGCTGTCCTCCACATCGGCCAGTGCCAGCGCCTGCCAGTGCTCTCCATCGACGGCCAGGGCCCGGCGCTGTCCGTCCCCAGCGTCCCAGAACTGTCCGGAGCCATCGAGCCAGGGGTGGAACTGGGCCGGCACGAAACCGGCGTCTGCAATGCCGGCCGCGTCGATCGCCACAGCGCCGGCGGGCGCTGCAGCGTCGAGCGCGACGGCATACTGCGGCAGTGGCCACCACGTCACCGCGCCGAGATGATCGGCGATCCAGTCGGCCACCAGCGCATCATGGGCGCTGCCGTGCCCGACGTTGTAGCGCATGACGCGGCGCGGCGCGAACCGCCGCGCGCTGCGCAGCTCGCCGCCGCTGGCGGTGCGCACGACCGAGGAGCTCCACTCCAGCCGCTCCACCAGCGGGGAGGCCCAGTCGTGCCGGAAGGCGAAGACTGCGCGCTGCGCCTGCGGCCACGGCGCTTGCCCCAGCGCCTCGATGGCCGAGGTTCTGACGTCGGCGGCCGCCGTCTCGCGGCGCAGCACTTCCACCAGGAACGCGACCGCGCTGCGCACGGGCTGCGGCAGCGATGCGGCCTCGGCGTGCACAGCCACGGCATGGACCGGCGGCTGTCCCGGCGATGCGGCTGTCTCGGCGGTCACACCTGCGGCCTCAAGGCCGGCGGACGACGGCCGCGCCAGCGTCTCGGCGCCAACTTGGGCCGCGGCACGGCCTGGAGAGGGCCTGGAGGCGGCCTCCGTCAGCTCGTGCGAGACCTGCCGCGTCACGCCGCCTCCACGCCGAACTCGGCCGCGTTGAGCGTGCCCTCAGTCCACTGCACGTTGCCGTTCGGGTTGAGCTCGAACATGGCGGTGTGCCAGGCGAGTTGCTCTTCCAACACGATGTCGGCGCTGACGGCCGACTGCGCGCCGCTGATGACCAGACCGCGAGCGCGGCCGTTACCCGCATCCGTCTTGCGAGCAAGCATCGTCACCTGCGCCCCATGCACCGCTGGCGAAGCCATAACCGGCAACGCGGCCATATCAAAGCTGTGCCGCATGCCCACGGTGGCCGCCGTGATGGCGGTGGCGTCATCACCATCGCTGACGGCCTGCCACGCTGGTAGACCTGAGGGCGAGACCGACCACTGCGCCTGCGTGCCCTGGGCCTGGGCTTGCAACACGTCCACCCGCACGTCGCCCAGGAATGTGTTGTTGATCGTCCCAGTGGTGTCGGCGATGTAGAGATCGTCCACGTCGATTGTCACGGCGGTCTCTTGGCCGGGAGGAGGCCCAAGAAACACGGTGATCAGACCGTTGGCACCATTCAGGGTATCGAGCGCGTTTTGGGTGATGACGCTCACACCATTGAGGCGAACTTCAAACACGCCGGAGGAGTCGCTTTGCACCAGTCGCATCTCGATGTAGTGCCACCCACGCGCGGCAGCCGTGGCCACCGAGCGCGCCAGCGTCCAGAACCCATATCCACTGCTGGACTGCAAGGCCCTGAGCCGCCCGTCCGCATCGATGCCCACGGCATGGGTCATGTTCGCTGCGGTGTCGCGCACGCCCATCAGAACGGGTAGCTCGCCCGTGTTGCTGAACGGCGCTACGCGCACGGCCGCGCCGACGATCAACGCCGAGCGGACGGACGGCAGGTTCTTGACGTAGCCGCCACCGGGCCCTGCCGGCAGTCGCAAGGCGTAGGACGAGGGCCGCCGGCCGGGGATGCGCGTGGCCTGCGGCGAGAGATACGCCGCCTTGCCGCGGGCAAGCCACGGCTCGCCGAAGGAATCCAGCGCCTGCGGGTCGTAGTGGTCGAAGCCGTCGATGAAGAGCAAGGCCATAGTGTGGTCATCCTTGAAGCGCTGAGCGCACCGCGCGCGCATTGCGCCCGATGATGTTGAGGATCACCCGCTCGCCGGCGGGGGTTTGCAGGTGGTCGTGCGTGACGCCCGGGTCGATGGCGTTGACGATGCGCACGGCGTTGTTCACCTGCGGCGCGGCCGGTGCCACCTGCACGGCAGGCACCAGGCCGCCGGCGGCGAAGGCCAGGCGCTGCCCGTCCCAGGCCGGCGGCGTGCGCAGGCCATTGATCGCATCGAGGAAGGCCACGCCCACGCGCTGCACGGCCGCAGCCCGCACCACGTACTCGCCGGCGGACAGCCGCGCCGGGATGGAGTCGCTGGTCGAGGTCCCCGGCCCACTGACCAGGCCGCCTGCGGCAAACTTCTTGACCTTGCCCAGCAGCGCCATCACCGCGGCCACCATTGCGGCCATGGCCGCAATGGCCAGCCCCGGTCCCACGACCGGAATCGACGCCTGCGAGGCCGCCGCGCCCGATCCAGCCTGGGCCGCGTCCATCGACACCTTGGCGGTGGTCTCGGCCGACTTCATCGCCACCGACTGCGCCGTCGCGGCCTTCTCGACGACCTGTTCCTGCTGGATGAAGCCCAGCTTCACCGCGAACATCTTCGCCTGCATCGCCACCCACTGCTGGAAGGGCTGGATGACGATTTGCTGCAAGAAGGCATTGGCCACCTGCCTGAACAGCCCGGCCATTGCGGCGCGCCAGCTCTGCGCGCCGGTGACCATGGCCTGCAAGGCCGTGCCGAAGCTCTCGCCGATGCCGTTCCACAAGGGAGCCATCTGATCGGTGACCAGACGCGTGCGCTCCAGCTCGTTGTTGAAGGCTTGCACGCGCAGCACCGCCTCGGGCCCGATCGCCTGCGCGGCCTGCTGCATCGCGGGCAGCAGCCGCTGCAGCTCGGCCGCCGATTGCTGTTGCAAGACCACGATCCGCTGCCGAGCCTGGGCCTCGGTGAGCAGCCCCGCCTGCTGCTGGATGCCGATGGCCTCCTGCGCGTTGCGCAGCCGCTCGGTGACGAGCCGCCACTCCTGTTCCAGCCGGGCGAGGTTGGCCTGGGCGGCCTTCACGTCGATGAGCCGGTCGATCAGCGCCACGCCCGCGGCGTCGTTCTCGGCCGCCAGGCGTGCGCGAAGATCCCGGTAGCTGCGCTCGATCGCGGCGCGCCGGTCTTCCGCCGTGTCGGTGCCGGTGAGCTGGGCGAGTTCCTCGCGCGCCTGGGCCAAGGCCTCGGCCAGTTCCCGCTCGGCCCGGGCGGCGGCGCGGGCGTTGGCGACCTCGATGTCGGCGCGGCGGTCGTTGAGGACGATGAGGTCGGCCTCGAGCTTGGCCACCTCAGCCTTGGCGCGCAGCCGATCGGACTCGGTGGCGCGCGGATTGGCGACGAGGGCGCGTTGGGCGGCAATCTCCTGCTGGCGGCGGGCGATCTCCGCATCGATCTCCTGCTGCTCAATGGCGGTCTTGCGCGCGTAGTAATCGCGGATCGATACCAGGCGGTCCTCGAGCGCCGCGTCAAGCTGGCGCTTTTGCCGCTCAAGGCTGTCCTTGAGCAGCGCAAACTCGGCCTCGGCGTCGGATTTGAGTTGCGCCAGCATGGCCGTTGCGCCAGCCTTGCCCTTGCTCGACTTGTCGAGCTGCTCCTTGTACCAGCGCTCCAGTTTTGCGCGCGCCTTGTTGTACTCCTCGATGCTGAGTGCGCCGCTGGTCAGCGCCGCGTACAGGTTGGCCGCGTGCGTCTTGTATTCGGCAGCGAGCTTTTCTTCTTGCGACTTGATCGCATCGAGCGTCTTGCGCTGCTCGGCAGTAAGCGACGCTTCCAGATACTGCATCGTCTTTGATGCGGCCTGCGCTTGACCCTGGCGCAGCTTGTCGAAAAACTCGTCCACCCGCTCTGTGAGCAGCTTCGGGAACCAGCGCTGCGCCATGTCCTCGTTGTACGCCTGCACGAACGCATTGCGCTCGTCCAGCGCGCGCTTCATGGCCGCCAGGCCAGCGTCTCCAATCCCTTTCGTCACGACGGCCGCGGCAATGTCGAAGACGAACTTGATGTCGCGCGCCACGGCCGCAATGGCGCCGCCGATGGTGCGCAAGACGTTCGGCACGAACAGCACGAACTCGCGCACCACATCAACGAGCGCGGCAATGGCCTTGGCCGATTTGCGCGCAAACTCCACGATGCCGTCGCTTTGCGCCAACGCCTTGCTGGCGTCTTTCAGCCCCATCGCATTGTCAATGGCGTCTGCAAGCGCGCCGCCGATCAACTGCATGGCCTGCGTTGCCGCGTTTGTGACGCGATTGACGGCAGCGCCCATCGTGTCTGCGCTGGCGGGGATTTCCTTCGCAAGCCGCTCGGCAAACTTCGGCAGAAAGTCCTCGGCCAGCACTTGGCCGCGATCAAGCATCTCAGATAGCTCGGACGTGGTCACGCCCATCGCGCGCGCGGCAATCTGGAATGCGCCTGGGATACGCTCGCCAAGTTGTCCGCGCAGTTCTTCGGCCTGCACCGTGCCCTTGCTCATCATCTGCGAGATGGCAAGCAGCGCGCCGGAGGTTTCAGCGGACGACAGCCCGAGCGTGGAGGCGGCCCCGGCGACTGCCGAGAACACCTTGCGCGCCGCCTCCCCCTCGAGCGCCGTGCCGCGCGCGGCGGCGGCCAGCTTGAGGTAGGCTTCCTGTGCATCCGACAGCGAAATGCCGAGCCGCTGCGCCTCGTCGCGCACAAACTTCTGCTCCGCCGCCGCAGCAGACGCGGAGCCCGCGAGCACCTTGAATGCGTTGCCGAGTCTCTCCGCTTCCAGCGCGGCCTTGGGAAGCGAGACGAAGGCGGCTGTTACCGCAGCGCTGAGGGCTTGGAATGCCGCCTGACCAAGCGCGAACGCCTTGGCCATGTCGCCAATCTTGACCTTCGCCACTTCGACCTTCTGCGCGACCACCCCCATGGCGCGCGCCGACTCGCCCAAGGCGGCCACGGCCTGGCGGTTGTCGGCGACGATTTTGATCTCGATTTTGTTGTCGGCCATACTGGGTTACATGCAAGCGCTCGTTTCGATCATTGCCGTTTACGCACTGGTATGCGCGATCCTGCCCGCTCTTGTCGCCCTGCGCCGCAATCTGGGATGGCGCACTGCCGCGCTGGTGTGCGCGTTCGGCCTGCTCACCGGTTGGACGGGGTATGGCGCCTTTGTTGCATGGGGATATGCCATCTTGGAGACGCCGGACGACGGCGCGTCCGTGAACATCGAAATCCTTATTCGCTGACCTCCTTCACCCACCGCTCCCAGTCCTTTTTCTCGGCCTGCGCCGCGCGCGCGGCCACCGCCATGTCCAGCAGGCGCTGACGACGCATCGTCTGCGCCGCCTGCAAGAAGTCCCGCGCGTCGCTCCAGGCCATGTCCATTACGTCGCCGAATCCGAACCCGGCATCAACGAGGCTGGCGACCCACTCGTGCCACCAGAGGCGATGCGGCTGAGCCGCTCGGCGGCGGCCGTCACCTGCGGCAGCACGCGGCGGACGAAAAAATCGCCGTTGACCTCCAGCACGCGGGCGGCGAGATCGGCCAGCACGTCGGGCGTCTGCTCCTCCAACCAAGCGCGCTCCACGCTCGCGCCGATGGCCGTGGCCTCGATCAGCGCCTCGGCGTGGCGGATCAACGCGCCGGCGATGTCCCCGGCCGCCAGGTCCGCGGCAATGGGCTCCACCGCACGTAAAAAGCGCGGCAGGTCGCGCACCTTGATCGGCTCGACGCAGATGCCGCGTGGATCGAAGTCACTCATGCCCCACCTCAGACCGTGGCTTGGATCACCCGGCCGAACAAACCGAGCGGCCCCGTGTCGCTTTTGGTCACGTCGGCCAGCACACGGCCCGAGAGTTCGAACTTCTGCAGCTCGTCGCCGATGAGCGAGAAGTCCTTGCTCGGGTTGAGCGCCACGCGATACAGGTCCACGATCACGCGGCGGTTGCTGTCGGCGGTGTTCAGCCCGTCAAAGCGCAGCCACACCTCGGGCTGGCCCGACTTGAACATCGACAGACTGCGGGCCGCGCCGTGGGAATAGTCCACCCGGAAGGGCTGGGTGAACCCCGTCACGTTCAACAGCTCGATCGCGCCTTGCTCGGCGTGCACCCGGTAGTGGGTGCCCTCGGTGAGCGTGGCCGGCGTAGTGGCCGAATCGCGCACCGTCACCGAGGACACGAACTGGTGGGCCAGCAGGTAGATGCCGCCAGCCACCGCGCCGGAGGGCAGCGCCTCGCTGGTGGCGGTGCCGGAGCTCACCGCGCTGGTCTGCCCGTACAGCGTGAGCTCCAGGTTCTCGATGCTGAAGTCCTCCACCGCGCAGGAAAACTCCCCGTCCTTGCCCTTGATGAGTTGCAAGTCGGTCAGACGCTGGCCGGAGTAGCTCTCCTTGTGCTCGATCGTCTCGACGTTGAGCGAGACCTTGAGCTCGGGCACATTGCCCAGCCAGCGCATGGCCTGCGGGTTGCCATTGGCGTCACGCGCGCCCACATAGACGCGGCCTTGTCCAGAAAAGTACGGCATCGTTCACTCTCCTTTGCGGGTGGTGTTCTTGGGTTTGGCAGGCCGCTGTGGTGCATCGGCCCGGCCGTCTTGGGTTTGAAGCGCCTTGGCCGCGCCCAGGCCGATCAGCCACCGCGCCTGCTCATCCGGCAGATCGAGCACCTGGCCGCTCGGGTAGCGCCGCCCGGCGTGGGTGTGGTCGGCCAGCAGCTCGACTTTCATGCGTCGCCCCTTCGTTGCACGGCCATGGCCGCCTCGAAGGCCAGCGGGTACAGCAAGATGCCGTCTTGGTACACCGGCGCCGGCGGCGTCACCGGCTGCAAGGCTTGCACGCCCACCCGCGGCTGCCAGCCCATGAGCGCGCGCAGGCACTCCATCACCAAGGGCCCGGCGTCTGCACGGGAGCGCTCGCCGCTGGCGGCCTGCGCGAAGGCGCGCACGACCACGATGACCAGCCAGCGCGCGGCGATGCGGGCGGCCGCCCCGTGGGAGGTGACCTCCAGCACGCGGTAGCCGTCGTTGACCACGAAAGCCGCCGGCAGCTTCTTGCCGCCCACATCGTCGATGCCCAGCGCCGCCGCGCTGTGCACGCCCACCAGGTCGGGCACCGTGGCCACAAGCCGTTGCCGGATGAGCGCTTCGACCTCGAGCATCACAGCGCCTCCTGCAGGTGGCGCTGAGCGATGTCCATGATCGCCTGCGCCCATGAAGCGGGCAGGTCGGCGCGTCCATCGCGCACTGGGAAGAATGCGCGGGCGGGCACCCGTGAGCGGCCGCCGCCGAACTGATGGACGGCCGCATAGGCCATGCGCGAACCCACGGTCACCTGGTCGGGGCTCACGCTTTGCACCTCGATGCTCGAGCGCAGCGCACCGGTGTCTTGCAGCAAGCGCATCGCGCCGAACAGCGCACGCTGATAGCGCTTGGTGCCGGTTTTGCCCCCTGCCGCGCGGCGCGCGCGCGCTCGCCGGGTGGATTGCGCATGCGGCTGCCAGGGCTTGCCCCAGGGGTCGGCCTCGCGCTCGAAGGTGCCGACGATGCGCGTGACCAGCTCCTGCCCGATGTCGGACAAGACGGGCCGCAGATCGTCCACGCGCTCGCTCAGGCGCGACAGCGCTGCGCGGACCTGCTGGTCATCGATGGTCACATCGATCATGGCAGCATCCTTGCCAGCGCCGCATCGGTGAGCAGCCGCGGCGGCGCCCAGGCCGCGGCACCGCCAGGGACAGCAGCATCCACCGCGTCTTGGAACAAGGCGATGCGTCCTGCGGCGATGTCGCGCAGCTGCACCAGCGCATCCTTGTAGGCCACATAGACCATGCTGCTCTCGGTCACGCCGGGGCCGCGCCGCCACAAGTTGTAGTGCGCGACGATCGCCACCAGCCGCTTGAGCGTCTCGGGGGCGGGGTCGGGCAGCGGCGCGGTGGTGGCCGCGCGCACATAGCCCATCACTTCGGCCTCAGCGTCGGCCAGCGCGGCCTGCACCCGAGCGGCGTTGACTTCCCCGAGGTTTTCGAGGTCGGTGAGCTGCTCCACCGCCTCGGCGCCCAGGCGCGTCTCCAGCTCGGCGCGCGTGAGGATGGGCATGACGCATCACCCCTTCTTGCGGCTGGGCTTGGCCGGCGCGGCTTCGGGCTGGGCCTGGGCTTCATCGGCCGGCGCGGCTTCGGGCTGGGCCTGGGCGATGCCGTCGGCCACCCAGTCCTCGGCCAGCGCCTGCGGGAGCTCGCACTCGACCCCCGCATTGAGCGTCTGACTGCCCAGCTGCACGGTCTGGATGATGCGCACGCGCATGGCCGCCACCATCAGGTGTTGGTCAGACGCACCAGCACCGCGGGCTGGTGGCACAGCGGCAGGCTGTTGCACTGCGTGTGCAGCACGATGCCGCGCCCGCCTTCGCGCTCCCACTGCTTCACGTAGAAGGGCAGGCCCACGGTGTTGACCGTCTCGTTGAAGTCCGCCGGCGCGAAGTAGGTGCCGAAGGTGTCCATCGTGCCCACTGGGAAAGCATGCCCCTGATTGGCTGCGATCAGCCGGTTGCCCGAGACGCTGGCGCGGTACTCGACGAAGGTGATGCCGCCGAAGGGGAATCCGGCGCGCATGTCCTGGCCGAGCCGTGCGGCAGCCTCGCTGTGGAACTTGTAGGCGTCCTGCACCTTCGGATGCTCCACCAAGGCGCTGTAGAACTCGGGTGAGACCAGCGCGGTCACGCCCGTCATCGTGTCGCCCTTGAGGTTGTCCTCGATCTGGTTGATGACCTGCGCGCACTTGCTCAGCACGCTGGTGGACGCATTGCCCAGCTCGAAGTTCACCGAGACCTGGGTCACGCCGAATGCCTGGAACAGGTCGGCGATCACTGAGCCGTCACCGTTGGTCACCTGCCCCTTGAGCGCGCCCATGCGCTTCCACTCCAGCGTGATGTCGTGCTTGGCGCGCATGCGTTGCAGGCGGCGGGCCACTTCGGAAGCCACGGTATTCAGACCCTCGATGCCGAAGCCGCGCACGTCCTGAATGTCGCCCGGCAGGATCGTGTCCTCGTGCACCGTCTGCTTGATCGCAAAGGCCACCGTGCGGCGGTTGATCTTGCTGGCCGTGGTGCCCTCGCCGCCCCACTCGTGCGAGGGCAGCACCGCGAGCGTGCCGGAAGCCTCTTCGATGATCACCGAGCGCGAAGGCACGCCGCGCGTGGGAAAGAGGTTCATCTGGCCGATGCGCCCCCACTGCACGGGGAACGCATTGATGGCCGCCGTCAGCTCGGCATTGGTGAAGTCGTTGATCAGCATGGCGATGGCTCCTTACACCGTCTTGCGCGCCAGGATGCCCAGCGCCTTCAGTTGCGCGATGGCGGCGTCTTTCTGCGCGTTGGTGGGGCTGCCGCCCCACACGAGGTTGTCGCGCTCCACCACGATCGCGTGGCGGGCGACGATCACGCCCGGGCGCGCGGCAGCGGTCGCATCCACAGCGGCCAGCAGCACGCCCACGGCGTTTTGCGTGCCGTCAGAGGCCCCGGGCGTGAACGCGGCAATGTGGCCGCTGGCGATGATGCGCCCCACCACCTGACCGGCGGCGAGGTTCTGGCCGCTGGCCACGGTCACGTCCTCGCGGCTATAGCCCTGCGGCGCTTCGTACTTGAGGAACTGGCCCTCGGTGGCTTGCATGGTTGGCATGACGGCCTCTCCTTACGCGGTGATCTGCTTGACGGCGCTCATGAGCGCATCCAGCCGCGCGCGCGCGGCATCCTGCGGCGCCCCGCCCTGGCCGGCCTTGCTCAGGCTGTGCGCCGAGAACAGCGCCGCATCCCGCGCGGGCTTGGCCACCGCCTTGAGGTCGGCCGCGAAGGCGGCGAAGGCCGCATCGCTCATGTCCAGATAGGGCTGCACGTCCTGCGGCAGGTCACGGCCCACAGCCTCGAACACGGCGGCCAGGTCGGCGCGGCGCCGCTCGATGCGCGCGGCTTCGATCTGCGCTTCCAGCTCCGCAATGCGGGCCTGGAGCGCCTCCACGGTCGGCTTGTCATCACTCATGGGTGCGTTCTCCTTGCGGGTGGTGGGGACGGCGGCAGCGAAGGCGTGCGCCTCGGTGTTGGGGTCAGCGCCCACCGCCACGAAAGAAACCTCACGCACGACGGCGTTTTCGAAGAGGGCGGCCACCTTGAGCGAGCGGCCGTTGACGGTGACCGGCTCGGTCAGCTCGCGCACATTGGCGTGCATGCCCACCGACAGTTGCACCGGATGGCCTTCGGCGAACAGGGCCGCGACCTTGCGGCCTGCCTCGGTGGCCTGGGAAATCTCGCCCTCGACGGCCAGGAAGGGCAGCCCATCGGCATCGGTGGCCTTGAAGATGCGCCCGCGGCCTGCGATGGCGTCGATGCGCTGGTCGTGGTCGACCAGGATGGGCAGCGCCTCGCCTTGAGCGTTCTGCAGGCTGGCCAGATCGATGGCCACATCCCCCATCCAGCCATAGTGCGGGATCACCCCGCCGGAGTACGCCACGCCGGAGAACCGGCGCGGCGCATCGGGCTGGGCCCGGGCGGCAAAGGTGATCGAGAGGGCCTGAGGCTGCATGCGCGCATGGTGGCGATGCGCTCAGGCTGAGGCGGCGGGAACGGGTTCACGCCGGGCGATGGAGCGGCATGCGCAGCCAGTTGCGGCCAGTTGGCGACGTCGCCATAATGGGCGTGTAACTGCCGTGCTTTAAGTGGTCGATACACATTCGAGTGCGCGGCAGGGGCCGGGGGAACGACTCACAACCCGGTCACTCCAAATAAACCACGCCGGCTCGCTTGCCCATGAGCAGCCGGCGTTTTTCATTGATGTAGTCGGAAGCATTGGCGACGAACGCAGTTTTGGCTTCTGTCCAGTCGCCATTGCTTGCGCCTCGCTTGAATACCGCAATCGCCTCCAGCACTCTGCTTCCTCGAAGAAACCGCCCGAGCAAGTACAGCTCCTGACTGCCGCCGAGTTCCAGCCGCCAGACCTCCTGCGGTGCTTGGATGAGCGCGGCGATGTACCCCAGCCAACGGTCGCGCTCGCGCTTGCCGATCTTCCAGCGGCCATCGAGCGTGCGGAACAGCTCGTCGGAGACGACCACCACGTCCCCGCTGGGCAGCGTCACGCGCGCCGTGTCGCCGCCGCCGAAGGCCTGCATGAAGTCGTCGAAGGCCGCCGGCTCGCGGCCCGGCTGCACCACGGTCTCGGGCAGGTTCAGCGGCCGCGGCGCGGGCATCTGGCCCTCGCGGGCGATCCACGCCTGCTGCATCAAGGCGAAGTTGCGCACCGGGCCGTCCTGGCACCACAGCGGTGCCGTGATGCGGCCACGGGCGGCCATCGAGGCGTCGGCCACCTCGCACAGCGCCAGCTTTGACTTCAGGGCGCGCGCGTAGCCGCTCCACGGGTTCGTCGGCTTCGCCCCCCATCCCGCATCGGCGGCTCCTTCAGTTGGCGGATGTTGGGTGACACCCCCGCGCGCGCGGGCCTGCTCGGCGCTCAGGCTCACCAGCCGGCACCGGCAGCGATGCCCCAGGGGTGGCGAATGCGTGGCCCAGAACGCATCGTCCACCGGACGGATCACGCCATCGAGCGCCAGATGCGAGGGCCGCACGCGGCTGTCGTTGATGGCATCGAACATCAGGAACGGACGCGTGGCCTTCGTCTGCTCGATGTGCCGCCAGTGCCCGGCGTTGTAGGCCGTCTGCACGGCGTTGCGGTAGATCGTCTCCAGCCGGTGCCGGGGCAGGCCCCAGTCCTGCGTCTTGGCCCACTGCTGGAAGCTGGCCAGCGTGCCGCCCTCGGCGATGTGGCGCGCCAGCGCGTCGGCCGCGGCCTGTACCTGGTCAAGACGCGCCAGGCCGGAGACGGTGAAAGCCTGGGCGCGCTTTTCGGCGCTCAGGCGGTAGAACCCCTCGGGCAGCAGCACGCGCTGGCGTCTGGCCTCGGCGATCTGTACGGACGCCGGGGTGTCGAATGGGATGGTCACAGCCATAGCAGTTCCTCGTCGCGCTTGCGGCGCGTGCGGCGGCGGCGCGCGGTGTCGTAGCCAAAGCCGAAGGTGCCGCCTGGCCACGGGGCGGCGCGCTCGGCCAGCAGATGCTCGGCAGCGGAACCTGTCAGCAATCCTGAATAGTTGACCAGCGCTGCGCCCGTGGTGGCGCCTGCGCCGATCAAGCTCAGCAAGGAGGCGGCCGCACCGTCTTGACCGGCCAGCGCGCGCAGACGCTCACCCGTCGTCATGGCAGCGTCCTGGCCCAGATGGCGTGCACCGCGCGGGCGAGCTCCGCGGCCGACAGCGTCCTCGGCCCGGGCACGTAGGGCGGCGGGCTGGCCGGCAGCGGCAGCGGCTGCGCCCACACCGCGGCGGCCAAGGCCTCGATGGCCGCCAGCGACAGGCCCGGATCGCTCACCACACCCTCGGCCGAGCACAGCGCCTCACCCAGCACGCCATCGCCACCCTGGGCGCGGACGGCCAGCCGGGCACCAGCTGCGCAGGACGCGCCCGAAAGCTGCCCGGCGCTCATCTGCGCGGCCAGCCTCAAGGCAGCCTCGCCATCGGACACGGCGGGCGCCAGCGCCGCGCCGCCCTGGGCCCGCAGGCTCAGGCGGCCGAAGGCAGCCGCCAGCGCATCCTCCAAAGAGGCCACGCCCTGGCCCGTGACGCCCGCCGCGCCGGCGGCCGCGGCCTGCACGGGCTCGAGCGCCCCGGCCAGCGTGGCGGCCAGCTGCACGCGCCCAAGGGCAGCGAGCGCCGCGGCTCCAAGCGTGCCCGCCCCATCGCCGCCGATGGGCAGCGAACCCGAAGCGCCTGCCGAGGCCTCCTGCAGCACACCGGCGAGCTGCCCGCGCACAGCCAGCGTCCCCAACCCCGAGGCCGTGGCGGCCGACAGCGTGACGGACGCCTGCCCGCGCACAGCCAGGGCCGCAGTGCTGGACAGCGCGGCGGGATCGAGCACCGAAGCCCCCAGCGCGCCATGCAGATCTAGCGCTGCCGCGGCCGAGGTCCAGGCCTGCCCCAGCGTGGCCGACAACGAGCCGCTGAGGGCCGAGGCCTGCAGCTCGCCGGCGGCCGCCAGCGTGGCCTGGCCCAGCGCCGCAGCGCCCGTGGCCCGGAGGGACAAGCTCGCGCCGGCCGAGGCCGTGAGCATGGCCAGCTCCATGCCGCCCTGGGCCCGGATCGATAGCGCCGCGCTCGCCGAGGCTGACGCGCCCGTCAGCGTCGATGACAAGCCGCCCTGGATGGGGCCGCCGCCGGCAGCCGCCCCTTCGTACAGCACCCCGAACAGCGCCTTCGTCGCTGACGCCGAGAGAGTGAACGACAGCGAGGCATCGCCGGCGGCCGTGCTGTTGCGCCAGATGCCGAACTCATAGACCGGCGGCGTGTAGGGCTCGATGACACTGGCCCCGCCATCGGGCGTCACGGTGTAGCCACCGGCGGTGCGCACCGCGCCCAGCGACACGGACCGGGCTTGAGCGGCCGTCAGGCCGATGGTCCCGCCTGCACCGGCCACCAGGCTGGCGGAGAACGTATCGGCCGGCGGCGCGTCTGCCAGGCCGCTGACCTCGAAGGCGTAGATGTTGGCGGCATGCGAGGCCCCGCCGACAAAGCCGACCCCGACGGTCTGCACTGCGTTGGTGACGGCCTGAGCGCGATAGACATAGACCGTGTAGTCATCACCGTAGCCGTGCCGCTCGGGCCCGAGCGTCGCATCCAGCGTGTAGGCGTTGCCTTGGTCGTCCGAGCAGCCGGCCGGCGGCGCGTTGTAGCTGGTGGCGTTGTCGAACAGCACCACGATGCTGTTTCCCGGCGTCACCGGCGCCGGGAACGTCACGCTAATGGTGCTGCCGTAGACGGCCGCGCCGGCCGCCTGGACGATGGATGGGCCGCTGGGTGGGGGGGGAGGCTCGCCGAAGAACCAGCGCCCCCAGACGGCGGCCTCGGCAGCGTCGCGGTCGCCCCAGGCGATGCGGCTTCGCAGCAGCAGGCTGTCTTTGACCGGGCGCGCCGCCAGCCAGCCGCGCAGGATGCGGCCTGAGGTCATGGCTCAACCCTGTGCCAAGACGATATGGCCGACGACGGTGACCGCAGACGTAGCCGACGGGATGAACAGCAGGAAGGGCACGCTGTTGTCGTACAGGCGAGGCATGCCGGAGGTGATTGCATCGATGGCCGACGGGACGTGGGCCGCTGTCAGGTCCAGCCGCGCGATTTCGCGGTAGGCCACCAGCGAGGCCGCCCCCGAGGTCCACGAGGCCGACAGCCTGAAGCTCTCCACCGAGCGCACGCCGGTGTCTCCCGCGGCCAAGCCCATCGGGTAGAACGCGCCGATGGGCGACGAGGCCACACCGTTGAGCACACCCGTGGCGGTTCGCCCTGCCGCGCCCTGGCTGTTGGTGTAGCTCATCGTGAAAGTGGGCGTGCCCGAGCCCGTGGCGGTGGTCACCTCCAGGCCGATGAGCACCTGCTCGCCGTCGGTGGCGCCATTGGCATCCCGCGCGGGCCAGGCCAGGCTGTTGATGGTCTGCGCGGTGGTCGAGGTCAGCGACAGCCCCGAGTTGTGCCAGAGCCTGTCGCACAGCACCAGCGATCCGGCGATGGTGGCCTGCCCGGACATGCGTGCAAGATGGATGTTTTGCCCGCTTACCGGAGCAGGGACGGGGATTTGACCGCTGTAGCTGGTGAGCGCCGCGCCGGAGAGGCCCGGCGTCGGGGCGGCCGCCGCCCCTGGCGCGCCGGTCGAAAAGAACAGACTGTGCGGCCGCCCGCTCGCCGTCGAAATAGGGGCCTTGGCGATGGACACAGGCGGCCTCATGGCCGCCAGCAGTTGATCCAGCGTGGTGATGGCCATGGCGCAGACTCAGGCGTTGCCGTCGGTGAGCGTGAAGCTCGTGACGGTGAAGCTCTGGCCGACGGCGAAGTTGACGTTATCGACCTGCAGGTCGCCGCCGCCGCCCGTGGCCGTCACGGTGCCCTGCAGGTGGCAGGTGGTGCCAGTCGCGTCGTAGATGCGGAAGTGCCCGGCCGTGCCGGAGGCATCAGCAGACGTATCCTGCCAGGTGCCGGACATGCTCTTGCTGCCGGAGGCTGCAGCCGCCATCCAGTCGGCGGGCAGGTCGAGGGTTGCCAGCACCGTGCCCGAGTCGGCGGTGGCGCAAGACGCCGGCGCCGCGCCGGTGCGGATGCGCATGATGGGCGAGGCGCCGATGGCCGTCTCGATGGCATCGAGCCGGGCATTGCGAACGGCGACAGAGAACTGGATGGCCATGGGTTACTCCTTGGGGTCGGTCTCAAAGGTAGTGATGGTGCGGGTGACTTCGAGTGTCTCGGGGTCGCGCTCGACGGTCTGGACGGCTTTGGACGGATGCGCCACGACCACCTGCGCGGGCGGCACCTCGGCCTGCACGGTGACCTCGGGCGCGGCCACCTGCACGTGGACCACGGGCGGCTCGACGTGCACCGCAGGCGCCGGCGCCGATGCAGCCTGCACGTGCACGATGGGCGCGGGCGGCTCGGGCATCTGGATGGTGATCGGCGCGTTCAAGTGGACCGCCGGGGCAGCGGCGGCTTGCGTCTGGCTGGCGGGCTCGTGGCCGCCGGCCCTGCCACCGCCAGCGTGCGCGTAGCCCATGATCTCGGCGGCGAACAGCGCGCGCTCGAATGCGCGGCGGAAAGCCCGGTCGTCGGCGTCGGCCAGCGCCACGGCCAGGCGCTCGTGCAAATCCTCGACGCTTTGCGCCCCCAGGATGGCCGAGCGGATGGCGCTGGCCTCGATGGGGCTGGGGATGCCGGCCAGCGTCCTGTCGATCTCGTCCTCGATGGCCTGCTGGCCGGCGGTGAATCGTTTGCGGTCTGGCTTGTGCGGGGCGTCCGGGCTGGCAAAGGACGCGGCCAGGCGCGGCGATGCAGGCACGGGTGCGGGCGCGGCTGCGGCGTGGGCCTGTTGCGCCTGCGCCTCCTCGAAGTCGTCGGGCTCCAGGCCGTACTTCTCCTCCAGGTAGCGGCGCGTGAAGCGCAGCATCCCGGCGTCCACGAGCGTCTTGTCGCGCGTGGCGCGCTCCATCTGCAAGCCCGCGTCATCCTCCATCACGAAGCGCGGCGGTGAGAGCGAATTGAGGGCGGCCAACGTATCCAGCACCCGCTGGGCCGCGGCGGTGATGAGCCTGATGTCGGCGCGGCGCTTTTCCTGCCGCACCTCGTCGTGCACCTGCCCCAGCGCCCGGTTGCCGCTGCCGCCGTCGGTGCCACTGGTGAGCGTCTGCCCCAGGATCAGGCGCTGGATGCGCCGGGTGCAGGCGGTCTCGAACTCGGTGAACTTGTTCGGGCTGTTGCCCGGCGTGTCCACTGCGGCCAGCTCGTCCTCCCGGTCCACCACGGCCACCGGCCCGCCGGTGAGCGTGCGCAGCATCTCCAGCATCGCCTGGCGGTCGCTGATGGTCTTGCCGTACAGCAGCGGCACGGCCGCTTGCTCCAGGAACTTGGCCCAGAAGCGCCAGCCGTGCGTGCGGAAGAACCAGGGCCAGTACGCTTTGGCCAGCAAGGCCTCGCCCATGGGCTTGCGCAGCGAGCCGTCGCGCACCACGGCAAAGAACTTGCGCGGGTCGGCCGCCTCCTGCGTGTCGCGCCACACGAGCGTGCCGTCCGGTTTCACGGAAAACCACTCGAACGGGCAGTCGATGATGCGCTCGATGCCGATGCGCCCGCCTTCCAGGGGCCGGTAGACGACCTCGAACACGCTGTAGCCGTAGGGCGTGGCAGCCCACGCGGCGGCCAGCAGATCAGGCACGGCAGGCGCGGCCGCCTCCTCGAAGAAACGCCGCGCGCGCGCTTGCTCGTGCTCGATGCGCCATGGGGTGTTGAGCGCGGCATCTTTGCGGGTCTCCAGCGCCGCCGACACTTCGTCGTCGTCAGCGATGCGGCGCAGCCGCGTGCGCTCGATGCCCAGCTGCTGCAGCACATCGTCGGCATCGCCCAGCCACCCGAAGCGGGCCAGCGCCCGCTCGATGGAGACGGCCGAGCCCAGTGCAATCGCGCGTTGACGTTCAACCATGGCGCCGATGGTGGCGCTGCCGCTGACCTCAATCGGTCGGAACGGCTTCCTGCAATTCGGCGTCGTCGAACAGCGGCAGGCTGGCCATGGTTGGCGAGCTGCGCTTCTCCAGCAGCTTGCGCACGCCACGCTCAGTGTAGCCCTGAGGCCGGGTCAGGGCTTGAGCGATCTCGCGCAAGGACTTGCCCTGGGCGCGCATCTGCGCGGCCACACGCCGGTTGTACTCGGTGTGTGCGCGCGCGCTGGTGGCGATGTAGACCACCGCGCCGTGGAAATACTCGCACAGCGTGGCCGCGTCGCGCTCGCCCACGGCTGTCACCAGCGCATCCCAGGTGCGCCCGCTGTGGCGCATCGGCATGCGCACCTCGCGCCCGCCGAAAGCGGCAATGAGCCGCGCCGTGGCCGTCGGACCGATGAGCTGCGCAATTTCGGCGATCATGGCTCAGAACACCCTCGTCCCTGCCGCTGCGTAGCCGCCAACGGCCATGCCCAGCGCCGAGAACGCGTGCGCCGCGGCGTCCACCATGTCGTCGTTCTTCCCCTCCGGGAAGGCCAGCAGCTCGTCGCGAAACGCCGCAGGGCACCCGGACGGGTCGAGCCGCACCAAGCGCTGCTCGAAGCGCGTGAGCAAGGGGGCAAAGCGCGTGACCTTGTCGCGATCGGGCCGCAGCCCTCGCACCGGCAAGGTGGTGGTGCGCAGCAGCTCCTGCACCATGGCGGCCTGGTACTGGGTTTGCTCCACGGCGATCAGCTTGGGCCGGTGTCTGGCGGCGGCGGCCTTGATGCGGGCCTGCGCCTCGTGGAACTGCCAGCGGCCGCGCTCGACCTCCTTGACGTAGACGATGCCGGATTCCGTGTCGCGCGCGAGTGCCGCAATCGCCGTGAAGTCCGCGCCCTCCTTGCTGCTGATGGCCAGGTCCACGCCCAGCGCCACCGGCAGGTGCGGCGGGCATGGGGCGTCGATGAGCATCTCGGGCTTGATGAGGTTGCCGCCGAAGGTGACGAATTGGGCCAATACCTCCTGAGCAAACACGAGCTGCGGCATTTTCTCCCGCTGCTCATCCATCCATCCTTCTGGCAGGTGCGGGTTTTCCATGCTGGGTGCTGTGTGGCTGATCCAGTTCTGGTCACCAGATTGACCGCGCATGTAGAGCTCGTGGAAGTAGTTAAGGCCGTTTGGCGTGCTGATGAACCAGGCGTCACCATCGAGGTCGGCCAGCGTCCAGACGATGGTCTTTTCCCAGGCGTCCTTGAGATGCCGCGCGTGAGCGGCCTCGTCGATGACGATGCGCGCGTAGTGGTTGCCGCGCCCGCACTTCATGGGGTTTTCCAACGTCCAGAAATCGATACGCCCGCCGTTGGCGAATTCGATTACTGGGCGCGGCTGCGTGGTGGCCTTGCGGATCACGGGCGCGTACTGCTCGGCGATATCAAAGAAGACGCGAGTGAAGTAGCTGTCGTTCGGCGCATACCATGCGCACGGCAGGCCGCGCCTGCCAATGCCATCCAAGCCGCCAAGCGCCCCGCCTGGCATGTTGACCATCACCTCGGTGAGCAGGAATGTCTTTCCCCAGCGCCTGCCCATGCAGCAGACATTGCGCTTTCTTCGCGCTGCAAGGATGCGGCGCTGACCAGGATGCGGGTTGAATGCTGGCAATATCAGTTTAGCCACAAGCGCGCACAGCCTTCATGCCTGTGAACTCTTCCCACCGCCGCACGATTACATCCACATACTTCGGGTCGAGCTCGATCAGCCGCGCCACGCGCCCGGACTTCTCGGCGGCGATCAACGTCGCTCCCGAACCCCCGAATGGGTCCAGAACCACATCGCCAGGGCGGCTGGAATTGCGGATCGCCCGCTCAACCAGCTCCACCGGCTTCATCGTCGGGTGCAGGTCGTTCTTCTTCGGCTTCTTCACCTGCCAGACATCGCCCTGGTCGCGGTCCCCGCACCAGTGGCGGCTTGCGCCCTTGGGCCAGCCGTAGAGGATCGGCTCATACTGGCGCTGGTAGTCCGATCTCCCGAGCGTGAAGACGTCCTTGGCCCAGATGATGAAGGTCGACCAGTGCCCGCCCAGTTCCTCAAAGACCTTGCGCAGGGTGTGCAATTCGCTTGATCTCATCGCGATGTAGCACGCCCCATCGGTATGCGCCAGCGCCAGAGACAGCGCATCGCGCAGGAAGGGCTCAAAGGACTCGCCCAGCGCGTCGTTGGCGATGGGCCGCCTGGCGATGGTGGGCTGGTGATCGTCGGCGGCGTAGGCCACGTTGTAGGGCGGATCGGTCCACAGCAGCCTGGCCTTCTCGCCCTCGCCCAAGAGCGAGGCGTAAGCCTCGGCGGTGGTGGAGTCGGCGCAGACCAGGCGGTGATTCCCCATGATCCAGACATCGCCAGGCCGGGTGATGGCCTCATCTGGCGCATCGGGGACGGCATCCTCGTCGGTCTGGCCATCATGCAGCGGTTCATCCTCGCCCAGCACATCGGCGAAGAAGGTCTCGTCAAAGCCGAAGCGCTCGAGGTCGAAGTCGGCCGCCTCCAGCTCGTCGAGCTCGATCTTCAAAATCTCGGCATCCCAGCCGGCCTGCTCGGCGATGCGGTTGTCGGCCAGCACCAACGCGCGGCGCTGGGTGGGTGTCAAGTGATCGAGCACCACCACCGGCACCCGCTCAAGGCCCAGCTTCCTCGCCGCCGCCAGCCGCCCGTGGCCAGCGACGATGACGCCATCTTCCCCCACCAGGATCGGGTTGGTGAACCCGAACTCGGCAATGGAGGCGGCAATCTGCGCGATCTGCGCATCCGAGTGCGTGCGGGCGTTTCTCGCGTAAGGGATGAGCGAGTCCACCGAGCGCAGCTCTATCTTGTTTGCTAGCCATTTCATTCAAAACTCCTTGGATTCTTGATCACAATTTCTCCAGCCGCGTGCGTCTCAAGCCCCCACGCCTGCCGTTCGGCGCGGTGGATGTTGATGATGGTCTCGCTGGCGATCTTGGCGGCCTTCAAGTCCTCGAACGCCAGCACCTTGTCCTCTTTCTTCAAGGCCGCCTTGTGCGCCTTGAGCCCGGCATAGAGCCGCTCGCGCACGGCGTTGGTCTCCTCCTGGTGGCGGCGGATGACCTCTGCTCCCCGGTCGGCGGCGGCGGAGATCGCCTCGGCCTTCTTTTTCGGGTCGGCCACCGGTGATATTCCGGTGACTTTCTCGGTGACTTTGCGCCGGATGACATCGGCCACGTCGGTGCCGTCGCTCCAGCCCTCGGCCTTGGCGCGGCGCACGATGGCGGCCTTGTCGACGCCGTACTTTTGCGCCAGATCGCCAAAGCTCGCCCCTGCCTCGCGCTCGGCGCGGATGGACTCCCACTGATCGCGGCTCAGTCGCGGCATGGCTGTTTGGCGTCGCGGTGGATGCGGCGGCAGGGCTGCATCCACGATGGCAGCGGCTCCAACTCCAGATCGCCCGCGTGCGTGTCGGCCCACACACGCAGCCGCTCGTCGGGGTCGGTGATCTCGCGGGCCTGCGGCTGCGGCAGGCGCTCATGGCAGGTCTGTTCGGTCATGCTTTGGCTTCCTGTGTCTTTGATGCCGATGCGCGGGACTTTTCCCACTGCGCGAGGAACTTCACCTTGAGTCGCCGCGCGGCCTCCTCGCCCTCTGCCTGGCGCACGGCCTCCAGGTACTGGGCGCGCTCTTGGCGCGAGTGCAGGCGCAAGAGCGTGTCCACATGGCGGTGGCGCTGCAGGCACTCCTCGCGCCACTCTGGCGATGCGCTGTCCACCTCGCGGCCGTCGATGAGCGTGACGTTGGGCATCACGACAACTCCATCTGCCCCCACAGGGCGATCAACAGGCACTCGGCCCGGTTGTGGTCCTTCTGACGCGCCAGCAGCGCCTGGGCGGCCGGGAACAGGCGGCGGGCCACCTCCAGCGACTCGCGCTTGTCCTTGCCCAGCAGCCCGAAGCGGCGCTTCCAGGTCTGCGGCTGCACCACCATCAGCGGCAGGCGCAGCACGTCGGCCGTGCCCTCCACGATGCCGCGGCTGCGCATGAGCGAGCCCTGCGTCTGGATCGCGTTGCCGTGGCGGCCGCCGTTGCCCATCGGGCGGGCCTGCACGTCCTCGATGACCAGCGTGGCCGCCTCTCCCGGCGGCACGATCTGGCGGATCTGCTGCGCCAGCGAGCGGCCGCACAGGCGACGACGAGGCTTCGTGCTGGCCTCCTCGGCGGCCACCGTCACCAGGTCGTGCACCACGCACGTGTGGCGGTGATCCACCGCGGCCAGAGCCCCGGACAGTCCGATATCGACGGCCAAGACGATCACTGTGCCTCCTTGCCCGATCCGACAGCCACTGGGCTTGAGCGCTGGAACAGCGGGCACTGGCCGTCTTTTCGGACGATGGTTGCGTCGATGACGATCAAGCTCGGTCGGCACTCCGCCAGATGAGGCAGGTGCGGGGCGAACCGCTTGCAGATCGAGCACGCGTCGAGCTGGTACCGCGGATTGCAAGGCGCAAGGTCCATCACGACACACCTCCAGCGGCATCGTCCACGTGTCGCAGGGCGTTGCGCCATGCAGCTTTCTGCGCGGCGGTCAACCGCTCGCCCTGGCGCTCGCGCTCCTGCAGCCGGTAGGCCCAGGCCCGGTGGTCTCGACTGCGGCCGGACAAGGCCGCTTGCATGCGCTTGAGCAACGCCGCTGCACACGCCGGGTCGGCCGGCTTCATGGGCAGCGTCTCCTGCGGCGGGAGCCGCCTGGCCGCGCCGGCGAGGCACAGGGCTTTGAACTCCCCGAGGTTGGGCACCCGCTCGGGCAGGTGGTCCAGGGCATAGCGCAGCGCCATCGGGTTTTGCTGCAAGTGGCGAAGCTCGCGCCCCCACACGGCCTTGAGCTGGGCCACGTGGTCCTGCGGATCGACCCCGGCCGGGCAGGCCCACATGCGGTCGAAAGCCGCGCCGTAGTAGGCGCGCATCGTCGACCAGATGCGCTCGATCCAAGGCTCAGGAAGGGATGACTCGTGATGCGACATCGATCGTCTCCTGGGTGATGGGTGCGCTGTGCTTCGCGCGCCCGGTCATGAGTGCGGCGGTCTCGAGCTGTCGGGCTCGTGGGTCGTCGCTGGCGGGTAGTGGGCCGTGGTGCACCGAGTGCTTGACCGCAGCGGCATCCTGCCGCTGGCGCTTGACCATGCCCAGCGCGTAGGCGAAGCCCTTGTGGCGCCTTGCGGCCTCCTTGGCTGCGCCGACGAACTCGGCTTGCGTCGCGCCCGCCTCGAGGAGCACGAGCAGCTCCGGGTGGCCGGGGTTCACGTCGGCGATGCCCACGGCCCTCATGGCCCTGCACACGAGGCCTGCGAGGCCTGCGAGGCCTGCCTGGGTTGCGTTGGGTGGTCCTCCCCCCCCACCACACAACCCAACTTCGGTGGAGTCAGCAGTGTGTGTGTTTATCTCTTCTGGAGTCTGGTGTCTGGTGTCTGGTGTCTGGGTAGCCGTGTCGTCACGCGTGACAGGTTGCGTGACGGGCTGTGACATTGCGCCACCTGTCACGCGTGACAGCATCGCCTCAAGCTCGGCTGTTGTGGTAGTCCAGGCAGGCACGATGTTGTGACTGCGAAGCAAGTCGAATAGCTGCGCTCGACGTTCCCGGGCGCGCCGCTGACGCTCCTTGGCGTTCTCGCGCTTGCCCTCCTTGCCCAGCTGTTTTTCGTGGAAAGCGGCGATCTCCGCATCGCATCGAGACTGGTGCCAGCCATCGTCCTGGAGCTCGAAGAACTCTTGAAGGACCGTCTCCACCGCCCGGCGCTCCTCCTTGGACGACGCGCGCACCAGACGACAGGCCTGGGCGATGTCGGCCGGGATCGGCGCTTCCTTACGGTAGTACAGGCGCAGCAGCCGCGTGTAGGCCATGTCCTCCAGCCACGACAGGTGCGCCGTGTCGGCGTCGTAGTCGCCGATGTGGTGCTCGTAGTAGTTCACCGGGGCCCTCCTGAGCGGTCGAGACCGAGAAGAAGTGGATGAGTGCACACGACGCCTGCGCCATGCGCTCCAGATACCGCACCAGCTCGCGCGTCTGATCCGCGTTCAGCGTCATCGATTGGCCCGGCGTCTCCAGCGCGAAGCGGCGGAGTGCTGCCCGGCAGCGGTTCGTATCCAAACACGTCACCACCCCGCAAACGCAACGAAGAGCGCAACGCCGGCCAACAGCAGCGGCACGATGATGGCCGCCAACGTCATGCCCAGCACGATGCGCACCAGGCGCTTCCAATAGTCCACGGGCGCTCGAGGCTTCATGCCCCCTCCTCCCAGATCAAGCGGCGCGCCGTGTCTTCATCGGCCATGGCCGCTCGCGCAATCGTCACCATGGCCTCGTACTTGCTGCGATCCACGCACACGCGCGAGGCCTCGACCACCTTGAAGCCAAGGTGGTAGATCAGCGCCAGCGCGTCCTCGAGCTTCTCGTTCTTGATGCGACTCACCGTGGACTCGCTCACTCCCAGCACGTGCGCCAAGTTGCGCTGCGTGCCAGGGTCTTGCATGGCCTGCAAGACCGCGGAATAGGCCTTGCGTGACCTTTCGATGGGGGTGGCCGACAGTTCACCCATGACCGCCCCCCGCCACATCACGAGCGATGCACCACCACGACGACATCCACGCCTGGGCGCGGCGCAAGCTGGCCCAGGTGGTGCGCCAGTGCACCCTGCGCGCGGCCGAGCAGTTCGACGCCTGGGCCCGGCGGCTGCGCGCCCGCGCCGAGCAGGTCGGGCGCTCCTGACCCTTGCACAATGGGTGTTCCACCAACCACCTGCTCAGGAAAGGAGCGCCCATGAACGAGTTCGGCGAAGTCATCGTCGCGTGCGAAATCATCACGACCTCCGACGGCCGCCATCAGGGCGTTTTGGCGATCTATCGCAAGATTGCGCCGGCGGACCACCCTTGCCCGTATGGGGCGATCGTGTACTACGAGACGCTGGCAATCCGGGACACGCGGGACTACCCAGACCTCGAAACACTGCGATACGGGCCGCATTCGCTGATGCTTGCCGAGTTAGTCCAAAGGTGGCATCGAGCGTAGCCAGCGCCAGCGGGAAGTCCGCGTTGTGCAACGCCTCCGGGTTGTTGCGCAGCAGGTACTCCAGGGCGAAGTGCGCCGCGCGCGCCGTCTCCACAGGAACCGGGCGGCATTGGCCCGCCGGGCACACATCAAGCGCATCCACGGTGGCGCACTCCTGCGGCGGCGGCCTCATCTCAGGCCTCCTGGTGCGCGGGGGTGGCCTGGGCCATGTCCACAGGACCGGCCACGTCGATGCACGGCCGGCCATGCGGGTGCGGCCAGGCGGGGTCAGGCACCCGGTGCCAGCGGATGTCTGGGCGCAGGTCCTCGCAGGTGACCAGCGCTTGCACTGCACGCTCGATGCTCGGGCACCGGTGCTCGGGGATCTGGCGGCCGTTGAGCCAGTTCCAGACTTCCTGCTGCCGCGCGCCGATGCGGCGAGCGAGTTGACTCTGCCCGCCGGCCGCCGCGATGGCGCGCTGGAGGTTTAGTCTGATGGTGTTCATGGCCTGGCATTACACCATTTGGTGTCAAAACAGTCAACACCGGACGGTTAACACCTTGTGGTGTAGTTGAAGCTATGAGCAATGCCGCGACTCGCCGTCGAAACCTGCGGTCCCTCAGGCTCGACCCGAAGACTCTTCAGCAGCGAGCCGGACGGACGTATTCGTACTGGCGCGACTTACTGGGAAACGAGAAGAAATCTTTTGGGGAAAAGGCCGCTCGCTCCATAGAAGAAGATCTTGGCTTGCCGCGGGGGTGGTTAGATCGGGAAGTGCCACCCGACCCGGAGAGTGCCTTCGCCATTGGCCGCGGCCCAGTCCGGCTGTCAGAGCCGCCGTCCACCCGACCGTCGCGCTCACGCGAAATCGAGCTCGACGGCAACCCGGACTACCCTGCTGTGCGGCGCGCCACCATCAAGGCCGGCGCCGGGATCACGGGCTTTGCCATCGACTATGAACACAGCGGCGCCGGCGACGGCGCGCCTATCGTCTTTCGGCGCGACTGGTACGAGCGGCACGGCTACCGGCCCGATCGCATGATCGCCATGCGGGTGCACGGCGCCAGCATGGAGCCGACGCTGTTCGACGGCGACCTCATCGTCGTCAACATGGACAGCACCACGCCGAAAGACGGCGTGGCCTTCCTCGTGCTCTACGAGGGCGAGCCGGTGGTCAAACGCCTGATGCGCGATGCGGGCGCGTGGTGGCTGGCCAGCGACAACCCGGATCAGCGCCGCTACCCGCGCAAGCTCTGCGACGACGCCACGCGCATCGTCGGCGAGGTCGTGTACCGGCAGAGCGAGCGGGTGTGAGCTTTAAAGAGGATCTGACCAAGTATGGCGTTACCGTGGATGTCGTCGATGACAACGACCCCGAGTTGCCGCGCAGCAGGCACAGCGCCAGCGCCGCCTCCTCTGGCGTCAGCGGCCGGACAGCGTGCGGCGGCTTCATCTCAGGCCTCCTGGTGGGTGGCGGTGGATTCGCGCAGCACGGGGGCGTCGGGATCCTTCAGCGCCTCAGGCCAGATGAGGTGCCAGTCGTGCGGGCGAAGGTCCCAGCACCGCACCTTCATCGCCGTCGTCCGCTCGATGGCTGGGACGTGCTGCGGCGGTATCGGGCGGCGCTTCTTAGGGTCCTCGCTCACCATCTGACTGATGAACGATGGAGGGACCGATAGAGCAGCAGCGAGGAGCGTCGCACGCCCCCGCTTCTCATCGCACCAGTCTTTGAGCTTCATGCTGTTAGTTTAGCAATGCAAAACGCTAGCAGCAAGCATTACTGTCGGCCCGAGAGTCAGAATTCAGCAATGCATATTGGCCACAAGCTCAAGCTACTCATGCGCGCGCGCGGCATCTCTCCTGCCGAGATGGCGAAGCATTGCGAGGTGTCGCGAGGAGCTGTATCCAACTGGTTCAGCTCGGGCCGCATCAGTAAGGACAATCTCGCGAGGGCGGCTGCACGGCTTGGCGTGACCGGTGATGAGATCGTCACGGGGTCGCTATTCGAGAGTCCTGGCGGCGATGAGGTAGAGCTCGAACTGCTAGATGGATCTCGCCTGATCATCACTCGCAAGGGCGTTGTGAGACCAAGAAGTCCACTGCCCGCTGCCAGTGGGCCCGTGGAGGTGGAAGACGCCGTGCAGGCCGTGGCCGAAGTGCTGATGCGCCTGGGCGATGCGCAGCGCATGTCCGCGGGGGCCGCACTGCAAGTCCTGGCGAGCACGCCCGACCAGTGGCGCACCGTGGCGGCGCTGCTGCGCAGCCTGGCGCAGCCACAGGCGCCTGCCGCCCGGGCATCGGGGGAATCATCCGCCTACCCAGGCCCCGCTCAAGCCGCCAGCGGCGGCAAGCGTTGAGCGGCCCGGCCCGAATTTACAGCTTTCCGAGCGATTTGTAACAGCCCTCCCCCATTGGGGGGCATCGAGGCGCGTTGTGCGCGCAGCGGTAGGTTAGCGCGCTGCTGCGCCAATGCGCCATGTAGTACGATGCCAAACATGAAGAAGATCAGCCACACGATCGAGCTCATGCCAGTGCGGCGCGAAGTTCTGTCGCCGGCTGACTTTGCTCGCCTTGCCGCAGAGCGTCCGCATGCGATCGCGCGTTCGCGCTTTATCGCCCCCAGGCCCGGCGACAAGGACTTCGGCCGGTTTGAGGTCGTCTACGACGTGCCGCAGCTGCGGCCCGCTGCCAATCCGGCATGAACGAAAGGCGCAACCACTCCGAGAGCGGAAAATCGGCGTTGCCGCTTTCGGAATCCACACTACAGCGTCTACTGTCGGTGCAGGAGCAGCGCATCGCGCTCGAACTGAAACAGACCGACATCGCACTGCGAGAACTCGATCACAACCAGAAGATCGCTGACAAGTCGATCGAGGCCCAGGCGGAAGACCGTAAGGACGAACGCCGCATGCGCGGCCGGATGCACACCCAGACACTGATGTTCGCCGGCGTCGTCACCGCGCTGGCGCTTGCCTTCGTGCTTGCTGCGCTGTGGATGGGCAAAGAGGCGATCGTGCTGGACGTTCTGAAGGTCGTCATGGGCTTCGTTGGAGGCTGGGGCGCATCCAACATCTGGCGACGCGGCAGGGGCAAGGCCGACGACGAATAGCAACACAGCGCACCATAGCGCTTCTCGCCCAATAGTGGGCTGTTGCGAGTGCCTCGGCATGACGCTCCAGGCCCTGGGCGTGCCGATGGGGGCGCTGGTGGTGTGAGGCCTTGGCGCGCCTCACTTCTGCTGCGCCTCGACAACAACCCCACACCTTCGCTGCGTATATACATATCTGCACGAAAGCGCCGATAATCCGGGGATGAAGAACCTGGTCATCTCACCGAAGGTGCTGGAAAAACTGCGTGACAAACACCATGTCGATCCCAAGGAAGTCGCGCAATGCTTCGAGAACAAGGACGGCCCCTTGCTGTTGGACGACCGGGAGGATCACAAGTCCAACCCGCCGACCCTATGGTTCCTGAGCGTCACCAACAAAGGCCGGCTGCTCAAGGTGGTGTATATACAGCGCGGCACCACCATACACCTGCGCACCTGCTACGCCCCCAACGAGCGGGAACTCGAAATTTATCAACGCGCCCGACAAAGGACTTCGTCATGAACAAGATTGCCAGCACCGATGCGGCGTGGGACGACCGCCAGCTTGGTGCCGACCCCGAGCATGCCCAAATCGCCAGCCGTGAGCACGAGCAAGCACTCGATGCAGCCCTGGGCATGCAAACGATCTCGATCCGCCTTCCCAAGCAAATGATCGAGGCTTACAAACTGATCGCCGCCCACCATGGCGTGGGTTATCAGCCGCTGATGCGCGACATCTTGCAACGGTTCATCCCCGAGGGCCTCAAGGAAGTGCTGGAGCACCATCAGGCCAAGGCCACGCAGGCGCAGCACCGCATCGAAGAACTGCGCGATCACCCCAAGAAGGCCGCCTGAGCGGCGCCCATTGCCCACCCGCGGCGCCTGGCTCACCCCGCCCGCCGCAGCGGGTTTTTGTTGCCCGAGCGCGAACCAGCGCACAGCCTGCGCCGTCAGTGCATCGGCAGCTCCAGCTGCGGCGTGCCCGCGCGGTGCTCCTGCACGCGCAGCAGCGTGTAGTCGGTGCGCAGGTTGCCATCGGGCATCAGCCGCTGGCTGATGCGCGTTTGGCCGATGAGGATGTCACCCTTGGCAAAGCGCACCAAGTTGCGGTCCACGCGCGAGAGGAAGTCCTGATCGGCCACATCGACGAAGGCGGTGACGTTGCCGTCCGACAGCCGCCACTTGTTGCCCTCTTTGAATGACAGGCTCACGATGGAAAACGCCATCGTGCGCTCATCCTCGTGCACCACGGTCTCGCCCGCGGGCGGCGGCACGAACCATGCCGCCTGCTCGCGGTAGATCACCATGCCGAGCCGCTCATCGGTGCCCAGCGCCACGGTGTCCACCCCCTCACCCTTGATGGGAGCCACCACCTGCCACAGGTGCTCGCGCACGCGCAGACTGCGCAGCAGCGCGATGGTGTGTTCCTCTACCTCCAGCGCGTCGCCGCCGTCGCACACCAGACGGCGCCTGCCTTCGGCGGCGGCCTCGACGCTGCGCGGCTGACGCCCGCGCAGCCACTGCAGCGCGCCGATGAGGCCGCCGATGGCCCCCAGCAGCGATTTGGTGTTGGCCACGGCGGTGGCACCTTCGCCGCTGAGCAGGCCGATGAGCTGCTGCATCAACTGCTGCGACACCGACAGATCGACGCCGAAGCTGCCGGTCTTGAAGCTGGCTTTGACTTGCACCTTCACCGAGACCTGCTCGCCCCACAGCGTGCGCGCGGCCTCCTCGGCCAAGTCGCCGAAGGCCAGCAGCGCCGGGGCCAGCAGCCGCACATCCATCGTGTGCGCTTGCAAGGCGGGGCCGTCATAAGTCAGGCGGGCAGCGGTCATGGCGCCATTGTAGGCGGCCCCAGCACGTGGACGCCGCCCGGCGAACCGTATCCCCCTGAAGGGGGTGCCAAAAAAAATAAAACCGTTTGGTGTTGACTGCTCAAACACCATTTGGTGTAATACCTCCATCACCTACCAGGAGACGGAGATGCCAGTCCTGAGATTCCCTGCGCTCGACGCTCACGAGCGCCGCATCGAGGCCGAGACCGCCGCCGTGCGGCGCTGGGCCCAGGAGCTCGAAATCGCCATGCTGGCCGGCATGACCGGCGGGGCGGGCGCAGTGCGGCTTCCCTATGTGCTGCGCGGCCTCACGCGGGGCCGCGATGTGATCGTCACGCAAAGCCTGGCCGAGGCCGTGCACGAGACGCTGGAGTACGACGACGTGCTCGGCCAGTTGCTGCACCTGCTGCAGCACAGCCCCTGCCCCGAGGTGGCCGCACTGCGCCGCGCGATTGCGGCGCGCTACGCCCGCACCTGGGCCGAAGAGCTGGCCGACCTCGACCTGCGGGAGGCCTGAGCGATGAAAGCACCCCGCACCGAACGGCATGCCGCCATCGAGGGCCTGCACACCTCTGAGGGCTTCGCGCGCATCGGCGCAGGCCGGCCGCTGCACGGCGACGGCTGGCCCACCGTGAAGCGCTACCCGCGCAGCCTGGACGAGATCGAGCCCGCGCGCCGCGCCACCTCGCGGCCCGTGTATGTCAGCCGGGCGCGGCGCTTCTTTGCGGCGCTGGCGGCCTTCCTGCTGGCGCCATCGCCTTTTGTCAAGGAGAACAGCCATGAACGCCGCCGCTGATCGCGCCGAGTGGCTCGCCGAGCGCCGATCTGGCATCGGCGGCAGCGACATCGCCGCCATCCTGGGCCTGTCGCCCTGGAAAACCGCCGTGGATGTGTGGCTGGAAAAGACCGGCCGGTCCACCGACGACACCATCGGCGATGCCGAGGCCGTGCGCTGGGGCGCACTGCTGGAGGATGTCGTCGCCAGGGAATACGCCGAGCGAACCGAGCACAACATCCAGCGCGTCAACCGCATCTTGCGCCACCCGGCGCACGAGTGGGCCATCGGCAACGTTGACCGCGCCGTCGTGATCGACGGCAGCCGCGTGCGCGTGGCCGACGACGGCGGCACGCTGCTGGGTGCGCAAGGGCTGCTGGAGGTCAAGACCGCTAGCGCCTACAAGGCCGGCGAGTGGGGCCGCGACGGTGATGAGGACGCGGTGCCGGTGCACTACCAGGCGCAGGTCATGTGGTACCTGGCCATCACCGGCCAGCGCTGGGCGGACGTGGCCGCCCTCATCGGTGGACAGCGCCTCGTCATCCGTCGCATCGAGCGCGACGACGAGACCGTCGCCGGGATGCTGGAGCGCGCCTACGACTTCTGGCACCACCACGTGATCAAGGGGCAGCCGCCGCAGCCCGCCAGTGCCCAAGACGTCGAGCGGCTGTTCCCGGCTGACAACGGCGAGGCGGTCGAGGCCGACGACGAGCTGCTCGCCGCCTACAGCGCGGCGCGTGCGGCCAAGAACGACATGGCCTACGCCGAAGCTCGCTACGAGGAGGCCGTCGAACGCATCAAGCTGGCCCTGGGCGAGCGATCCGCGCTCACGTTCAACGGCCAGCCGCTGGCGACCTGGAAGGCCACGAAGCCAGCGCGCCGCACCGACTGGAAAGCGCTGGTGCACCACCACTGGCCGGTGCCGCCAGCTGAGTTGGTGGAGCAATTCACCACCGAAACCCCCGGCAGCCGCCGGTTCCTTCTCAAGGAGTAGACATGGAAATCAAAGTTGACCAGGCGGTCGTGCAAGCCGCGATGCAGGAAGTTGCCACCAAGGCGATCGAGAAAGCCATCGGTGGCTACGAGATGCAGAGCGCGATCGCGCAGACGATCGCTGGCGCCGTCACCATCGAATCGATCGGCGCGGCGGTACGAGAGG
Source organism: Caldimonas hydrothermalis (assembly GCF_056746695.1). NCBI lineage: Bacteria > Pseudomonadati > Pseudomonadota > Betaproteobacteria > Burkholderiales > Sphaerotilaceae > Caldimonas > Caldimonas hydrothermalis. The sequence continues at coordinate 129,897 of NZ_JBWQXA010000003.1, read as the reverse complement.
GTCTGAGCAAGGTTGACACAGAGGCCCTGACGCAAGCCATCGCCAAGGAAATGCAACGGGCGGTAGTCAGAGGCGTCTCTGCCGTCGTCGAGCATGCTGTCGTCGATATCGTGGCCCGTATGCGCGGGCTTTACAGCGATTCCGACAAGGACCGGATCAGGCACGAAATCTTTCGGAAGGGAATTTGACCATGACCACCGCACTGAAGGCCGCCGTGACCGGCCAAACGCCAGCCGCCCGCAAGCCCGCAGGCGGCGACATTGCCGCACTGCTGACCGACCCAAAGATCAAGCAGCAGATGCAGCTTGCGCTGCCCCGGCATGTGACCGCAGAGCGCCTGGCGCGCGTGGCGCTGACCGAAGTGCGCAAAAACCCGGCGCTGGCGCGCTGCGACCAGACGAGCTTCCTTGGCGCGCTGATGACCTGCGCTCAGCTTGGTCTCGAGCCGGGCGGCCCGCTCGGGCACGCCTACCTGATCCCTTTCGAGAACCGCAAGGCGGGCCGCACCGAGGTGCAGTTCATCGTCGGCTACCGGGGCATGATCGACCTGGCGCGCCGCTCCGGCCAGATCGTCAGCATCGAGGCGCGCGCCGTGTACGAGGGCGACACCTTCGAGGTGACCCTGGGACTGGACAGCAACCTGCGCCACGTCCCCGACTTCGACAACCCGGCGCGTACCCAGCCTGAAAAGCTGCGGTTCGTCTACTCCGTCGCCAAGCTCAAGGACGGCGGCGTGCAATTCGAGGTGATGAGCCGCCGCGAGGTCGAGGCCGTGCGCGCGCAGTCCCGCGCGGGCAGCAGCGGCCCGTGGGTCACGCACTTCGAGCAGATGGCGCTCAAGACCGTGGTGCGGCGGCTGTTCAAGTGGCTGCCCATCAGCGTGGAGCTGGCCGCTGCCATCGAAGCCGACGAGCGCGCGGAGATGGGCCTGCCGCAAGCCAACGCCCTGGCGCCGATGACCGTGGACGCGGAGACGGGCGAAATCGTGCCCGAGCCGCAGCCGGTGAGGCAGGAGGAGGCCGGCGCACCAGACGACTGGTTCGCCGAATCCATGGCCGTGGCCGAGCGCAGCGGTGATGCGTCTTAATCCCCTCGCAATCGGGGTTGGTCTCGAAACACATGCGCCGCCCTGCGCGAACGGTTGAGGGTTGATCGTGGATGACATCGACTTTTTCACCCCCGGCGCACGTCTGGCGTTGGAGCTCGAATGTTTGTTACTGGACACGCGCGACGCCGCCGTGCAGTCGCGCTGGTGGGCCTCGGCCCACGAGGCGCTCGAGCAGTGGCGTCAGGCGATCCGGGCCATGGAAGCGGCCATCGATGTGGCGCAGCCGCAGGCCTCGACCACGCTTGAGGAGGCCGCCTCACACGCTCGGGTGTGCTCGGGGCTGGCCGAGCAGCACAAAGACGACGCTGTGCTCTACGCAGCGCTCACCGACGCAGCAGCCATCATCCGGGACTTGATGCGCTCCCGTCTTCAGGAATCGCGGATCGCCGATCCTGTTCACAGCGATCGCGCCCTGCGCCTGACCGACGACGCGGCCGAGTCGGTCATCTGCACCGAGGGCCACTCGCCAGGGCCCAAGCGCTGGACGATCACCCGCGAGCAGATCAAGGCCGACCCCTACCTGGATGACGCCCTCGCGCACCTGGAGTGGCGCGGGCTGGCCGAGGTGCACCGCGCTGAGGATGGCGTGACGGTGGTATTCAAGGAGGGCAGATGATGTGCGAAGAAGTGATCTTTCGCGGCTCGCGGATCGACACCATCGGCGCGCTACGCGAAGCGCTCGGCAGCGAAGGGACGATCGTCGCGGATTCATCCTGCGGCTACACCGACGCCGACATGCTGCCGCACGAATGCTTGTGCCCCGTGGATCTGAGGCGAACGGCGGAGAAAAACGGGCTTCGCCTGTGGCCTTCCTGTGAAGGCGATGGCATCTGGATCATGTCGGACGACGACAGCCACCCTGATCAGGGCCGATACGCCAGGCTGGAGATGGGCGGCCGGCCGATTGGCAAGTGCGTTCTTGACTTACCGCGCGCCAGCATTGAATGCCAGTGCATTGATGGTGTCTGGTACTGGGGGGCGTCTTTCATGACCACGCACGGCGGGGAAGGGTTTGCCGCGCTTCCGAATTGGCAGCACCAAGCTGGCACAAAAGAGGAAGCCATCCTAGCCGCAGCCACATACATGCGGAGCCGCATCGAGCGTTCGGCCTTGTGGGAGGAGCATGGCGAGAAAGTGCTTCGGTGGCTGGATGAGATCGAACAGACGCGGCAAGGGGAACTGTTCTCGGAGGAGTGAGAAAGATGAGCGGCAAATCAGAGATGACCAACGCGGAGCGTATCCGTGCCTTTGGAAAAGCAGGCTGCCCGCTTGCGCGTGAACTGGTTGTGATGCGCGGGTTCTGCGCCAACCGAGGCGACGACGATCGTGTCGATGCGGCATGGGAGAAGTATCTGGGGCTCATCGACAGCATGAACGCCGCACGAATTGAAGCAACAGGGGCGCTATCACTGCTGGCCCGCATCCGCGAAGCGGTCGGAGACGACGGCAAGCGGATGCAAGACGAACTGATCGAGTACCTGCGCCAGATGCGGGCGGATGCGGAGCGGTATCGGTGGCTGCGGGACGTGACTTGCGGTTTGCCTGATGACATGCCCGTCGTGGCCGCTCGCACGCCTGATGATGTCGTGTGCCTCGTTGGTCAAGAACTCGACGACGCCATCGACCGCGCGCGAGACGAAAAGACCTGCGAAGCCGCTGGCTGCCTTTCGTGCCCCGACTGCGATCCGGAATCGTTTGGTGCCGCAAGCGGCACAAAGGGAGCGTGAAATGAGAAAGCTGCTTGGGTAGGCGTGCTGGCACGTAGTCATGAATTGGTGGCCGTTGCTGCCAAAGGGCCGCATGTGGCATTGGGCCTTGGGGTGGGCTTGGTGGTACGCCCAAGGCGACAAGGAGGAGACATGACCGAGCGCCCCATCATCTTCAGCGGCGAGGAGGTTCGCGCGATCCTCGCGGATCGAAAGACGCAAGATCGGCGGCTCGTGAAGCCTCACCACATGGCAACTGTGGACGCAGATCGGTTTCCGGTTCTTGCCTTGTGCCCCTACGGGTCCCCAGGGGATCGGCTGTGGGTGAGGGAGACTTGCCGCGCCGAAGCCATCGGCGATGAAGGACTGTGTGGCGTGCGCTACGTGGCGGATGGGCAGTTCATGCCCATCGCAAACACGCGGGAAGCATCGGATCGATGGGTGCAGATCTACTCGTATCGCGGCATGGAAGGCGCGACGGTCCCGCCGATCCACATGCCCCGCTGGGCCAGCCGAATCACGCTGGAAATCACTGGCGTGCGCGTCGAGCGGTTGCAGGAGATCAGCGAGGCCGATGCGATCGCGGAGGGAATTGATGGTGCTTTCGTGGAGGGCGACCGCTACTGGCGCAATTACTCGCTGAGCGACGCCGAAGCCAAGTGCGCGCCGATGCTCAACTTCCCCACCGAATCCTACCGCACGTTGTGGGAATCCATCAATGGCCCCGGCTCGTGGGACGCCAATCCGTGGGTGTGGGTGATCGAGTTTGAGAGGGTGAAGGCATGACTCGCCGCGTCAGTATCAGCAAGTCCATCACGCAAGGGGAGAGCCTGCCGCAGTTCTTCCAGCGCGTTCGCAATGGCGGCGCACGCAAGCCGCTGCGCAGCCTGCGTGAACTCGCTGAAGAATTTGGTGTGGAGCATCGGACATTGCAAGCGAAGCTGAGCCGCTGCAAAGGCGCACCGCGTCCGATTTACAGAACCGGCGACCACAAGACCGCAAGCCAGCGCAACACGTGGTACGACCCTGACGAAGTGCGGGCGTGGTGGGCGAGCTTGGAAGGGTGACGCATATGGCCGACATCAACGCAGACTTGGCGGCGCTCGACCATGCGCTGAAAGACGTTGCGAGCGTGGCCGCGCACAAGCTGCGCAGACTGAAGGAGCGGCAGCGATGAAATCCGCGATCCGCAAGCAGATGAAGGAAGCCCGCGAGCGAGATTACATCGCCTGGGCGGAGATGGACGAAGAGCCCTGGCCCATGCCGAAGCGGCAGGAATACGAGCCCTGGGGTTCTGTAGACGATCGGGACTCGGCCGAGGGCTCAGCCAAGGAGGACGAATCACCGTGAGCGCCTCACTTCTCACCGCCGCACAGGTTGCGGCGCGGCTCGGAATCAGCGAGCGCCAAGTGTACCGGCTTTCGACCGAAGGCATGCCTTCCGTGCCCATCGGGGCCAGGGGGCGGCGCTACGATCTGGAGGAATGCCGAACCTGGTTGCGGGAGACCTATCCATGCCTGTCAAGAGAACGCCGTCCGGCGGTTGGGAGATCAGTGTCTGCGTCAACTATCAACGAGTTCACAGACGCTTGCCGCCGGGTACACCTGCGAGTGAGGCCAAGCGAATCGAGGCCGAGCTGCGAAGCGCCATCGGCCGAGGCCGCGCGCCGGTTGTCCCTGGCGATCCAGGACTGACCGAAGTCATGGCGCTGTACCTACAGCACCTCAAGACCCTTCGCAGCCCTGAGACCGCGCGCTATCACGCGCTGCGCATCGGGCAGTGGATCGAGCGCTACCGTGCCTCAGAGGCCCGCCAGGCCGCAGCCCACATCGTGCGCGACATGACCGGCTCATACGCGCCGGCGACCATCAATCGAAGCCTTGGCACGCTGAAGAAGGCGCTGAAACTCGCATGGGAAAGCGGCCGCACCCCAGTGGACTACAGCGCCCACGTCAAGCGCCTGCCCGAGAACAACGAGCGCACGGTGTACCTGAGCATGGAGGAGGTCAAGAAAATCGCCGACCATGCCAGCGAGAACGTGCGCACGGCCATCTGGGTGGCACTGCTGACCGGGTGCCGGCGAGGCGAGGTGTGCAAGATCAAGGCCGAGGACATCGGCGAGGACGTGATCCGCATCCAGGCGGGCAACACCAAGACGCTGCGCTACCGGGAAGTCCCCATCGTGCCGGCGCTGCGGCCGTGGCTGGCCGGCTTGCCGCTGCCGATCAACTTCGAGGGGGTCAAGACGGGATTCCGGCGCGCCAGGGAAGCGGCAGGGATGCCACATGTGCACTTCCACGACCTGCGCCACTCGTGCGCAACGATCATGCTGGACTTGGGCGTGCCGCTGGACGTGGTGCGCGACATCCTGGGGCACACCTCGGTGAAAACGACCGAGCGCTACGCGCACAGGCTGGTGGACCACAAGCGGGAGGCGATGCAGCGGCTGGGAGTTTTTCACCAGCAGTTACACCAGCCCAAGAAAAAAGCCCCGAAGGGCTCGCTAAGTGCTTGATTTACTTGGTGGGTGGTGCAGGGTTCGAACCTGCGACCCCTGCCGTGTGAAGGCAGTGCTCTACCGCTGAGCTAACCACCCGGTGATCCGGTATGGGAGGCTGCAGTGCAGTTCTCCCGAAAGACCGAGATTATGCCATAAGTTTTCGCCAGAGTGTCTTGCCTTTGGAAGATTTGTCGAGTTCTTCCAGCACTTGCTCGTGCGCCGCCGCTTCGGCCTCAGTGGCGGCCAGCACCGGCAGCGTGAACTGGCGCAGGTCGATGCGAGCGACCTCCACGTGCGCCGTCCCGCCTTCGTCGGCGTCGATGACCAAGGACTCCTGGCCGCGTGTCATCTGGATATAGACCTCGGCCAGCAGGCCCGCGTCCAGCAGCGCCCCGTGCAGGCTGCGGTTGGAGTTGTCCACCTCCAGCCTGCGGCACAGCGCGTCCAGCGAATTGGACTTGCCCGGATACATCTCGCGCGCCATCAGCAGCGTGTCGGTCACCGTCAGGCGGTGCTCGATGAAGCGCGGCCGGCCCAGGCGCCGCAGCTCGGCATCCATGAAGCCGAGGTCGAAGCTGGCGTTGTGGATCAGCACCTCGGCGCCCTCGAGGTAGGCCATCAGCTCGTCCACGATGGCGGCGAAGACCGGCTTGTCGGCCAGGAATTCGTCGGTCAGGCCGTGGATCTTGACCGCATCCTCGTGATTGGCCCGCTCGGGGTTGATGTAGAAGTGCTTGTTGTTCCCGGTGGGGCGCCGGTTCACGAACTCCACACAGCCGATCTCGATGATGCGGTCGCCCGCCTCGGGGTTCAGGCCGGTGGTCTCGGTGTCGAAGAAGATCTGGCGGGTCATGCCGCGATTATCCCGGTTCGACCCGGCCGGTTCAGTGCTTTTCCTTGGCGTGGTTGATCGAGTACTTCGGGATCTCGATGGTCACGTCCTTCTGTGCCAGGATGGCCTGGCACGACAGACGCGACTGCGGCTCCAGTCCCCAGGCGCGGTCGAGCATGTCCTCCTCGTTCTCGTCGGGCTCGTTGAGCGACTCGTAGCCCTCGCGCACGATCACGTGGCAGGTCGTGCAGGCGCAACTCATCTCGCAGGCGTGTTCGATCTCGATGTCGTGGTCGAGCAATGCCTCGCAGATCGAGGTGCCGGCAGGCGCCTCGATCTCGGCACCTTCGGGGCAGTACTCGCTGTGCGGCAGGATCTTGATGACGGGCATGGGGTTCTCGCGGGGACTTCAGATCTCGTCGAGCCGGCGGCCCGACAGCGCATCGCGGATGCTGCGGTTCATGCGCTCGGCGGCGAAGGCCTCGGTGCCTTCGGCCAGCGCCTGGGCGGCCGCCTCGATCGCATGGTGATCGTCGCCGGCGGCCACGTCGCGCAGACGCTGCATCAGGGCGTCGATGGCCTGCCGCTCGGCCTGCGACAGCAAGTCGCCGTCCTTGTTCAGCGCCGACTGCGTGGCCAGCAGCAGGCGTTCGGCTTCGACGCGGGCTTCGCGCAGCGCCCGGTCCTTCATGTCGGCCTCGGCCGTGGCAAAGCCTTCCTGGAGCATGCGGGCGATCTGCTCGTCGCTCAGCCCATAGCTGGGCTTGACGCTGACGGTCGCCTCCACGCCCGAGGTTTCCTCGCGGGCCGACACCTGCAGCAACCCGTCGGCATCCACCGCAAAGCTCACGCGGATGCGCGCCGCGCCGGCGGCCATCGGCGGGATGCCGCGCAGCTCGAAGCGCGCCAGCGAGCGACAGTGCTCGACCTGCTCGCGCTCGCCCTGCACCACGTGGATGGCCATGGCGGTCTGGCCGTCCTTGAAGGTGGTGAAGTCCTGGGCCCGCGCGGTGGGGATGGTGCTGTTGCGCGGGATGATGCGCTCCACCAGCCCGCCCATGGTCTCCAGCCCGAGCGACAGCGGGATCACGTCGAGCAGCAACAGCTCCTGCGCACCCGCGTTGCCGGCCAGCGCATGCGCCTGGATGGCCGCCCCCAGCGCCACCACCTCGTCGGGATTGAGATTGACGAGCGGGTCGCGGCCGAAGCAGGCCCCCACGGCCTGACGCACCAGGGGCATGCGGGTGGAGCCTCCCACCATCACCACGCCGTGCACGTCCTCGACCCGGGCCTTGGCATCACGCAGCACCTTGCGCACCGTGGCGAGCGTGCGCTCCACCAGCGGGCGGGCCAGCGCCTCGAGCTGCTCGCGCGTGACGGCCAGCTCCAGGTCGCGCTCTCCCACCGGGCATTGCATCACCGTGCGTTCCACCGAGGACAGGGCTTCCTTGGCCCGGCGCGCAGCCACCAGCACCGCGCGCTTGTCCTGCGCCGATCGCGCCAGCAGCCCCGCCTGGGCCAGTGCCCAGTCGGCCAAGGCGTGGTCGATGTCGTCCCCGCCCAGCGCGGTATCGCCGGCGGTGGCCACGACCTCGAACACCCCCTTGGACAGGCGCAGCAGCGAGATGTCGAAGGTGCCGCCGCCCAGGTCGTAGACGGCATACAGTCCCTCGGAGCCATGCTCCAGCCCGTAGGCAATGGCCGCCGCCGTCGGCTCGTTGATCAGGCGCAGCACGTTCAGGCCGGCCAGCCGGGCCGCGTCCTTCGTGGCCTGGCGCTGGGCATCATCGAAATAGGCCGGCACGGTGATGACCGCACCGAAGACCTCGTCGTCGAAGCTGTCCTCGGCGCGCTGGCGCAGCGTGGCCAGGATCTCGGCAGACACCTCCACCGGCGACTTTTCGCCCTCGCGGGTGGCGATCGCCACCATGCCCGGCCGGTCGATGAGGTGGTAGGGCAGCTTCTCGCGGCCCTCGATATCGGCCAGGCGCCGGCCCATGAAGCGCTTGACCGAGACGATGGTGTTCTCGGGGTCCTGGCCCTGCGCCGCCAGCGCCTCGTGGCCGATCGCGCGCCGCCCCTGCCCCAGATAGCGCACGGCCGAGGGCAGGATCACACGGCCCTGGGCATCGGGCAGGCACTCGGGCACGCCATGGCGCACCGCGGCCACGAGCGAATGGGTGGTGCCCAGGTCGATGCCCACCGCCAGACGCCGCTGGTGCGGGTCGGGCGACAGGCCGGGTTCGGAGATCTGCAGGAGTGCCATGAAAAAGCGTGGTGTCGGAATAGGGCCCCGGGGCGAGGCTGCGCCAGGAGTCGGCAGCGCCTATTGTCCCAGGCCGTCGAGGCGGCGCTCGACCTCCTCGGCAAAGCGCTCGATGAACATGAGGGCTCTGACCTGGTCTGCCGCCGCCTGGGCGTCGCCCTGCTCGTCCAGCAGGGCCTGCAGTGCAGCAAGCCGGTGGGCACGCTCGGCCTGCACCTCGTCGGCCAGGGCCTGCAGCGCGGCCTCGTCGGCGGCCTCGTCCAGCGTCTCACGCCAGGCCATCTGCTGCATCAGGAAGTCGTGCGGCATGGCCGTGTTGCTGTGCGCCCCGATCGAGGCGCCGCGCAGTTCGCACAGGTAGGCCGCGCGGCGCAGCGGGTCCTTCAGGCGGTGGTAGGCCTCGTTGACCCGCACGGCCCATTGCATCGCCGCGCGCTGAGCGGCAGCCCCCTCGGCGGCGAAACGGTCGGGATGCACACGGGCCTGGAGGGACTTCCAGCGCGCCTCCAGTTCTGCCCGGTCCAGCGCCTGGCGCGCAGGCAGCCCGAAGAGCTCGAAGTCGTTGGCCTGGAGATTCATGGTCGAAGGGCCGCAGGACACGCTGCATCCCGGGCGGGCCGCGGCCCGCCCGGCAAGCGCGATGGAATCAGGCGCCGCTCAGATGCGGAAGGACTCTCCGCAGCCGCAGCGGTCCTTCTCGTTGGGATTGTTGAATTTGAAGCCCTCGTTCAGCCCCTCGCGCACGAAATCGAGCTGGGTGCCTTCCAGGTAGGGCAGGCTCTTGGGATCCACCAGGATCTTGACGCCGTGGCCCTCGAAGACGTGGTCCTCGGGGGCCACCTCGTCGGCGTACTCGAGCTTGTAGGCCAGCCCCGAGCAGCCGGTGGTCTTCACGCCCAGGCGCACGCCCACCCCCTTGCCGCGACGGCTCAGGTAACGGGCCACGTGGCGGGCAGCCGCCTCGGTCAGGGTCACGGCCATGGTGTCAATGGGTCTGCGCCGCGGCCGCCCCGGCCTTGGCCTTGTAGTCGTTCACCGCCGCCTTGATGGCATCTTCGGCCAGGATCGAGCAATGGATCTTCACCGGGGGCAGCGCGAGTTCCTCGGCGATCTGGGTGTTCTTGAGGCTCATGGCTTCGTCCAGGGTCTTGCCCTTGACCCATTCGGTAACCAGCGAGCTCGAGGCGATCGCCGAGCCGCAGCCATAGGTCTTGAAGCGGGCATCCTCGATCACGCCGGTGGCCGGATTGACCTTGATCTGCAGCTTCATCACGTCACCGCAGGCCGGGGCGCCCACCATGCCGGTGCCCACGTTGGAATCACCCTTGTCGAAGGAACCGACATTGCGCGGGTTCTCGTAATGGTCGATGACTTTGTCGCTGTATGCCATGGTCGCTCTCCAACTACTGCTCTGACTGTGTCAATGGGCGGTCCACTGGATCGTGCTGAGATCCACGCCGTCCTGGTACATCTCCCACAGCGGGGACAATTCTCGCAGCTTGGCCACACGGTCTTTGAGCGTGGCCACCGCGTAGTCGATCTCTTCCTCGGTGGTGAAACGGCCGATGGTGATGCGCAGGCTCGAATGCGCCAGTTCGTCGCTGCGGCCCAGCGCACGCAGCACATAGCTGGGCTCCAGGCTGGCCGAGGTGCAGGCCGAACCCGAGGACACCGCGATGCCCTTGATCCCCATGATCAACGATTCGCCCTCGACGAAGTTGAACGAGGCGTTCACGTTGTGCGGGACGCGCTTTTCGAGATGGCCGTTGATGAAGACCTGCTCGATGTCCTGAAGGCCCTTGAGCAGGCGCTGCTGCAGCATGCGGATGCGCTCGATCTCGGTGCCCATCTCTGCCTTGGCGATGCGATAGGCCTCGCCCATGCCGACGATCTGGTGCGTGGGCAAGGTGCCCGAACGCATGCCGCGCTCGTGGCCGCCACCGTGCATCTGGGCCTCCAGGCGCACCCGCGGCTTGCGTCGCACGTAGAGCGCACCGATGCCCTTGGGGCCGTAGGTCTTGTGCGAAGCCAGGCTCATCAAGTCCACCGGCAACGTGGACAGATCGATCTCGACCTTGCCGGTGGCCTGGGCCGCATCGACGTGGAAGACGATGCCACGTTCGCGGCACATCGCGCCAATGGTCGGAATGTCCTGGATCACGCCGATCTCGTTGTTCACGAACATCACCGAGACCAAGATGGTGTCGGGGCGCAGCGCGTCCTTGAAGCGGTCCAGGTCGAGCAGGCCGTCTTCCTGCACGTCGAGGTAGGTCACCTCGAAGCCCTGGCGTTCGAGTTCGCGCATGGTGTCGAGCACGGCCTTGTGTTCGGTCTTGACCGTCACCAGGTGCTTGCCCTTGCCCTTGTAGAAGTGGGCCGCGCCTTTGAGCGCGAGGTTGTTCGACTCGGTGGCCCCGGAGGTCCAGACGATCTCGCGCGGATCAGCGCCGATCAGCTCGGCCACCTGGGCGCGGGCCTTCTCGACGGCTTCTTCTGCCTCCCAGCCCCAGGCATGGCTGCGCGAGGCCGGGTTGCCGAAATGCTCACGCAGCCAGGGGATCATCGCGTCCACCACGCGCGGGTCCACCGGCGTCGTGGCGCCGTAGTCCATGTAGATCGGGAAATGCGGGGTCATGTCCATGTCGGCTTGCAAGGCGGGGCCGCAAAGCCCCTGCTGGCGTGGGTGCGGGGCTTACTTCGAAAAGGCGTTGCCCAGGGCAAACACCGAATTGGGGGCGTTGACCTTGATCGGCTTGACGACCGGCTGGCTGGAGATGGCCCGCTTGACCGGCTGCTCCTCGATCGACACGCCGCGGGCGAGCTGATCCTCGACCAGTTTGCGCAGGGTGATGGAGTCGAGGTATTCGATCATCTTCGCATTCAGGCTGGCCCACAGGTCGTGGGTCATGCAGCGGCCCTGGTCCTCGCCCATGCAGTTTTCCTTGCCACCGCAACCGGTGGCGTCGATCGGCTCGTCCACCGCGACGATGATGTCGGCAACGGTGATGTCCTCGGCCTTGCGACCCAGCGAGTAGCCGCCGCCCGGGCCTCGGGTGCTCTCGACCAATTCGTGGCGGCGCAGCTTGCCAAACAGTTGCTCCAAATACGACAAGGAGATTTGCTGGCGCTGGCTGATGGCGGCCAGGGCCACCGGGCCCTGATGCTCTCGCAGCGCGAGATCGATCATGGCGGTGACGGCAAAGCGGCCTTTGGTGGTAAGACGCATGTCGAACTCCTTGTGCTTTCACCCAGGGGCGAAACGGTTGAACCCAAACAAGGCTTTTCGGTCCGGGTTAACCCTCGGTTGAATCCGAGTGATTTACTCGATTATGCCTGAAGCCTAGTTTTTTGGTCAAGTTTGGGTCCGGAAGTTCCCCAGGTTCGATGTCAGCCGCGCGTGCAGATGCGCCACCAACCCTTGAGCCGCGGCCTCCAGGCAATCGAGCACCAGCTCGAAGCCGGCCGGCCCGCCGTAATAGGGGTCAGGCACCTCCTCGCGCCGCGGCGCAGGGGCAAATTCCATCATCAGCCGCAGCCGGTGGCGTTCGGATGGCGGACACGCCTCGTGCAGCCAGCGCAAATGGCCTCGGTCCATGGCCAAAATCAGATCGAAACGCTGGAAGTCCGCCGCATCCACCTGGCGCGCCCGCAGGCGACTGAGATCGTAGCCTCGGCGCGCCGCATGGGCCTGTGATCGTTGGTCGGGCGGGCTGCCGACATGGTAGCCATGGGTGCCCGCCGAGTCGAGATGCACCTGATCGGCCAGCCCGGCGCTTTCGAGTCGATGGCGCACCACCGCCTCGGCAGTGGGGGAGCGACAGATGTTGCCGGTGCACACGAAGAGCACGCTCACGCTGGGCATGGGCGTCCTCCGTTCACGACCGCAGCGGCACGATGGGATCGCCCACGGCGGCGCCGAAGGCCTGCTCCTTGAGCACGGCGAGCTGGTCGCGCACGCGGGCGGCTTTCTCGAATTCGAGGTTGCGAGCATGTTCGAGCATCTGCCGTTCCAGTTGCTTGATGCGCTTGCCCAGATCTTTCTCGGACAGGGTCTCGACTTCGGCAACGGCCTGGGCGGCCTTGAGGTCGTCCTTGCCGGACTTGTCGGAGTAGACGCCGTCGATCAACTCCTTGACCTGTTTGACCACGCTGCGCGGCGTGATGCCCTGGGCCTGGTTGTGAGCGAGCTGCTTGGCGCGGCGTCGCTCGGTCTCGTCGATGGCCCGCCTCATCGAGTCGGTGATCTGGTCGGCATAGAGGATGGCCTTGCCATTGAGGTTGCGCGCGGCCCGGCCGATGGTCTGGATCAGCGAGCGCTCCGAGCGCAGGAAGCCCTCCTTGTCGGCGTCGAGGATGGCCACCAGCGACACCTCGGGAATGTCCAGGCCCTCGCGCAGCAGGTTGATGCCCACCAGCACGTCGAAGCTGCCCAGACGCAGGTCGCGGATGATCTCCACGCGCTCGACGGTGTCGACGTCGGAGTGCAGGTAGCGCACCTTGACGCCGTTGTCGGCCAGGTAGTCGGTGAGCTGCTCGGCCATGCGCTTGGTGAGGGTGGTGATGAGCACGCGCTCGCCGGATTGCACCCGCAGGCGGATCTCGCTCAGCACGTCGTCCACCTGGTGGGTGGCCGGGCGCACCTCGACCACCGGGTCGATGAGGCCGGTGGGACGCACGACCTGCTCGACCACCTGGCCCGAGGTGCGCTGCTCGTAGTCGGCCGGGGTAGCTGACACGAAGATGACCTGGCGCATCTTGGTCTCGAATTCCTCGAACTTCAGCGGCCGGTTGTCCAGCGCCGAGGGCAGGCGAAAGCCATATTCGACCAGCGTGGTCTTGCGCGAGCGGTCGCCGTTGTACATGCCACCGAGCTGGCCGATGAGGACGTGGCTCTCGTCGAGGAACATCAGCGCATCGGGCGGCAGGTAGTCCACCAGCGTGGGCGGGGGCTCGCCCGGCCGCGCCCCCGAGAGATGGCGGGTGTAGTTCTCGATGCCCTTGCAGTGGCCCACCTCCTGGAGCATCTCCAGGTCAAAGCGGGTGCGCTGCTCCAGGCGCTGAGCCTCGACCAGCTTGCCGGCCTTCACCAGTTCGTCCAGGCGCTGGCGCAGCTCCTCCTTGATGGTCTCGATGGCTGCGAGCACACGCTCGCGCGGCGTGACGTAATGGCTGCTCGGGTAGACCGTGAAGCGCGGGATCTTCTGGCGGATGCGGCCGGTCAGCGGGTCGAAGAGCTGCAGCGACTCGACCTCGTCGTCAAAGAGCTCGATGCGCAGGGCCAGCTCGGAGTGTTCGGCCGGAAAGACGTCGATGGTGTCGCCGCGCACGCGGAAGGTGCCGCGCGAGAACTCGGTCTCGTTGCGCTGGTACTGCATGCGCACGAGCTGAGCGATCACATCGCGCTGGCCCATCTTGTCGCGCACGCGCAGCGTCATCACCATCTGGTGGTAGTCGCTGGGATTGCCGATGCCGTAGATGGCCGAGACGGTGGCCACGATCACCACGTCGCGGCGCTCCAGCAGGCTCTTGGTGGCCGACAGGCGCATCTGCTCGATGTGCTCGTTGATCGAGCTGTCCTTCTCGATGAAGAGGTCGCGCTGCGGGACATAGGCCTCGGGCTGGTAGTAGTCGTAGTAGCTGACGAAGTACTCCACCGCATTGCGTGGGAAGAACTCGCGGAACTCGCTGTACAGCTGCGCTGCCAGCGTCTTGTTGGGCGCGAACACGATGGCCGGGCGGCCCAGGCGGGCGATCACGTTGGCCATGGTGTAGGTCTTGCCCGAGCCGGTCACGCCCAGCAGGGTCTGGAAGCTCAGACCGTCGCGCACCCCCTCGACCAGGGCCTCGATGGCCGCAGGCTGGTCGCCCGCCGGCGGGTAGGGCTGGTAGAGCTGGAAGGGGGAGTCCGGGAAGCGGACGAAGCGGGACTCGTCGGGGCTGTCCACGGCCGCGACGGCCGGGGCGTTGTGGGCAAGGCTCACGTCGTTCATGGGGGCTTGGCGACCTTAAAATACGGGTTTTCCCGTCTGCTGGGCGTCAGGGCCCAATCGCAAAGCGTAGCCCAGATCCGCATTTCACTCCACTGACAAGGACAGCCCATGTCTTCCCTTTTTGCCACCGTCGAGATGGCGCCCCGCGACCCCATCCTGGGGCTGAACGAGCAATTCAACGCCGATCCGAACCCCGCCAAGGTGAACCTGGGCGTGGGCGTCTACTACGACGACAACGGCAAGCTGCCGCTGCTGCAGTGTGTGGCCGCCGCGGAAAAGCAGATGCTGGAAGCCCCCAAGGCCCGCGGCTACCTGCCTATCGACGGCATTGCCGCCTATGACAAGGCCGTGCAGGACCTGGTCTTCGGCGCCGACAGTGCCGCCGTGAAGGCCGCTCGCATCGCCACCGTGCAAGGCCTGGGCGGCACAGGCGGGCTGAAGATCGGGGCGGACTTCCTGAAGAAGCTCAACCCGAAGGCCCGGGTGCTGATCAGCGACCCGAGCTGGGAGAACCACCGCGCGCTCTTCGAGAGCGCCGGCTTCGAGGTGGGCACCTACCCCTATTACGATGCGGCACGCCGCGGCGTGAACTTCGACGGCATGCTCGCCGCGCTGGAAGGGGCCCCGGCGGGCACCATCGTCGTGCTGCATGCCTGCTGCCACAACCCCACCGGCTACGACCTCACGCCGGCCCAATGGACCGAGGTGATCGCTGCCGTGAAAGCGGCCGGCCTGGTGCCCTTCCTGGACATGGCCTACCAGGGCTTCGGCGACGGCATCGCCGAGGACGGCGCGGTGATCGGCCAGTTCATGGCGGCCGGGCTCGACTTCTTCGTCTCCACCTCGTTCTCCAAGAGCTTCTCGCTGTATGGCGAGCGGGTGGGCGCCTTGAGCGTGGTGTGCGAAAGCAAGGAAGAAGCCGACCGGGTGCTCAGCCAGCTCAAGCGCGTGATCCGAACCAACTATTCCAACCCGCCCACCCATGGCGCCCAGGTGGTGACCACGGTGCTGACCACCCCGGCCATGCGCCAGCTCTGGGAAGAGGAGCTGGCCGGCATGCGCCAGCGCATCCAGGCCATGCGCACCGCCCTGGTCGAACGCCTGAAGGCGGCCGGCGTCACACAAGACATGAGCTTCATCACCCAGCAGCGCGGCATGTTCAGTTACTCGGGCCTGAGCCAGGCCCAGATGCAGCGCCTGCGCAGCGAGTTCGGCGTCTACGGCGTCGACTCGGGCCGCATCTGCGTGGCCGCGCTCAACAGCAAGAACATCGACCACGTGGCGGGCGCCATCGCGAAGGTGCTCTGAGCGAGCCCCCCCGGGGGCACCGGCGCGGAGTCGGTGCCCATCATGTCGCCCAGGCGACATCTCGGTGCGATATGCGCCGAAATGGCGCATTTTCACCGTCTTTCTGCGCGTTTGCCCCAGGCCCGACTTCACACAGGATCGTCCTGTCGCGCCTAGAATGATGCAGTGCAGCAACCCACACTGCACGATCCAGGCCACCCGCCAACATCCTGACCGAAGAGGGCCGCATGCTGTACCAGATCTACGAGACCCAACGGGCTCTGCTCAGTCCCTTTTCCGAGTTCGCCAGCGCCGCTGCCAAGCTCTACAGCCATCCGCTGTCACCCTTTGCCCATGTGCCCCTGTCCGACCGTGTCGCCGCCGGTCTGGACCTGATGCACCGGCTGTCCAAGGAATACGAGAAACCCGAGTTCGGGATCCACACCGTCCAGGTCGACGGGGTGGACGTGGCGGTGCAGGAACAGGTGCCGCTGGCCAAGCCTTTTTGCCGGCTGATCCGCTTCAAGCGCTTCACCGACGAAGGCGCGCTGCTGGAGAAGATGAAGAAGCAGCCGGTGGTGCTGGTGGTGGCGCCGCTGTCAGGCCACCACGCCACACTGCTGCGCGACACGGTGCGCACGCTGCTGCAGGACCACAAGGTCTACATCACCGACTGGATCGATGCGCGCATGGTGCCGGTGGAGGCCGGCCCCTTTCACCTCGATGACTACGTCGAATACATCGAGGAGTTCATCCGCTTCATCGGGCCGGACGTGCACGTGATCTCGGTGTGCCAGCCCACGGTGCCGGTGTTCGCGGCGATCTCGCTGATGGCCAGCCGCGGCGAGCGCACGCCGCGCTCGATGACGATGATGGGCGGGCCCATCGACGCGCGGCGCTCGCCCACCGCAGTGAACAACCTGGCGATGAACAAGAGCTACGAGTGGTTCGAGCACAACGTGATCTACCGCGTGCCGCCGAACTACCCCGGTGCCGGCCGCCGTGTCTACCCCGGCTTCCTGCAGCACACCGGCTTCGTCGCGATGAACCCCGACCGCCACCTGCGCTCGCACTACGACTACTTCATGGACCTGATCCGCGGCGACGATGAAAGCGCCGAGGCGCACCGGGCCTTCTATGACGAATACAACGCCGTGCTGGACATGCCGGCCGAGTACTACCTCGACACGATCAAGACGGTGTTCCAGGACTTCGCGCTGGTCAACGGCACCTGGCGTGTGCGCGGCGAACTGGTGCGCCCGCAGGACATCCGCACCACGGCACTGCTGACCATCGAGGGCGAACTGGACGACATTTCCGGCGCCGGCCAAACCCAAGCTGCGCACGAGCTGTGCACTGGCATTCCGAAGGACGAGCAGCCGCACTTCACGGTGCCCGGCGCTGGTCATTACGGCATCTTCTCGGGCAAGCGCTGGCGCCAGCTCGTCTATCCGGTGGTGCGCGATTTCATCGCCAAACACGAGCACAACCCCCTGGAGGCCCCGCCGGCTGCAACGCGCACCAGCGCACGCCGCAAGACCACCGCTGCCACGTGAACACGGTCCACGCCGACGACATCGATGCCCTGCTGCCGCAGACGCAATGCACGCGCTGCGGCTACCCGGACTGCGCCGGCTATGCACGTGCGATCGCGGCCGGCGAGGCCGACATCAACCAGTGTCCGCCCGGCGGGGCCGAGGGCATCGTGCGCCTGGCCGCCCTGACCGGCCGGCCGGTGCAACCGCTGTCAGCGGCCCACGGCCGCGAAGGTCCGCGCATGCTGGCCGTCATCGATGAGGACTGGTGCATCGGCTGCACGCTGTGCATCAAGGCCTGCCCGGTGGACTGCATCGTCGGCACGAACAAGCAGATGCACACGGTGATCGACGAGCTGTGCACGGGCTGCGAGCTGTGCGTGCCGGTCTGTCCGGTCGATTGCATCTCGCTCACCCCGGTGACGACCGCCACCGGCTGGGCGGCCTGGAGCGAGGCCCAGGCCCGGGAAGCCCGCCACCGCTACGCCTGGCACCAGGAACGGCGGGCCCGGGAGGCTCGCGAGCACCAGGACCGGCTGGAGGCCAAGGCCCGGCACAAGCTCGAGCATCTGGAGACCCAGACCCGGCTCACCGACCCGGCGCAGATCGAACGCAAGCGTGCGGTGATCGAAGCCGCCCTGGCCAAGGCCCGGCAGCGGCGCAGCGGCTGAACGGCCGCGCAGGCACAATCGCGGCCCATGACGCCGCAAGACATCGACGCCTTCTTCGCCACCCTTCAGGCCGCCAACCCGCAGCCCAACACCGAGCTGGAATACACCAGTGTGTTCGAGCTGCTGGTGGCCGTGCTGCTGTCGGCCCAGGCCACCGACGTGGGCGTGAACAAGGCCACGCGCAAGCTCTTTGCCGTGGCCCACACGCCCCAGCAGATCCTGGCCCTGGGCTATGACGGCCTGTGCGGCTACATCAAGACCATCGGGCTGTACCGCAACAAGGCCAAGCACCTGCTGGAGACCTGCCGACTCCTCGTCGAGCGCCACGGGGGCGAAGTGCCGCGCACGCGCGAGGCGCTCGAGGCCCTGCCCGGCGTGGGCCGCAAGACCGCCAACGTGGTGCTCAACGTCGCCTTCGGTGAGCCGACGATGGCGGTGGACACGCACATCTTCCGCGTGAGCAACCGCACCGGTCTGGCGCCGGGCAAGACGCCGCTGGCGGTGGAGAAAAAGCTGCTGGAACGCGTGCCGCCACGCTACCTCGTGGATGCCCACCACTGGCTGATCCTGCACGGGCGCTATGTGTGCCTGGCGCGCCGGCCGCGCTGCTGGCAGTGCCAGGTGGCGCGCTACTGCGAGTTCTCACCCAAGACGCCGGCACCCGCGGCACGCTGAACGAGCTCCAGCGCCTGGCCATGCGCCGGTGCGGCCGGCCACAGCGCCGCCGTGGCCGGCAGCGGCCGGCCCTGGGCCAGATGCCAGGCCGTGGTCATCCACCCGCCGTGCGTGACGACGTAGCGCCGCTGCGCGCCGCACTCGGCGAGAAAATCGGCGCAGCGCCGCGCGAGATCGTCCAGGCTCTCGCCGCCGCCCGGTCGAAAAAAGCGCAGGTCCGCGCACCACGCATCGATGGCCTCGACGGGGATGTGTGCCCACGCCCGCCCGTCCCAGTCGCCGAAATCCAGTTCGCGCAGGCGTTCGTCGAGGTGGTGACGCCAGCCCCAGGACGCCAGGTTCTCGCCCACGGCGCGGCAACGCTGCAGCGGCGAGGTCCACACCTCGCGGGGGCCCGCCTCGCCCCGAGCCCATTGGCGGATGCGATGCGCCAGGCGCCGGGCGCGGCGCGGGTCGACGGGCAGGTCGGTGCGCCCCAGGCACAGGCCTTCGGCCCCCTCAGGCCGAGGGTGGCGCCACAGGCGCAAGTTCAGATCCATCGCAGGCTTGCCACCAGGGCCAGGTAGAGCGCCAGCTCCGAGAGCTGTTGGGCGGCACCGAGCCCGTCGCCGGTGTAGCCCCCGAGGCGGCGCTGAAGCCAGCGGCCGCACCACAGGCCGGCCAGCGCCGCTGCGGCCAGGGCGACAGCCACCGTCCATGGTGGCAGGACCCATGCAGCGCCCAAGGCGGCCAATGCGGCCCAGCCCAGCGCCACCGCCCACCCGGGGCCGGACAACTGTGTGGCCAGCGGCTTGGCCTTGGCATGCTGCGGGTCGCCCCCATAGGGCAGGGCGCGGATCAGGCCCACCGACACGGTGCGCGAGACAGTGTGTGCCAGCACCAGGGCCACCGGCACCCAGGCGATGGGCAGGCTCGCCAGGCTTGCTGCCTTCAGGCCCAGCATCATCACCAGGCCCACCGTGCCGTAGGTGCCGATGCGCGAATCCTTCATGATGGCCAGCGCCCGCTCCCGGCTCACCGCGCCGCCCAAGGCGTCACAGGTGTCGGCCCAGCCGTCTTCGTGGAAGCAACCCGTCATCCACAGGCTGGCCGCCATCGCCAGCCCCACGGCGATTGCCGGCGGCAGCAGCAGCGCGGCCAGCATGAACACGGCGGCGCTGAAGCCGCCCACCACCGCACCCACCAGCGGGAAGTGCCGTGCACTGGCCTGCAGCCATTCGGGCGCGTAGCCAGCGCGAGCCACCCAGGCGCGCGGCAACGGGATGCGGGTGAAGAACTGCCAGGCGATGGCCAGGAGCCGCAGTTCATGGCCCAGGGGGCTCATGAGCGCTCGCTCACCCCGGCCGACTCGAAGCTGGCCATCTCGGCCAGCAGCTTCACGCTGGAGACGATGAGCGGCCAGGCCAGGGCCGCCCCCGAGCCCTCGCCCAGGCGCAAGCGCAGGTCCACCAGCGGCTCGACGCCCAGATGGGCGAGCATGCGGCGGTGGCCCAACTCCTCCGAGCGATGCGCGAACACGCAGTAGTCGAGCACTTCGGGCGCCAGCGCATGGGCCACCACCACGGCCGCGCCGGTGATGAAGCCGTCCACCACCACCAGGCGCCGCTCGTGGGCGGCCTGCAGCACTGCACCGGTCATCATCGCGATCTCGAAGCCGCCCAGGGCCGCCAGCGCCTCCAGGGGCGATGCGGCGGCCACATTGACTTGCAAGGCGCGCTCCAGCACGGCGCGCTTGTGCGCCAGAGCGGCATCGTCGAGCCCGGTGCCCCGGCCCACGCATTCGGCCAGCGGCACGGCGGCCACGCGCGCCAACAGCAGCGCGGCGGCCGAGGTGTTGCCAATGCCCATCTCGCCCAGCAGCAGCACGTTGCCAGGCAGGCCGCGCACCACCTCGATGCCCGCTTGCAGCGCCGCCCAGCACTGGTCAGGTGTCATCGCCGGCCCGGTGCTGGCATCGGCCGTACCGGGGGCGATCTTGCGGATCAGCAAGCCCTCGCGCGGGGGAAAGTCATGCGCCACGCCCGCGTCAACGACGCGCAGGGCCAGGCCGTGCTGGCGGGCCAGCACGCTCACCGCCGCGCCCCCTGCCAGGAAGTTCTCGACCATCTGCCAGGTGACGTCGCTGGGATAGGCCGACACCCCCTGGCGTGCCAGGCCATGGTCGCCGGCAAAGACGACGAGCTGCGGCTCGCGCAGCGCCGGCGCCTCGCTGGCCTGCACGAGGCCGATCTGCACCGCCAGGGTTTCGAGCCGGCCGAGGGCCCCCAGCGGCTTGGTCTTGCGGTCCAGCCGGTGCTGCAGGCGCTCGCGCAGGCGGGCCTCTTCGGTCGGCAGGATACGGGGCAGGTCGGCAGGGGTCATCAGCGGTGTCCTTGCAGAGGTTTCAGGTCCAGGGGCAGGCCCGCCACCATCAGGGTGACGCGCCGTGCCCGCTCGGCCAGTTGCTGGTGCAGCCGGCCCAGCGCATCGACGGTGCGGCGCGTTTCGGCGCCCACGGGCATGACGCCCAGGCCGATCTCGTTGGAAACGAAGATGACCCGGCCGCTCAGGCCCGGCAGCACTTCGAGCAGGGCGTCAACCTCGGCCTTCGCATCACGCGCGGGCACGCCCGGCGGCGGGCACAGGTGCTGGGCCAGCCACAGCGTGAGGCAGTCGACGAGCAGGCAGCGGTCCTGGGCCGCCTGTGCGCGCAGCATGTCGGCGAGCGCGAAGTCGGCGTCGGGCAGCTCGAGGCTGACCCAGGAGGCCGGCCGCCGCGCTTGGTGCTCGGCGATGCGCGCGCGCATCTCCTCGTCGCCGGCCCAGGCCGTGGCGATGTAGACGATGCGCACCCCCGCCGACTCGGCCTGACGGGCCAGGGCTTCGGCATGGCGGCTTTTGCCCGAGCGGGCACCACCGAGAATGAGGTGAAGGTCGGGGTCGGGCTTCATTGGCCTGTGCGGGCATCGGACGCCCGGGGCATTGTAGGGAGTCCTGTGCCCGGCCCGCTGAGCGCCGGCGAGCCGCCACCGGCAGCAGGCTCCTACAATGCCTGTTCAAGGACGGGCCGCCTCATGTCAACCATCGACGAACTTGCCGATCGCATCGAGCGCCTGCTGCTGCGCCACGAGGAGCTGCGGCGCACCAACGAACTGCTCCAGCAGCAGCTCAGCCAGGTGTCCCAGGAGCGCGACAGCCTGCGCCAGCGGCTCAACACGGCACGCGCGCGCATCGATGCCCTGCTCGAACACCTGCCGGCCGAGCCGGCCCAGGCCACCGAGGACCGACAGGAGCGTTCATGAAGCAGATCGAAGTGACCATCATGGGCCAGAGCTACATCCTGGGTTGCGCCGACGGTGGCGAGGCGGCCCTGCTCGAAGCCGTCAATGCAGTGGACCGGGAGATGTGCGCGATCCGCGACGCCGGCAAGGTCAAGGCGCGCGAACGCATCGCCGTGCTGGCCGCGCTGAACATCGCCTTCGAGCTGGCCAACCGCCCAGCGCCTGCGCCGGCTCCAGCCCCTTCCACTGGCCCGGTGGACCCGGCCTCGCCCACCGACGCCCAGGCGCTGCGCGCTCTGGTGGCACGCATCGACGAGGCCTTGAGCCAGGAAGGTCGCCTGTTCTGACGGCCTCCCGGTCAGCCAAGCCCGCCGCCGTGCCGGGCGTAGAATCGCGATGTCCGTCGCGTTCGCGGGAGTTCTATATTTCCTTGAACCGATGCTCATCGAGCAAGGGCCTGGAACATTGCCTGGCTGGTGCGATCGTCTCGCGTCAGACGAACCCGAGGCCTGGCTGACCTCGCCCACCTGAATCCCCTGGGTTCAGGAATGCGGCTCCCGGCTCGCGGCGGACACCCCGTCTGCCGTCCTCTCGCCCATGCCGCAAAAACAACAGCAGTACTGGCTCATGAAGAGCGAGCCGGACGAATGCTCGATCGACGATCTCGCCGCCGCACCCGGGCAGACCGTGCCGTGGACCGGTGTGCGCAATTACCAGGCGCGCAACTTCATGCGCGATGCGATGCGCATCGGCGACGGTGTGCTGTTCTACCACTCGTCCTGCCCCGAGCCGGGCATCGCCGGGCTGGCGGAGGTGGTGAGCGACCCCTATCCCGACCCCACGCAGTTTGACCCGTCCAGCCCCTACCACGACCCGGCCTCGCGCCCCGAGGCCCCGCGCTGGATGCTGCGCGACGTGAAGCTGGTGCGCAAGACCCGGCTGCTGTCCCTCAAGGAGATGCGCACGCGCCCCGAGCTGGCGACCCTGCGCGTGTTGCAGCCGGGCAACCGCCTGTCCATCACCCCCGTCACGCCCGAGCAATGGCGGGCCGTCCTTGCCTTGCTGGAGCTGTCTTGAGTCTCGAATGGCTGTTCATCGCCGAGCTGATGGTGCTTGGCTGTTTCACGGGTTTCCTGGCGGGCCTGCTGGGCATCGGCGGGGGCATGCTGCTGGTGCCCTTCCTCACCTTCTTGCTGGCGCAGCGGGGGGTCGAAGCGCAACTGGCCGTGAAGATGGCCATTGCCACCTCGATGGCCACGATCCTGTTCACCTCGATCTCCAGCGTGCGGGCCCATCACAAGCGTGGCGCCGTGCGTTGGGACCTGGTGCTCGGCCTGGCACCGGGCATCGTGCTGGGCGGCCTGCTGGCCGGCGCGGGGGTGTTCGCCCTGCTCAAGGGCCAGTGGTTGGCCCTGTTCTTCGCGGCCTTCGTGGGCTTCTCGGCCACGCAGATGCTGCTGGACAAGAAGCCCAAGCCCACGCGACAGATGCCCGGTGCGGCTGGACAGGTGGCTGCCGGTGGCGTGATCGGCTTCCTCTCGGGCCTGGTGGGTGCCGGCGGCGGCTTCGTCTCCGTGCCCTTCATGACCTGGTGCAACGTGGCCATCCACCACGCCGTGGCCACCAGTGCCGCGCTGGGCTTCCCGATCGCGCTGGCCAATGTGGCGGGCTATGTGATCGGCGGCTGGTCGCTGCCGCCGGCCCTGCCCGGGGCCTTCGGCTTTCTGTACCTGCCGGCGCTGGCGCTGATCGCGGCCACCAGTGTGATGTTCGCCCCGCTGGGCGCGCGCGCCGCGCATGCGATGAACGTGAAGCAGCTCAAGCGCGCCTTCGCCATGCTGCTTTACGGGCTGGCGGCCTACATGCTCTACAAGGGGTTGGCCGGCTGAGCCGCCCTCGCGCGCTGCGGATCAGATCGCCGGCGCCGTTGCGGACGGCCGGGGCCGGAAGGGAATGCTGGCCAGCACCACGCCGTTGCCCCCACGGCGCCGGGCTTCCGACAGCGCCTGCTCGGCCAGCCGCAGCAGGCCGGGCAGATCGTCGCTGGTGTGCGGGAAGCTGGCCACCCCCATCGACACGGTGAAGCGCAGATCCTGGCCGTCGTGCATGACGATCTGGGCCTCGCACTGACGGCGCACCCCTTCCATGCGGGCATGCGCCGTGGCCAGGCCCACGCCCGACAGCAGCACGGCAAAGCGGTCGACCCCGATCCGGCAGGGGGCGTCCATGGCGCGGGTGTTGCCGCGCAGCAGTTGGCCCAGTGACTGCAGGCAGCGGTCCGCGGCTTGCCGGCCATGACGGGCCACCAGATCCTCGAGGTCGTCGACCTGGATGGCCACGAGCGCGAACTCGCGATGCTCCCGCGCCGACAGGTCGACCTCGCGCCGAAGCTGCTCGTCGAAATGACGCTGGTTGTACACCCCGGTGAGCGGGTCGCGCACGCCCTGGTCGCGCAGTTCCTGGCGCAGGTCCTCGTTCTGCCGCTGCTGCTGCTCCAGCAGATGCAGCGCGTGCCGCAGCTTGTCCTGCGTGCGGCGCAGTTCGCTGAAGTCGAGCCATAGGCCGGCCAGGCCCACGCCGTGCCCTTCCAACGGCACGGCCATGCGGGTGCAAACCAGGGCGCGGGAGGTGAGCTTTTCCTCGCGCTGCAGCGGCAGGCGCTGGGCGCGAGCCGCCTCGTCCCCTTCTTTCAGGACCGCCGCCGCCTCGGCATCGAGCAATTCCGCATCGGTGTGCCCGACCACGTCGTGCACCGAATGGCCGAGCACGGCCGCGGCAGCGGCGTTCACGAACAGATAGCGCCCCTGGGCATCCTTGACGAAGACCCCGGTGGGCAGTTGCTCGCAGGCCGCCTGGAGCAGGTGCACCAGCGCCTCCAGGCCCAGGCCGCTGCGTCGGGTCTGAGCCAGAACCTGGGCCAACGGGTCGCCCGAATCGGTGTCGGCACTGTCATCCATCGACGCATGGGGCGGCCGGTGCCGCGCGAAGCCGGCGATCAAGTCATTCATGGGGAAGGAACTGCTGCAGGCAGGGGCATCCGCCTTTTGGGGGATTGTCACCCCTTCCGGCAACCGCGTAATCCGGACCACCCCCCCTATTTGGGGCATGTCGCACAGAAAAATCTCAACCGAGCAGCCGCTCGAGACTCAGTTCGTAGCGTTCGGTCAGGCGGTCGAGTTCGGTGAGCAGGGCCTCGCTGGATCGGGCCAGGGCGATCCGGCCCGCCGCTTCGTGGGCCTGGCTCGCCCCGTCGAGCAGGGCCAACCAGGCCTGCGCCGCGGCCTGCAGGGACTCACGCAGTTCCGCGCCGGCCAACGGCAGGGCCTGCAGGTAGGCCTGGGCCTGCTCGAAGGCCTGGCGCGTGGCCTGCGCCTCAGCCAGGGCCTTCCTGTCGTGCGGCGCGGGCAGCAGGTGGGCCAGCAGGGCCTGCTTGGCCAGCCGCTGCGAGAGCATGCGCTGGCGTCCGGCCACGTTGATGACGTGCAGCGTGGCCGCCGGGCCGGCCTGCTCCAAGATCGTGGTCAGCCGCTCGGCCTGCTCGAGCAGCCGCTCGGCCTGGGCATCCACCTCGGGCAGATCCTGCACCATGGCGGTGCGGCCCAGGCCGTCCTTGAGCGCCGCCCAGGCCGATTGCACCGCGGCCAGCAAGTCGCCGAAGCTGGCGGCCGACAGATGACGTGTCAGCAACGCCAGGTTCTCGTCGATGCGCTGCACGGAGGCCACCAGCCTTGCCTGGCTGTCCTCGGCCTCGAGGCCGCAGGCCCGCAGGGCATGGAGCTTGACCAGGCGCTGCGAGAGCATGCGCAGCTGGCCGGCCCGGTTGACGGCCTCGCCGTGCCGGGCAGCGTCGATCAGATCGCGCGCGACCAGGCCGACGCGCCGGTTGGCCTGCATCGACGAGCGCCGCAGGACCCGGAAGGCTTCGTCCTCGCTCATTTGGGTGGCCCGCATCAGCAGGCCCTTGGCGCGGTCGACCAGCTTGCGTTCCTCGAAGCGCTGCCGCACGGCCGCAAGCTCTTCACGCAAGGTCCGCTCTTGCTCGAAGCGCAGCCGGGCCAGCGCCCATTCGGTGCGCAGCCGCTCGCGTGCATAGGCCTGCACCACACAGCCGTGCACCCCGGCCTGCAGCGCGCGGGCCAGGCGCTCCACCTCCGCGTCGGCCGTGTACAGCAGCACTGGGCGAGGCTCGGTGTCACGCAGGCGTTCCAGCGCCTGTACACACGCCTCGTCGAGGTGTGCCGCCCAGCCCACCACCCCATCCGGTGCGAGCCGCACCGCCTCGCGCACCAGCATGTGGCAGCCGGTGGCACCAAGCACGTGAAAGCCCATGGCGCCCAGATCGGCCTCGAGGGTGGCGCAGCGCAGCGGGTCCTCGCCCAGAACGAGGATGGAGACAGGGCGGCAGGCAGTGGCGTTCAGGGCGAGACTCCGGACAGAGGCACACCCTGGGCGTCTAGCAAGCTTCGCACCCGCCGCGGCACGGGTCGTCCAGCACCCGCCCTGGCACGGATGTTGCTGAACCGCCGCAGGGTGCAACGCCGCACCCGGACCGTGCACCGCACCGCCGGTCCTGCGCATGATGCTGTGCGCAACGCAGTGCCTCCCTTCCCGCCGGCCCGCAGGGCTGCGGGTTCACCGAGGCTCGTCATGTCCGGCTCCACGACTTTCCTGAAATCCGGCCACTGGCCGACGCTGTTCGCGTCCTTTCTCTATTTCGACTTCTGCTTCGCCATCTGGGTGCTCAACGGCGCGATGGGCCCGTTCATCGGCGAGAGCTTCCACCTCACGCCAGCACAGCAGGGCTTCATGATCTCGGTGCCCATCCTCGCCGGTGCGCTGATGCGCTTCCCGCTGGGCGTGCTGGCCCAGTACATCGGCCGCAAGAACGCCGCGATGGTGGAGATGGGCCTGATCGTGCTGGCCCTCGTCTACGGCTACTTCTTCGTGGACCGCTACGACCGCGTGCTGGCCATGGGCGTGCTGCTGGGCATCGCCGGGGCCAGCTTCGGTGTGGCGCTGAGCCTGGGCAGCGGCTGGTATCCGCCGCGCTACAAGGGGCTGGCGATGGGCATCGCCGGGGCGGGCAATTCCGGCACGGTGCTGGCCGTGCTGTTCGCCCCGCCCCTGGCCACGCACTTCGGCTGGCAGACGGTCTACGGTCTGGCCGCCCTCACGATGCTGCTGCCCATGGTCGTGATGTGGTGGGCCGCCAAGGAGCCGCCCGACCGTGAGCGCCAGACCCTGCGCGAGCACGTCTCCTGCCTGTTCGAGAAGGACGGCTGGGCCTTCAGCCTGATCTACATCGTCACCTTCGGCGGCTTCATCGGCCTGGCCAGCTTCCTGCCCACCTACTTTTACGACCAATTCAAGGTGACCAAGGTGGAGGCCGGGCAGCTCACGATGTTGGCCACGCTGATGGGATCGGCCGTGCGGGTGGTGGGTGGCTACGTCTCCGACCGCGTGGGCGGCGTGACCACGCTCACCGGTGTGCTGCTCATCGTCAGCGTCACCCTGGTGCTGTGCGGCTTCGCCGGCGGCTCGGTGGTGGTCACCACCTTGCTTTTCATGCTGTGCTTCGCCGCCTTGGGGGCGGGCAACGGTGCCCTGTTCCAGCTCGTGCCTCTGCGCTGGCCACTCACCACCGCCGTCGCAGGCTCGATGATCGGCGAGATCGGGGCCCTGGGGGGCGGCTTCCTGCCCAATGCGATGGGCGTGTCCAAACAGTATGCCGGCACCTACCTCTGGGGCTTCGTCTCCTTCGCTGTGCTGTCCCTGGGCCTGCTGGTGATGCTGCGCATCGTGCAGATCCGCTGGACGCGCACCTGGGCTGAAAGAGGAGGCCGCGCGCGCACGGTCCCCGTCGAGGCCGCGCCCCAGGACTACGGGCGCGCCGAGCTGCGCGGCATGGCAAAGTGAGCGGAGCCGGCGATGAGGACCTCCCCTCCCCCCCGGCAGCTTTCAGCGTGGCAGGAAAAGCAGCCACACGATGAGCAGCCCATTGAAGAGCAAGGAGACCGCCAGCGCGATCTTCCACAGCGCGGCCGGATCGCGCGCCACCAACGGCGTGGGCGGCTGCGCCGGCAAGGGCCGCGAGGCCCCGCGCTCAAGCGCCAACGCGAACTCCTCGGCCGTCTCGAAGCGCTGGCGGCGCTCGCGCGCCACGGCCTTGAGCACCACGTGGTCCAGCCAGACGGGCACATCCGGGCGCCACTGCGAAGGCGGGCGCGGATCGTGGCGGAAGCGGGCGAGCTGATAGGGCTCGACCTCGCCATAGGGCAGCCGGCCGGTGAGGGCCTGGTACAGCGTGACCCCCAGCGCGTAGAGGTCGCTGGCGGCGTCGGCCGGCAGCGGGTCGTCCGGCAACCACTGTTCGGGATTGATGTAGCTGGGCGTGCCCGCGTGCAGGCTGCGCGCGGCCTCGGGCTCGCGTCCCGAGACGGCCACGCCCAGGTCGAGCAGCCGCCACCGGCCGTCCTCGCCCCGGTGCACATTGGCCGGTTTGACGTCCCGGTGGATCACGCCTTGGCGGTGCAGTCGCCCCAAGGCCCCCAGCACCGCACGACCGGCCTCCACGACCTCTGGCACGCCCAGGGGCTGCCCCCGGGCCATGAGCTGCTCCAGGGTTTGGCCGCCATGCCAGTCATACACCACGTAAAAGGCGCTGGGATCGGCCAGGTCGTGGACCTGCACCAGGCCGCTGGATCGATCGCGGGCCACGCGGCTGCCCAGCCAGGCCTCGTGGGCCAGCATCGCACGCTCTTCGGGGTCGCTCGCCCGGGCCTCGTGCAGGGTCTTGATCACCACCAGGGCCTGTGTGCTGCGCTCACGCGCCTGGTAGAGACGGTGCACCCCGTTGTCGGCCAGCACCGCGGTGACGGTGTAGCCGTCCAGCGTGTCACCGACCCGCAAGCGGGGCGGCACCGGCAGGCGGCGGCCGCGCAGCAACAGGTCCTCCAGGCGACCGGCCGCGAGCCCGGCCACACGGATCACCAGCGCCGTGGCGTTGTCACGGCTGCCGGCGGCCAGGGCAGCACGCACCAGCGCTTCGCTGGCCGCCTGGGCCGACCCCTCGCGCGCCAGCGCCGCCAGGTCGCGCCGGCGCAGCACCCCGTGCACGCCATCGCTGGTGAGCACGAAGACATCGCCGCGGTGCAGCTCGCCCTGGCTGTAGTCGACACGCACATGGTCGTCCAGACCGATCGCGCGCGACAGCGCATGGCGCAGGTCGGGATGATCGACACTGTGGTCCTGCGTGAGCTGGACGCACTCGCCTTCGCGCAGCAGCCAGGCCCGCGTGTCGCCCACATGGGCCAGCGTGTAGCTGTGTCCGCGCAGCACCAGTGCCGTGAGCGTGCACATGGCCGCTGCCTGCGCGCTGCCGCGCCGATTGTGACCGGCCAGCCAGGCGTTGTGTGCGCCGATGAGCCGGTCCAGCGCCACCGTGGTGTCCCAGGTCTCGGGCACGGCATGGAAATCCTGCACCAGGCTCATCACCGTGGTCTGCGCCGCCAGCCGGCCCTGACCTGCGCTGGCCACGCCGTCGGCCACGGCCGCGATCAGGCCGCGCATCTCGTCCGAGGGCGCCGGCTGCATCACCGCGGCGAAGTCCTCGTTGTGCTCACGCGCCCCGCGCTCGCTGGCATGGCCGATGTCGACGTCGAAACTCATGGATGCAAGGGCGCACGGGCGCCAAAGAAGGACGGCTCGGCACTGTTGCCCAAAGCGCGTCGCCACGCAAGCCCCGCAACGGTGCACACCGGCGGCTGCGGTCCCTCGCGTCGTGGCATCCCCCTTGCTATTTCTGCCCGGGCAGGCTCATTGATGGAGTTCGGCAAATGAAGAAGATGAAACTGGTGATGGTGGGCAACGGCATGGCCGGCGTGCGCACCCTGGAAGAGTTGCTGAAGATCGCGCCCGATCTCTACGAGATCACGGTCTTCGGTGCCGAGCCGCACCCCAACTACAACCGCATCGCACTGTCGCCGGTGCTCGCGGGCGAGCAGACGCTGGAGGAGATCATTCTCAACCCGGTGTCGTGGTACCAGGACAACGGCATCACCCTGCATCTGGGCAAGAAGGTGGTGGAAGTCGATCGCAGCCGCCGCATCGTGCGCGCCGAGGACGGCACCGAGGCCGCCTACGATCGCCTGCTGCTGGCCACCGGCTCCAACCCCTTCATCCTGCCGGTGCCAGGCAGGGATCTCGATGGCGTGATCGCCTACCGCGACATCGCCGACACCAACGCGATGATCGAGGCGGCTGCGAAGTACCGGCATGCCGTGGTGATCGGCGGCGGCCTGCTGGGCCTGGAAGCGGCCAACGGCCTGATGCTGCGTGGCATGCAGGTCAGCGTGGTGCACATCGCGCCCTGGCTGATGGAGCGTCAGCTCGATGAGGTAGCCGGCAGAATGCTCCAGAAGTCGCTGGAGGCACGGGGGCTGAAGTTCCTGATCGGTGCCCAGACCCAGGCCCTGATCGGCGGCCCCGACGGGCGCGTCATGGCCGTGCAATTCAAGGACGGCTCGGAGGTGCCGGCCGACCTCGTGGTCATGGCCGCCGGCATCCGACCCAACACCGAACTGGCCGAGCGGATCGGCCTGCACTGCCACCGCGGCATCGTCGTCACCGACACGATGCAGACCGTCACCGACCCGCGCATCTACGCAGTGGGCGAATGCGCCTCGCACCGCGGCGTGGCCTACGGCCTGGTGGCCCCGTTGTTCGAACAGGCCAAGGTCTGCGCCACCCATCTCGGACAGTTCGGCATCGGGCGCTACCTGGGCTCGCAGGTGTCCACCAAGCTCAAGGTCACCGGCATCGACCTGTTCTCGGCCGGTGACTTCATGGGCGGGGAAGGCACCGAGGAGATCGTGATGAGCGACCCCTACGGCGGGGTCTACAAGAAGCTCGTGCTCAAGGATGACAAGCTCGTGGGCGCCTGTCTTTATGGCGACACGGTCGACGGCTCCTGGTACTTCAAGCTGCTGCGCGAGGGGCGTCCCGTCCACGACATCCGCGACCGGCTGATGTTCGGAGAATCGAACATCGGCGACACCGGCCACGAAGGCCACAACAAGGCCGCAGCCATGGCCGACAGCGACGAGGTCTGTGGCTGCAACGGCGTGACCAAGGGTGCCATCTGCAAGGCCATCAAGGACAAGGGCCTGTTCACGCTGGAGGAAGTGCGCAAGCACACCAAGGCCAGCGCCTCCTGCGGCTCGTGCACCGGTCTGGTGGAACAGCTCCTGATGTTCACCGCCGGCGGCGACTATTCGGCCACGCCCAAGAAGAAGGCCCTGTGCGGCTGCACCGACCACAGCCACGAGGAGGTGCGCCAGGCCATCCGCACGCCGCTGGCCGACGGCAGCAAGCTGCTCACCATCGACGCGGTGATGCGCCACCTGAACTGGCGCACGCCCAACGGCTGCGCCACGTGCCGGCCGGCGTTGAACTACTACCTCCTGTCCACCTGGCCCAAGGAGGCCCAGGACGACCCGCAATCGCGCTTCATCAACGAACGCAGCCACGCCAACATCCAGAAGGACGGCACCTACTCGGTGGTGCCGCGCATGTGGGGCGGAGAGACCACCGCCGACGAGCTGCGCCGCATCGCCGACGTGGTGGACAAGTACAAGATCCCCACCGTCAAGGTGACCGGAGGCCAGCGCATCGACCTGCTGGGCGTGAGAAAGGAAGACCTCGTCCACGTCTGGCGCGATCTCGGCATGCCCTCGGGCCATGCCTATGCCAAGGCGCTGCGCACGGTCAAGACCTGTGTGGGCAGCCAATGGTGCCGCTTCGGCACCCAAGACAGCACACAGATGGGCAAGGACCTGGAGCGCGCGCTGTGGCGCATGTACGCCCCGCACAAGGTCAAGCTTGCCGTCAGCGGCTGTCCGCGCAACTGTGCCGAGGCCGGCATCAAAGACGTCGGCGTGATCGGCGTCGACTCGGGCTGGGAGATCTACATCGCGGGCAACGGTGGCATCAAGACCGAGGTGGCGCAGTTCCTGGTGAAGGTGCGCACGGCCGAGGAAGTGCTGGAAGTCAGCGGCGCCTTCTTGCAGCTCTACCGCGAGGAGGGCTGGTACCTCGAGCGCACCTGCCACTATGTCGGCCGTGTGGGCCTGGATTACGTGAAAAAGCGCATCCTCGACGATGCCGAGGGTCGCCGGGCCCTGTGGGAGCGGTTGCAGTTCTCGCTGGACGGCGAGCCCGATCCGTGGTTCGAGTTCGACAAGGCCAAGGTCGACACCCGCCAGTTCGAGGCGCTGAGCGCCTGACCCCAAGGAGGAGCCCCACATGACTCAATGGAAACCCATCTGCCACGTCGAGGACATCCCCCGGCTGGGCGCACGCCGCGTGCAACGCCCTGTCGGCGGCGCGGTGGCGGTCTTTCGCAATGCCGACGACCAGGTCTTTGCGCTGCTCGACCGCTGCCCGCACAAGGGCGGCCCGCTGAGCCAGGGCATCGTCTTCGGCACCAGCGTGGCCTGCCCGCTGCACAACTGGACCATCGGTCTGGACGACGGCTGCGCCCGGGAGCCCGACCAGGGCTGCACACAGCGGTTCACGGTGAAGATCGAATCCGGCCAGGTCTACCTCGACGTGGACGAGCTGAACACCCTGGCCCTGGACGAGGTGAAGGCAGCGGCATGACACAGGCGCCGGTCCGGCACACGCGCTCCACCTGCCCCTACTGCGGGGTCGGCTGCGGCGTGATCATCGAGTCGCAGGGCGAGCAGATCATCGGCGTGCGCGGCGACCCCGAGCATCCGGCCAACTTCGGCCGGCTGTGCACCAAGGGCAGCACCCTGCACCTGACCGCCAGTGCGCCGCTCATCGCGCACACCCGGCTGCTGCGACCGATGCGCCGGGCCCACCGTGGGCAGGCACCGCAGGCCATCAGCTGGGACACCGCGCTGGACGAAGCCGCCACCCGCTTTGGCGACATCATCGATCGCCACGGCCCCGATGCCGTGGGCTTCTACATCTCGGGCCAGCTCCTCACCGAGGACTACTACGTCTTCAACAAACTGGCCAAGGGCCTGATCGGCACCAACAACATCGACACCAACTCGCGCCTGTGCATGAGCAGTGCGGTGGCGGCCTACAAGCTGACGCTGGGCGCCGATGCACCGCCCAACTGCTACGAGGACGTCGACCATGCCGAGGTGATCTTCATCGTCGGCTCGAACACGGCCTACGCCCATCCCATCCTGTTCCGGCGCATCGAGGATGCCAAGCGCGCGAACCCGCGCCTCAAGATCATCGTGGCCGATCCGCGCCGCACCGAGACGGCCGAGTTCGCCGACCTCTACCTGCCCATCCAGCCCGGCACCGACGTGGCCCTGTTCCATGGCATGCTGCACGTGCTGCTGTGGGAGCAGCTCACCGACCCGGCCTTCATCGCGGCCCACACCCAAGGCTTCGAGACCCTGCGGCGCCGCGTCCTCGACTTCTCTCCCCGGGAGAGCGCCCGGCTGTGCGGCATCGAGACGGCCGCGCTGATCGAAGCCGCCCGATGGTTCGGACAGTCCCGCGCCACGCTGTCGCTGTACTGCCAGGGCCTGAACCAGAGCAGCAGCGGCACCGCCAAGAACGCCGCCCTCATCAACCTCCACCTGGCCACCGGCCAGATCGGCCGCCCCGGCGCCGGGCCCTTCTCGCTCACTGGCCAGCCTAACGCCATGGGCGGTCGCGAGGTCGGCGGCCTGGCCAATCTGCTGTCGGCGCACCGCGACCTGTCCAACCCGCAGCACCGTGCCGAAGTCGCCCGCCTGTGGGGAGTGGCTGACGTACCGGCCACGCCGGGCAAGACAGCCGTCGAGATGTTCGAGGCCGCCGCCCGCGGCGAGATCAAGGCGCTGTGGATCGCCTGCACCAATCCGGCGCAGTCCCTGCCCGACCAGGCCACCGTGCGCACGGCACTGGAGCGCTGCGAGTTTGTCGTGGTGCAGGAAGCCTTCGCCACCACGGCCACCTGCGCCTACGCGGATCTGCTGCTGCCGGCCAGCACCTGGGGCGAAAAAGAAGGCACCGTCACCAACAGCGAGCGCCGCATCAGCCGCGTGCGGGCCGCCGTGGCGCCGCCCGGCGAGGCCCGTGCCGACTGGCGCATCGCGGTCGAGTTCGCCCACCGGCTCGAAGCCCGCTGGAGCGCGCGCCGCAACGGCCAGGCCACGCTCTTTCCCTACGACACCCCTGAGGCCATCTGGAACGAGCACCGCGAATCCACCCGCGGGCGCGACCTGGACATCACCGGCCTGAGCTATGCGCGGCTGGAGCACGAGGGCCCGCAGCACTGGCCCTGCCCCGAGGGCCAGGCCCCGCGCGCGCGGCTGTACGAAGACGGGTGTTTCCCCACGCCCGATGGGCGTGCGCGCTTTGCCGACGTGCCCTACACCCCCCTGGCCGAGCCACGCGATGCCCGCTACCCGTTCAGCCTGACCACCGGCCGGCTGCGCGACCATTGGCACGGCATGAGCCGCACCGGCCTGCTCGGGCGGTTGTTCGGTCATGTGAGCGAGCCCGCCGTGCAACTGCACCCGCAGGACATGGCGCGGCGTGGCCTGAAGGACGGCGACCTCGTCCATCTCACGTCCCGGCGCGGCTCCATCGTGCTGCCGGTCCAAGGCAGCGAGCAGGTGGGCCTGTCCCAGGCCTTCCTGGCCATGCACTGGGGCGAGGAGTTCCTCTCCGGTGCCAGCAGCACTGGCGAGCGCCTGGCCGGCGTCAATGCCCTGACCACCCCCGCCTTGTGCCCGACAT
Organism: Caldimonas hydrothermalis; assembly: GCF_056746695.1. Lineage (NCBI taxonomy): Bacteria > Pseudomonadati > Pseudomonadota > Betaproteobacteria > Burkholderiales > Sphaerotilaceae > Caldimonas > Caldimonas hydrothermalis. The sequence continues at coordinate 95,296 of NZ_JBWQXA010000003.1, read as the reverse complement.
CCAAGCAGCCCGAGCTCAAGCACGCGGCCGTCAAGGTGCTCAAGGCCGAACTGCCGTGGACCCTGCTCGCGGCCGCCTGGCTGCCGGTGGGCCAGGCCCATCGCGCCATCGCGGCCCTGCGCGAGCTGATGCCACGCTTCGCCTACGCCAGTTGCGTACCCTTCGGGCGCGAGCCCAGCGAACGCGGCGTGCTGGGGGTGCTCTTTCGGGCGGCCGCCTACGAGCCCCCCGGCGACGAGTGGCTCGCGCACATCGAGGAGGCACTCGGCCTGGCCGGCGCCGAGGTGCTGCGCTACGCCGACCGCCGCCGGGGCCAGCGCCGTGCGATGCGCCTGGTGCCCCGGGGGGATAGCCCCCAGGGCGCCCGGCTCGAAGCCTTCATGCTGGCCGGCGACACCCGCGCCGAGTCCTGGGTGCGCGCCCTGCTGCAAGACGAAGCGCCCGCCCAGGCCTATGGCCGCGCCCTGCTCGCGCCCGGCGCCAAGCCGCCGGCAACGCTGGCCCCGCGCAGCCGCCAGGTGTGCACCTGCCTGAACGTCACGGAAGGCGAGATCCTCGCCACCCTGGCGCAATGCCAGGGCAGCGCCGAAGACCGCCTGGCCCGTCTGCAGGCTGAACGGCGCTGTGGCACCCAGTGCGGCTCGTGCGTGCCCGAACTGCGCCGGCTGGTGCGCACCAGCCTGCAGGCCGCGTGACAATGGGGCCCCTGCCTGGATCGGACACCCGACACACGACCTCATGAGCATCGCCCCCTACATCAAGGAGATCGGCCGCGGCAAGGAAGGCGCCCGCTCGCTGAACCGCGAGCAGGCCCACGATCTGATGTGCCAGGTCCTCGACGGCCGGGTCAGCGACCTCGAACTCGGCGCCTTTGCCATCGCGATGCGCATCAAGGGCGAATCGGTCGAGGAGCTGGCCGGCTTCTTGCAGGCCACACGAGAGCGCTGCCTGCCCATCGCCCCCGGCCGCCCCCTGGTCGTGCTGCCGTCCTACAACGGCGCGCGCAAGCTGCCCAACCTCACCGCACTGCTGGCCCTGATGCTGTCGCGCGCGGGGGTGGCCGTGCTGGTGCATGGCATGCCCGACGACCCGGGCCGCGTCACCACCGCCGAGATCTTCAGCCATCTCGGCCTGGCGCCGGCCGAAACCCCCGGCGATCTGCAGCAACGCTGGGCCCGAGACGAGCCTGCCTACATCCGCACCGGGCATCTGTGCCCGCCGCTGGCGCGATTGCTCGACGTGCGCTGGGTCATCGGCCTGCGCAATCCCGGTCACACCGTGGCCAAGCTGCTCGACCCGGGCGAAGGCCTGCGTGTCGTGAACTACACCCACCCCGAGTACGGGGCCTTGCTGACGCAGTTCCTGCAGGCCACCGCAGCCCACGCGATGCTGCTGCGGGGCACCGAAGGCGAGCCCTTTGCCGACCCGCGCCGCACACCGCGCATGGACGTCTTCCTGGCGGGCCGGCCCCGCCCTGAGCTGGGGATCGCCGCGCGCGAGGGCGTGCTGACCGAGCTGCCGCTGCTGCCCGCCCAGTGCGATGCCGCCACGACGGCGCACTACATCCAGGCCGTGGTCAGCGGCGCGAGACCCACGCCGGTCCCGCTGCTGCGACAGGTGGAATGCCTCTTGCAAGCGCTGTCTGGGTCACAGGACACCAGGACTCCATCCCATGACCCATCGGCCTGACCCGCCCCGCGCCTGCCAGGCACCGCTCGTCACCCTGGTCGGCGCCGGCCCTGGCGACCCCGAACTGCTCACGCTCAAGGCCGTGCGGGCCATCCGCCGCGCCACCGTGCTGCTGGTCGACGACCTGGTCGGCGATGGCGTGCTGCGCCACGCCCGGCGCGGCGCGCGCATCGTGCCGGTGGGCAAGCGCGGCGGCTGCCGCTCCACCCCGCAAGACTTCATCGAGCGCATGATGATCACCGAGGCCCGCCGCGGCGAACGCGTCGTGCGGCTCAAGGGCGGAGACCCCTTCATCTTCGGCCGCGGCGGCGAGGAGGCCGAGCACCTGCGCGCCGCCGGCTTGCGGGTCGAGGTGATCAACGGCATCACCGCCGGCCTGGCGGCCTGCACGGCCCTGGGCGTGCCCCTCACCCACCGCCACCATGCTCATGGTGTGATTTTCGTCACCGGCCATGCCGGGGACGGGCGGTCCGACCTCGACTGGGCCCAGCTCTCGGCCACCGCCGCCCAGGGCTTCACCCTGGTCATCTACATGGGTGTGGCCCACCACCCGCGCATCGCCGAAGGGCTGCGCACCCATCTGCGCGGCGACACGCCGACGGCGGTGGTGCAGCACGCCACCCTGCCGCAGCAGCGCCATGCGGTGACCACGCTGGACGCCCTGGCCGCCACCGTGCAATGCGAAAACCTCGGCAGCCCGGCCGTGATCGTCGTGGGCGACGTGCTGCAAGGCTTGGCCGCCCTGCCCCGGCACGACGCCACCCCCCTCACAGCGGCTGCCGCTTGAACGCGGCCAACGCCGCCCCCATGCCCATCAGCACCCCGCCGAAACCACGGTTGAGCCAACGCACGGCATGCGGGGTGCGCAGCAGACCCTGCAGTCGCGCGGCCAGTGCCGCATAGCCGTGCATCACGATCACATCCACCACGCACATCGTGGCGGCCAGGATGGACAACTGCAGCAGCAAGGGTCGGCCCGGGTCGATGAACTGCGGCAGCACGGCCACCATGAAGACGATGCCCTTGGGATTGGTGGCATTGGTGAGGAGTCCCGTCAGGAAGCGCCGGCGTGCCGACAGCGGCGGCAGGCGTACCGCCCCCGGTGCGATCGCAGCGCTCGAACGCCATTGCTTCAGGCCCAGCCACACCAGGTAGGCCGCGCCGGCCCACTTCACCACGGTGAAGGCCGTCTCCGATGCCAGCAGCAACGCGCCCAGCCCGGCCCCGGCAATCACCAGCACGATCGTCAGCCCCACTTGCAGCCCGGCGATCGTCACGCTGGCCGAGCGCACCCCATAGGACAGCCCGTGGCTCATCGACAGCACGGCCCCCGAGCCCGGCGACAGCGCGATCGCCCAGCACGCGAAGAAATAAGCCCACCACACGTCCAGTTGCATGTCCCACTCCCGGCCCCACAAAGGCGTGAAATCCTGCCCCCCGATGGTAGCGTGGCCCTACACTGCGCGCCGTGCATTCCTATGACGTGGTGGTGATCGGCGCAGGCGCGGCCGGTCTGTTCTGTGCCGGCATCGCAGGGCAGGCAGGCCTGCGCGTGCTCGTGATCGACCACGCCGAGAAAGTGGCCGAGAAGATCCGCATCTCCGGCGGTGGGCGCTGCAACTTCACCAACCGTGACGCCGGGCCGGCGAACTTCCTGTCCGAGAACCCGCACTTTTGCCGTTCGGCCCTGGCCCGCTACACGCCGCAGGACTTCATTGCCCTGGTGCAGCGCCATCGCATCGGCTGGCACGAGAAGCACAAGGGCCAGCTCTTCTGCGACGAGTCCTCGGAAGACATCATCCGCCTGCTGCTGCGCGAATGCGAAGCCGGCGGCGTCACGCGCTGGCAACCCTGTCGCGTGGCCGCGGTGCGCCACGGCAGCGCCGGCTTCGAATGCGACACCGACCGCGGCACCGTGCGCAGCACCCGCCTGGTCGTGGCCACCGGGGGGCTGTCCATCCCCCGGATCGGCGCCAGCGACTTCGGCTACCGCCTGGCCCGCCAGTTCGGCCACCGCATCGTCCAGACCCGTCCCGCCCTGGTGCCACTGACCTTCGACGGCGAGGTCTGGGCGCCCTTTTCCGGGCTGGCCGGCGTGGCCCTGCCCGTGAGCATCCGCACCGGAGAAGGCCGCGCGCAGGGCCACTTCGACGAGGACCTGCTCTTCACCCACCGCGGCCTGAGCGGCCCGGCCGTGCTGCAAATCTCCAGCCACTGGCGGGCAGGCCAGCCGCTGACGATCGACCTGTGCCCCGGCCTGGACCTGGCCGCGGCCCTGCGCAACGCCAAGCCCGGGTCGCGCCGGCAGCTCGCCACCGTGCTGGCCGAACACCTGCCCCAGCGCCTGGCTGAGGCCTGGCTGCACGCGCTGGGGATGGACGGGGCCCGGGCGCTGGCCGACACCCGGGACCGCGACCTCGCCGTCTTGGCGCAGCGGCTGCAGTCCTGGCAGCTCCTGCCCAGCGGCACCGAGGGCTACCGCAAAGCCGAGGTCACGGCCGGGGGCGTGGACACCCGCGAACTCAGCTCGCAAACCCTGGAAAGCCGCCGCATCCCAGGCCTGCATTTCGTCGGGGAGGTGGTGGACGTGACCGGCTGGCTGGGCGGCTACAACTTCCAGTGGGCCTGGGCCAGCGCCGCCGCCTGCGCGCGCGCCATGGCCGCCGCCATGCCTTGAGCTGCAGGGCGGGCTGCTTTGCAAAGCAGCCCGGGCTGGCTATAATCATTGTCTTTGCTGGCAAACCGTGCGTCTTCGGCCTTGGCCGTACACCAGGGCGCCCATGGGTTCGGACAGGGCCTCAGGGCGAGGCGCCAAGAGATTCAAGGATCCGCATTCTCAATGACTACCATTCGCGTCAAAGAAAACGAGCCGTTCGACGTGGCCCTGCGCCGCTTCAAGCGCACCATCGAAAAGCTGGGCCTGCTGACCGAGCTGCGTGCCCGCGAGTTCTACGAGAAGCCCACGGCCGAGCGCAAGCGCAAGAAGGCAGCCGCCATCAAGCGCCACTTCAAGCGCGTGCGCAGCATGCAGCTGCCCAAGAAGCTGTACTGAAGAAGCCCGGCAGCGGCTGCCCCGTCGTGCAGCCCGGCTTGACCCAAGCCCGCCTGGGGACGCCCGGCGGGCTTTGTGCTTTCTGGCCTGATCGCGGCATACTTTCCTTTGCTTCCACCCAAGACCCCCATGAGCCTGAAGGACCGCATCTCCGACGACATGAAGGCCGCCCTGCGCGCCAAGGACAGTGAGCGCCTGTCGACCATCCGCATGCTGCTGGCTGCCATCAAGCAAAAGGAAGTCGACGAGCGCATCACCCTCGATGACGCCGCGGTCATCGGCATCATCGACAAGCTGATCAAGCAGCGCAAGGACGCCGCCGGGCAGTATGCCCAGGCCGGGCGCACCGACCTGGCCGACAAGGAAAACGCCGAGATCGCCGTGCTGGAGGCCTACCTGCCCCAGCGCCTGAGCCCCGAAGACATCGCGGCGGAAATCGGGCGCATTGTGGCCGAGGTGGGCGCAGCCGGCCCGGGCGACATGGGCAAGGTCATGGCGGCCGCCAAGGCCGCCTTGGCCGGCCGCGCCGACATGGGCCTGGTGTCTGCCGCCGTCAAGCAAGCCCTCAGCCGGTGAACGGCGCACAAGGAGTCCCTGCCATGTCCCTGCCTGTCCAAGCCATCGCCCCCGACGTCTGCGTCGCCCCCCAGCTCGAACCCTCGGCCATGGCCGAGGCCGCGGCCGCCGGCTTCAAGAGCGTCATCAACAACCGCCCCGACTTCGAAGGCGGCCCCGATCAGCCCACCAGCGCCCAGATCGAGGCGGCCGCGCGCGCGGCCGGGCTGCAGTACGTCCACCTGCCCGTCCCGTCGATGGGCCACACGCCCGAGCAGATCGCGCAGGCGGCCGAGGTGCTGGCCGCCCTGCCTCGCCCGGTGCTGATGTTCTGTCGCTCGGGCGCCCGCAGCGCCCGGCTCTACCAGGCCGCCACCGCGGCCGGCTGATTCCGTCTCGGGAGCGCCCTCGCTCCCCACCCTGGTGCACCGTCGCGCCCGGCCGGGACATCGCCATGCCGTGCTTCTAGGGGTCTTCCCTAGAATTCGCGCAAACACGCGCAGCGTTCAGGCGATATTCAGTTCAAGCTCCTTACAGTGCGCGGCGGCACCCACCGCCTGGGCGGCGCAACCCTGAACAAGCCTGCCCAGCCCCCCTTTGCCGTGCCACCCCCGGTCTGCTGCGCCCAGGACCGGCCCGCCCCCGCCGCGGGCCGCAGACGGTGCGGTTGGCCTGTGCAGTTCCACGTTCTTGGAGTCCCCGTGAACATCCTGCTCAGCTTGTCCAGAGCGATCGACTGGATCAACGAACAGATCGGCCGCGTCATCATGTGGCTGGTCCTGGCGGCCGTGCTCATCAGCGCGGCCAATGCCATCGTGCGCAAGACCCTCAGCACCAGCTCCAACGCTTGGCTGGAGATCCAGTGGTATCTCTTCGCCACTGTGTTCATGCTGGGTGTGGGCTACGTGCTGCTGCACAACGCCCATGTGCGCATCGACTTCATCGCCTCGCGCTTTTCCAAGCGCACCAACGCCTTCATCGACATCCTGGGGCTGGTGGTGTTCATCATTCCGCTCAGCCTGATCCTCATCAACCTGTCCTGGCCGCTGTTCGTCAACGCCTGGCACAGCGGGGAGATGTCGCAGAACGCCGGTGGGCTGGTGCGCTGGCCGGTGTACTTCCTGATCCCGGCCGGCTTTGCCATCCTGCTGGCGCAGGCCGTCTCGGAGCTCATCAAGCGCATCGCCTTCCTGACCGGGCATCGCAGCGAGCCCTTCTCCCACATCGAACGCAAGAGCGAAACCGAGCGCCTGGCCGAAGAACTCGCGCAGGAAGCCCAGGCCCACGATCCCCTCGCCGCCAAAACCCAGTCATGAGCGAATTCCTCACCAACAACTTCGTCCCCGTCCTTTTTGCGGGACTGCTGTTCTTCCTGCTGTGCGGAATCCCGGTGGCCTTCGGTCTGGCCGCCACCGGATTGCTGTTCGGCTTCATCGGCATGGAGCTCGGCCTGTTCGGCGCCAACCTGTTCCAGGCGCTGCCGCTGCGGGTGATGGGCATCATGCAGAACGAGACGCTGCTGGCCATCCCGTTCTTCACGCTGATGGGCATCATCCTGGAACGCTCGGGCATGGCCGAGGACCTGCTCGACACCGTTGGCCAGGTCTTCGGCCCGGTGCGCGGCGGCCTGGCCATCGCGGTGATCCTGGTGGGTGCCTTGCTGGCGGCCACCACCGGCGTGGTGGCCGCCGCGGTGATCTCGATGGGCCTGATCTCGCTGCCCATCATGCTGCGCTATGGCTACAACCGCACCATCGCCACCGGCACCATCACCGCCTCAGGCACCCTGGCCCAGGCCGTGCCCCCCTCGCTCGTGCTGATCGTGATGGCCGACCAGCTCGGCCGCTCGGTGGGTGACATGTACGCCGGCGCCCTGATTCCGGCCATGCTGCTGATCGGCTTGTACATCCTCTTTGTCGTCGCCATCGCCATCTTCCGTCCGTCCTGGGTGCCGGCCCTGCCGCCCGAAGCACGCATCTACCGCGAACCCGGCGGGAGCAGCGGGCACCGCTCGCTGATCGTGCTGATGCTGGTGTGCGCCGCCGCAGCGGTGGGTTGGTCCCGCATCCATGCCTCCGTGATCAACCCCCTCGTCGAGCGCCCTTTCGAGACGGCCCCGACGGATGAGGTCTTCATCCTGTCCACCACGGTGGCTTCGCTGCTGGCGCTGACGCTGGCGCTGATCAACAAGTTCCTGAAGCTGAACCTGCTGTCGCGCCTGGCCCAGCAGGTCACCTTCGTGCTGATCCCGCCGCTGGTGTTGATCTTCCTGGTGCTGGGCACCATCTTCCTCGGTGTGGCCACGCCCACCGAAGGCGGCGCGATGGGGGCCGTCGGCGCCCTGATCATGGCCACCGCGCGCCGCCGGCTGAGCTTTGCGGTGCTCAAGCAGGCGCTGGACAGCACAGCCCGGTTGTCGGTCTTCGTGCTCTTCATCCTGATCGGCTCGACGGTGTTCAGCTTCACCTTCAATGCGGCCGATGGCCACATCTGGGTGGAACACCTGTTCGACAAGCTGCCCGGCGGTCAACTCGGCTTCCTGATCTTCGTGAACTTCCTCGTCTTCGTGCTGGGGATGTTCATCGACTTCTTCGAGATCGCCTTCATCGTGATCCCCATCCTCGCGCCGGTGGCCGACAAGATGGGCATCGACCTGATCTGGTTTGGCGTGATCATCGCGATGAACCTGCAGACCTCTTTCCTGACACCCCCCTTCGGCTTTGCGCTGTTCTATCTGCGCAGCGTGGCCCCGAAGGCCGACTACCTCGACCGCATCACGAACAAGCTGATCCCCGCGGTGAGCACGCCGCAGATCTACAAGGGTTCGATCGCCTTCATCTGCATCCAGTTGGTCATGGTCGGCGTCGTCATCGCCTTCCCCGGCCTCGTGACCGGCAACATCACCCAGGGCGAGAAGCTCAGCGCCGAGGAGGTGATGCAGCAGTTGCAGATCCCGGTCGATCCCGAGTTCGGTGCCGAGCAGGAAGAAGAGGAGGCCCCGTCCGATCCCGCTCAGGAGGCCGCCAGCGAGCCCGAAGCCGGCGCCCCGGCTGCCGCCGAGGACGAGGAGGATCCTGCCCGCGCCCTGGAGCGGGCGCTACAGCCGCCTGCTGGACGCTGAAGACCGCCCCTGCCCCCTGACCCGGTCCAGGCCCTGCGCGACGCGCAGGGCCTTTTTCTGCCTGCGTCCCCAAGGGGGCAGGCATCGAAGCACCGGGCCGAAAAAAATCCCGCCCAGCCTGAGGGCGGGGCGGGAGGGGCGGTGCACCCTGGGGCACCGGCCGGACGGACTCAGCCGGTGGCGCCGCGAGCCAGGCTCACAGCTTGGCGGCCTGCAGATAGCGGTCGAACTGCGCCTCGGTGAAGCGGAACCACAGGTTCTGGTCGCGACGGAAGTTCGCGTAGTCGGTGTAGACCTTCTTCCAGTTGGGGTTCTTGGCCGACAGGTCGGCATACAGGGCCATGGCTTCTTTGAAGGCGGCATCCATCACCGCCTTCGGGAAGGCCACCACCTTGGTGCCTGCCGCCACGAGCTGCTTGAGCGCCTCGGGGTTGCGCACGTCATACTTGGCCTGCATCTCCGTGTGCGCATAGGCGGCGGCCGATTCGATGATGGCCTTGTATTCGGATGACAGCCCTTCATAGGCCTTGGTGTTGACGTACAGGTCGAGCTGCGGGCCGCCTTCCCACCAGCCGGGGTAGTGATAGAAGGGCGCCACCTTGTTGAAGCCCAGCTTCTGGTCGTCGTAGGGCCCCACCCACTCGGCCGCGTCGATCGTGCCCTTCTCCAGCGCCTGGTAGATCTCGCCACCGGGGATGTTCTGCGGCACGCCACCCAGGCGCTCGATCACCTTGCCGGCAAACCCACCGACACGGAACTTCAGGCCCTTGTAATCGGCCACGGTCTTGATTTCCTTGCGGAACCAGCCGCCCATCTGCGCGCCGGTGTTGCCCATCGGGAAGCTGATGATGTTGTACTGCGCGTAGAACTCACGCATCAGCTTCAGGCCGTTGCCTTCGTACATCCAGGCCGTCATCTGGCGCGAGTTCAGGCCGAAGGGGATGGCACAGGCCAGCGCGAAGGTCTCGTCCTTGCCGAAGAAGTAGTACGGGGCGGTATGGGCCATCTCGACGGTGCCGTTTTGCACACCGTCGACCACGCCGAAGGCCGGCATCAGTTCACCCCCGGCATGCACCGAGATCTGGAACTTGCCACCCGACATTTCGCCGACCTTTTTGGCGAAGGACTCGGCGGCGCCGTAGATCGTGTCCAGCGCCTTTGGGAAGCTCGAGGCCAGACGCCAGCGGATGTTGGCCTGAGCCTGCACGATCGCCGGCGCAGCGCCAGCGGCCAGAACGCCAGCCAGGCCCGTGGTGCGGATGAAGGAACGACGTTCCATTGAAAGACTCCTGTGTGTCGAGGTGGAAGAAGACGAGAGACAAGGCTCGTGCGGGTGCCGCGAGCGTGCACGAATTCTAGGAGGGGGTTTTCAGCTTCCTGACAGGGTTTTACCCGTGCGCAACTTCACCTACGGGCAAGCCCTCGTCTCAATGTCAGGATTCTTTCAGCTTGACGGGAGGCGTGCGTGCAAGCCCCCAGAAAAAAGGCCCCGCCAAGCGGGGCCTCGTCCTGAACGCGGCAAGTCAGTTGCCGCCGCTCACAGCTTGGCCGACTGCATGTAGCGGTCGAACTGCGCCTCGGTGAAGCGGAACCACAGGTTCTGGTCGCGACGGAAGTTGGCGTAGTCGGTGTAGACCTTCTTCCAGTTGGGGTTGGAGGCCGACAGCTCCGAGTACAGCGCCATGGCTTCCTTGAACGCTGCATCGATCACCGCCTTCGGAAAGGCCTTGAGCTGGGTTTTGGCCGCCACGAGCTGCTTGAGCGCCACCGGGTTGCGGGCATCGTACTTGGCCTGCATGTCCACATGGGCGTAGGTGGCCGCGGCCTCGACGATGGCCTTGTACTCGGCCGACAGGGCCTCGTAGGCCTTGATGTTGATGAAGAAGTCGATCTGCGGGCCGCCTTCCCACCAGCCGGGGTAGTAGTAGAAGGGTGCCACCTTGTTGAAGCCCAGCTTCTGGTCGTCATACGGACCGATCCACTCGGCCGCGTCGATCGTGCCCTTCTCCAGCGCCTGATAGATCTCGCCACCGGGGATGTTCTGCGGCACGCCGCCCAGGCGCTTGATCACCTCGCCGGAGAACCCGCCAATGCGGAACTTCAGGCCCTTGTAGTCGTTGACCGTGTTGATCTCCTTGCGGAACCAGCCGGCCATCTGCGCACCGGTGTTGCCGCCGGCGAAATTGATGATGTTGTACTGCGCGTAGAACTCACGCATCAGCTTCAGGCCGTTGCCCTCGAACATCCAGGCGGTCATCTGGCGCGAGTTCAGGCCGAAGGGAATGGCCGCGCCGATCGCGAAGGTCGGATCCTTGCCGAAGTAGTAGTAGGGCACGGTGTGCCCCATCTCGACGGTGCCATTTTGCAGAGCGTCGACGATGCCGAAGGGAGGCATCAGTTCGCCGCCGGCATGCACCGAAACCTGGAACTTGCCGCCCGACATGTCGTGGACCTTCTTGGCGAACGCCTCGGCGCCACCGTAGATGGTGTCCAGCGTCTTCGGGAAGCTCGACGCGCAGCGCCAGCGCACCACGGGTTGGGCATGAACGACCGGGGCGACCCCAGCGGCGAGCACGCCGGCCAGGCCGGTCGTGCGGATGAAGGAACGACGTTCCATGAAAAGCTCCTGTATTGGTCTGTGTGAAGCGCCCGCAGGCGGCGCGATTCTAGGAGGGCGCCCAGCGGCACGGGCCGGGGAGATTCCGGCTGGAGGAATCACGGAGTCCGGCCGAATTTTCAGGTCTTGCTCAGGACAACGTGATAGAACTCGACACGGCCTCAAGCGTGCTTTCAGGCTGGTGTCAGGAACCGGCCACCTTCATCCGCTCGACGAGCACCGAGCCAATGGTTTTCGAGCCCAGCGTGTAGGCATCGGCCCCCACGGCGACGATGTGCTTGAACATCTCGCGCAGGTTGGAGGCGATGGTGATCTCCTGCACCGGATAGGCGATGCGGCCGCCCTCCACCCAGAAGCCGGCCGCGCCGCGGGAGTAGTCACCGGTCACGTAGTTCACACCCTGGCCCATGAGTTCGATCACGAACAGGCCCCGGTGCAGCTTGCGCAGCATGGCATCGAGATCGTCCTGCGGCTGCGTGAGCCGGCTCGTCAACCGCAGGTTCTGCGACCCGCCGGCATGCCCGGTGGTGCGCAGGCCCAGCTTGCGTGCCGAGTAGCTCGACAGGAAGTAGCCCTGCACGACACCGGCCTCCACCACCCGGCGCGCGCGGGTGAGCACCCCCTCGTCGTCGAAGGGAGCGCTGCCTTTGCCCTTGGGGATGTGCGGGTCCTCGAGGATGTCCACATGGTCCGGGAAGACCTGGCGGCCCAGACTGTCGACCAGGAAGGACGCCTTGCGGTACAGCGCCGCACCGCTGGTGGCCTGCACAAACCCGCCCAGCAACCCGGCGGCCAGCGTCGACTCGAACAGCACCGGACACTCGCAGGTCGGGATCTTGCGGGCATGCAGCCGCGACAGGGCACGCTCGGCCGCGTAGCGGCCCACCGCCTCGGGCGAGGCCAGCTCGGCCGGGTCGCGCATCGAGCTGTACCAGGCATCGCGCTGCATGTGCGCGCCGCGTCCGGCGATGGGGGCCACCGACAGCGAGTGCCGCGAACTGGCATAGCCCCCCCGGAAGCCCCGCGTATTGCCGGCGAAGAAGTGCGACTGCTGGGCCGACACCCCCGCCCCTTCGGAATTGGTGATGCGCTTGTCCACGGCAAAGGCGGCCGCTTCGCAGCGCAGTGCCAGCTCGGCCGCCCCGGCCGCGTCCAGCGCCCAGGGATGGAAGAGGTCCAGGTCGCGCTCGGCCGCCTCGCCCAGCGCCAGGTCGGCCTCATCGGGCAGGCCGGCGGCGGGATCCTCGGCCGTGAAGCGTGCGATGTCGTAGGCCGCCCGCACCGTCTGCTCGATGGCCGCGCTCGAAAAATCGGAGGTGCTCGCATTGCCGCGGCGCTGGCCGATGTAGACCGTCACGCCGATGGATTTGTCGCGGTTGCGCTCGACGTTCTCAATGCTGCCCTTGCGCACCGACACCGACAACCCCACCCCTTCGGAGACTTCGGCGGCCGCATCGCTGGCGCCCAGCCTGTGCGCCAGGGCCAGGCTCGTTTCCACGAGTTCGCGGAACTGGTCGCGGCTGTAGGCAAACCCGCTGTGGGCCGTGTCGGTGTGAGAGGCGGTGGAGACCATGGAGGATGTGAAGAGGATTGCAGCCAGGGGCAGGAAAGGTCCGGGCTTATGATAGCGACCACCGTGGCATCGAGCCCTGCCACACCTGCCTTGCCGACGCATGCCCCTGCCGCCCGCCCGCCCTTCCGACGCCCTCGCCCCCCCGCCCGCCGACGAGCGGCCGAGCAAGACCCGGCTCAAACAGCTCATGCATGAGCTGCAGGCCCTGGGCGAGGATCTCGTCCAACTGCCCGACAGTCGCTTCGAGAGGCTTGCGCTGCCCGAGGCCCTGGTCCATGCGGTGCAGGAGTACAAGCGCACCCGCTCACACGAGGGCCGGCGACGGCAGATGCAATACATCGGCAAGCTGATGCGCCAGATCGACCCCGAGCCCGTGCGAGAGGCCGTGGCCGAGATGAAGCTGGGCCGTGCGCTGGACAGCCTGGCGCTGCACGAAGCCGAGCGCTGGCGCAGCGAATTGCTGTCCGACGACGAGGCGCTCACCCGCTGGATGGCCGACCATCCCGACAGCGACGCCCAGCAGTTGCGCAGCCTGATCCGTGCCGCCCGCCGGGATGCTGCGGCCTCGCCTGAGCAGCGCAGCGCCCGCGCCTACCGCGAACTCTTCCAGTATCTGAAAGGCCGCCTCGCGACCGAGCCGGCCCCCTCCGACGAGGACGCCTGACCCATGAGCAACCCGAGCTTCGACCCCGTGCGCATCGGTGTGGTCTCGATCAGCGACCGCGCCTCTCGCGGCGTCTACGAGGACAAGGGCATCCCGGCTCTGCAGGAATGGCTGGGGCGCGCGCTGCGCAACCCCATCGCCTGGGAAACCCGCCTCATCCCCGACGAGCGGGCCGGCATCGCGGCCACCTTGCGCGAGCTGGTGGACGAGCGCCGCTGCGACCTGGTGCTCACCACCGGCGGCACCGGCCCGGCCCCGCGCGATGTGACCCCCGAGGCCACGCTGGACGTGGCCGACAAGGAAATGCCGGGCTTTGGCGAGCAGATGCGCCAGATCAGCCTGCGCTTCGTGCCCACGGCCATCCTGTCGCGCCAGGTGGCGGTCATCCGAGGGCAGGCCCTGATCATCAACCTGCCCGGCCAGCCCAAGTCCATCGCCGAGACGCTCGAAGGCCTGAAAGACGCCGAAGGCCATCCCGTGGTGCACGGCATTTTTGCCGCCGTGCCCTACTGCATCGACCTGATCGGTGGCCCCTATCTGGAAACCGACGACGCGGTGTGCAAGGCGTTTCGCCCGAAGAACGCCGTGCGTGCCCCCCGGACTACTTGACCAACTGGTTCAGCGATTCGGCGTCGAACTGCTCGGTGGTGTGGGCATCGCTGGGCACGCAGTCCGGGCGGCGGCTGTTGGACAGCTTCTCGATGGCCTGCCACAGCAGGGCAATCTGATGCTCATGGCTGGCCGCGTTGTCCACCAGGCCGCGGATGGCCTGGGACACCGGATCGTCGCTCTGCGTCACGCCATAGGCCGAAAAGCCCATCTTGGCGGCCGCCTCCTCCCGCTGGGCATCGGCCTCCTTGTGCAGGATGCGCGCCGGGTTGCCCACCGCGGTGGCCCCCGGTGGGACTTCTTTCACGACCACGGCATTCGAACCGATCCGCGCTCCGTCGCCCACCGTGAAGCCTCCCAGCACCTGGGCATTGGCCCCCACGATGACACCACGTCCCAGCGTGGGGTGCCGCTTGGCCCCCTTGCTCAGCGACGTGCCTCCCAGGGTCACGCCCTGGTAGATGGTGCAGTCGTCGCCCACCTCGGCGGTCTCACCGATCACCACCCCCATGCCATGGTCGATGAAGACCCGCCGGCCGATGCGCGCGCCGGGGTGGATCTCGATGCCGGTGAAAAAACGATTCAGGTGCGACAGGAAGCGGCCGGTCCAGTGCAGGCCGTGCGTCCAGCACCAGTGCGCCAGCCGGTGCAGCGTGAGCGCATGCAGCCCGGGATAACAGGTGAGCACCTCCCAGGTCGAGCGCGCGGCGGGGTCGCGCTCCAGGATGCAGGCGATGTCTTCTCGGAGATGCTCGAACATGGTGGGGGGGGTCTTGAGTCGACCGGCGATCAGTGTAGCGGTGCGGCGTTCGCGCCGCAGGGGCCCGCCCCGGCGCCCTGATGCCGTCGGGGTCGGGATCAGCGTGGCGAGCGGCCGCGTTCGAGCATGGCCTTGGCGATGCCGCGCAGGATATGCACTTCCTCGGGCGTGAGGCCGGCGCGGTTGAAGAGCTGGTTCAGCCGAGGCATCAGCTTCTTCGGGGCCGCCGGGTCGAGAAAGCCGATCGCCACGAGCGCCTCCTGCCAGTGCGTCAACAGGCCCTGGACGGCCCGGCCATCGGCCCGCGCCGGATCGGCTGCGCGCGGCGGCGCCCCGAAACCGCCCAGCGCCTGGCGCCATTCGTAGGCGAGCAACTGCACGGCCTGGGCCAGGTTGAGCGACCCATACCCCGGGGCCGTCGGGATGCTCAGCACCGCATGGCAGCGGTAGACGTCCTCATTACTCAGCCCATGACGCTCCGATCCGAACACCAGGCCCACGGCATGATCACCGGCGGCCAGCGTCGCGAACAGCTCGCGCGGCGCCTGCGTGGGCGGGCCGAAATCGCGCGGGGTCATCGCGGTGGCGCAGGCGAAGGTGACGCCTTCCAGCGCCTCGGCCAAGGTGTCGACGATGCGCGCGCGCGTCAGGATGTCGGCCGCGCCGCTGGCCATCGCAACCGTCTCCTCCCGCACCAGCACGTCCGCAAAGCGCGGGCGCACCAGCACCAGCTCGGAAAAACCCATCACCTTCATCGCGCGGGCGGCGGCCCCCACGTTGCCGGGGTGGCTGGTCTGGACGAGGATGAAGCGGGTGACATCCGGCATCGGTGAGGCGGCGGCGCCCATCGGGCACCCTGGCAAGCTCATGGGTAGAATCGACATTATCTTTGCGCTGCGCCTTCTTCCAGGCCGGCCGACGCTCTTTTTTGCCGCCAGTTCCCTTGCCCGCGTCCGCACAGGTTCCGTCCATGTCCCAAGCGCTCCACCCCATGCTCAACACGGCCATCAAGGCCGCCCGCACAGCCGGCGCGATCATCAACCGCGCCTCGCTGGACCTCGACCTGCTGCGCATCAGCGCCAAGTCCTCGCCGAACGACTTCGTCACCGAAGTGGACCATGCCAGCGAGCAGGCCATCATCGAAACCTTGCTGACGGCCTATCCCGGCCACGGCATCCTCGCCGAGGAATCCGGGCGCGCCCACGGCAACAAGGACAGCGACCACGTCTGGATCATCGATCCGCTGGACGGCACCACCAACTTCATCCACGGCTTCCCGGTCTACGCGGTGTCTATCGCGCTGGCCGTGCGCGGCCAGATCCAGCAGGCCGTCGTGTATGACCCGGCACGCAACGACCTCTTCTACGCCTCCAAAGGCCGTGGCGCCTACCTCAACGACAAGCGCATCCGCGTGTCCAAGCGCGTGCGCATGACCGAGGCACTGATCGGCACGGGTTTCCCCTTCCGCAAGGGCGACAACTTCAAGCGCTACCTCAAGATGTTCGAGGAGATGAGCCAGGCCTGTGCCGGCCTGCGCCGTCCGGGCGCGGCCGCGCTCGACCTGTGCTACGTGGCCGCCGGCTACTACGACGGCTTCTTCGAGATGGGCCTGAGCCCCTGGGACGTGGCTGCCGGCGCCCTCATGGTCACCGAGGCCGGCGGCCTGATCGGCAACTTCACCGGCGAAAGCGACTTCCTGCACCAGCGCGAGGTGGTGGCCGGCTCGCCACGCATCTACGGCCAGATGGTGCAGATCCTGGCGCCTTACACCCGCGTCATCAAGGACGAAGGCGAGGACACCCCGGCCGCCGCCCCGCCGGCCCCTGCCGTGGTCAGCGCCCTGGCCGCCGCGATCGCTGCACCCCAACCCAAGAAGGGCCCGGTGCGCATCCGCAAGAACGAAACCGAGCCCAAGGCCACCCGCAAGGACGACGCGCCGATGTGACGCGGCGCGGGTGCGCCGAGCGCGCCCCTCCTCCACCGACTTCGCCGCCGATGCAGGACTTCAGCCAGCACACGCCGATGATGCAGCAGTACCTGCGCATCAAGGCCGAGTTCCCCGACACGCTCGTCTTCTACCGGATGGGCGATTTCTACGAGCTCTTCTTCGACGACGCCGTCAAGGCCAACCGTCTGCTCGACATCACGCTGACCACACGCGGCCAGACCGCCGGCCAGCCGATCGTGATGGCCGGGGTGCCGGTGCATGCGGTCGAGAACTATCTGGCCAAGCTGATCAAACTGGGCGAGGCCGTGGCGATTGCCGAGCAGGTGGGCGACGTGGCCACGGCCAAGGGGCCGGTGGAGCGCAAGGTGGTGCGCGTGGTCACGCCCGGCACCGTCACCGACGCTGAACTGCTGGCCGACAAGGCCGACACCCTGCTGCTGGCCCTGCACCGCCAGGGGGCCACCTACGGCCTGGCCTGGCTGGGCCTGACCCATGGACAACTGGGGCTGACCGAATGCTCGGGCCGCGAACTGGCGACCTGGCTGGCGCGCCTGAACGCCGCCGAACTGCTGGCCACTGGCGACGACCTGCCGCCGGCCGTCATCCAATCGCGTATCGCGCTCACGCGCCGGCCGGCCTGGCAGTTCGACCCGGCCCTGGGTCAGCGCAAGCTGTGTGAGCAGCTCAAGGTGGCCAGTCTGGCCGGCTACAACGCGCAGGACCTGCGCGTGGCCCACGGCGCGGCCGCGGCCCTGCTCAGCTATGCCGAGCACACCCAGGGCCGTGCGCTGGCCCATGTGAGCGAGCTGCGCGTGGAGCGCGCCAGCGACCTGCTGGAGCTGCCCCCGGCCACACACCGCAACCTGGAACTCACCCAGACCCTGCGCGGCGAGGACAGCCCCACACTGCTGTCGCTGCTGGACACCTGCCGCACGGGCATGGGCAGCCGGGCCTTGCGGCGTTGGCTCACCCATCCCCAGCGCGACCGCACCGAGGCCGAGCGCCGCCACGCGGCGATCGCCGCCTTCATCGACCACGGCACCGAGGCCTTGCGCGAGGCGCTGCGGCAGGTGAGCGATGTCGAGCGCATCACCGCACGACTGGCGCTGCGCCAGGTGCGCCCGCGTGAACTGGCCGGCCTGCGCGCCACGCTGCAGGCCCTGCCGGCCCTGCGCGCCACGCTGCCCGACGAACCCGCGCCGCTGCTGGCCGAACTGGCCGAGGCCCTGAGCCCCCCGCCGACCGTGGCCGACCTGCTGGGGCGGGCCCTGGCCGAGGAGCCCGCCGTCTTGCTGCGCGACGGCGGCGTGATCGCCCCGGGCTTCGATGCCGAGCTGGACGAGCTGCGCGCGATCAGCCAGAACTGCGACGGTTTCCTGATCGACCTGGAGGCGCGCGAGCGCGAGCGCACCGGCATCGCCAACCTGCGCGTGCAGTTCAACAAGGTGCACGGCTTCTACATCGAGGTCACCCAGGGCCAGATCGACAAGGTGCCGCCGGACTACCAGCGCCGCCAGACCCTGAAGAACGCCGAGCGCTACATCACGCCCGAACTCAAGGCCTTCGAGGACAAGGCCCTGTCGGCGCAGGAACGCGCACTGGCCCGCGAGAAGCTGTTGTACGAGCAACTGCTCGACGCCTTGCAGGTGCACGTGGCGGCACTGACCCGGCTCGCCCGCTCGCTCGCGGCCCTGGACGCCCTGGCCGCCCTGGCCGAACGGGCCATGACGCTGAATTGGTGCCGGCCCGAGTTCGTGCGCGAGCCCTGCATCGAGATCGAGCGCGGCCGCCACCCCGTGGTGGAGGCCCGGCTGCTGGAAACGGGCGCTGGCCCCTTCATGCCCAACGACTGCCGGCTCGATGCGCGCAAGCGCATGCTCATCATCACCGGCCCGAACATGGGCGGCAAGTCCACCTTCATGCGGCAGGTGGCCCTGATCGTGCTGCTGGCGGCCATGGGATCGTACGTGCCAGCCGCCTCCTGCCGGCTCGGACCCATCGACGCCATCCACACCCGCATCGGCGCGGCCGACGACCTGGCCAATGCCCAGTCCACCTTCATGCTCGAGATGACCGAGGCGGCAGCCATCCTCCACGGTGCCACCGAGCACTCGCTGGTGTTGATGGACGAGATCGGCCGGGGCACCTCCACCTTCGACGGCCTGGCCCTGGCCGGCAGCATCGCCAGCCATTTGCACGACAAGAACCGCTCGTTCACACTCTTTGCCACGCACTATTTCGAACTGACGGAGTTCCCGGTGAAGCATGAGCGGGCCTTGAACGTGCATGTCTCGGCCGCCGAGTCCGGCGACGACATCGTCTTCTTGCACGAGATCCAGCCCGGGCCGGCCAGCCGCAGCTACGGCGTGCAGGTCGCCCGCCTGGCCGGCATGCCGGCCAGCCTGGTCCGACAGGCGCGCGCCACGCTGGAAGCCTTAGAGGCCCAGCAGCGCGACAGCCAGGCCCAGATCGACCTGTTCGCCGCCCCCCCGCCGCCCGCCGAGGTGGCCGCCGCCCCTTCGGCCGTCGAAGAGGCCCTGGCGGCGATCCAGCCCGACGCGCTGTCGCCACGCGAGGCCTTGGAGGCCTTGTACCGTCTGAAAGAACTCCAGCAAGGCAGGCCCACATGACCTACTGCGTCGCCATGCGTCTGGACACCGGCATGGTGTTCCTGTCCGACTCGCGCACCAACGCGGGCCTGGACCAGATCTCCACCTTCCGAAAGATGACCGTCTACGAGCAGCCCGGCGAACGGACCATGGTGCTGCTGTCGGCCGGCAACCTGGCGATCACGCAGTCGGTACGCCAGCTCCTGCGCACCGAAACCATCGACGGCCCCGAGGGCCCTGTGTCGATCTGGAACTGCCGCAGCATGTTCGATGCCGCACGCATCGTCGGCGCCACCGTGCGCAAGGTCCATGCGCGCGATGCCGAGTCGCTCAAGAGCTTCGGTATCGACTTCAACGTCAACCTCATCTTCGGCGGCCAGATTCGGGGCGAAACGATGCGGCTGTTCAACGTCTATGCCGCGGGCAACTTCATCGAGGCCGGCCTGGACGGGGTGTGCTACTTCCAGATCGGCGAGTCCAAATACGGCAAGCCCATCATCGACCGCGTCATCACACCGGCCACACCGCTGGAGCAGGCGGCCAAGTGCGCCCTGATCTCGATGGACTCCACGCTCAAGTCCAACCTCTCGGTGGGGCTGCCGCTGGACCTGCTCATCTACGAGGCCAACTCCCTGCAGGCCTCTCGCATCATCCACATCGACGAGAACGACAGCTACTTCCGCATGATCCGCAGCACCTGGGGCCAGCGTCTGCGCGAGGTCTTCGAATCCATCCCCGATCCGGCCTGGGCCGCGCAGCCCGGAGAACCCAGCGCCGAGCGAGCCCCCTCACAGCAAGAACAGCAGGTTCTGCACCCGATCCGCAAGGTGCAAGCTCCCAACGCCTGACCCGCCATGAACCGCCACATCGTCTTCTCGCATGCCAACGGCTTTCCGGCCGGCACCTACCGCAAGCTCTTCGAAGCCTGGCGCGCGGCCGGCTACAGCGTCCATGCAGTGGAAAAATTCGGCCACGATCCGCGCTACCCCGTCACCAGCAACTGGCCCCACCTGCGCAACCAGCTCTTGCATTTCATCGAACGCGAAGTGGGCGAGCCCGTCTGGCTGGTGGGGCATTCGCTGGGCGGCTACCTCAGCCTGCTGGCCGCGGCCAAGCGCAACGACCTGGCGCAGGGTGTGGTGCTGCTGGACTCACCCATCGTCTATGGCCTCAAGGCCCATGGTGTGCGGCTGTTCAAGGCGGCCGGACTGATCCAGCGCGTCTCACCGGGGCGGGTGTCGCGCCAACGGCGCACCACCTGGGCCAGCGAGGAAGAGGCCCTGCGCCACTTCGCCTCCAAGCCCAACTTCGCCGTCTGGGACCCGGAGGTCCTGCACGACTACATCCGCGCAGGCACCCACGCCTTGGGCGGCCGGCGCGTGCTGAGCTTCCGCCGCGAAGTGGAGACCGCCATCTACAACTCCCTGCCCCACCACCTGCACTGGCTGTTGCGCCGCCGACCGCTGCCGTGCCCGGTGGCCTTCATCGGCGGCACCCGCTCGGCCGAGGTAAAGCAGGTGGGACTGCGCGGCACCGAGCAGGTCGTGCAAGGACGCCTGCAGTGGATCGAGGGAGGCCATCTCTTCCCCTTCGAAAAGCCGGTCGAGACCGTCCAGGCCGTGCTCGCGTGGCTGCAGCGCTTCGAGCAGGAGTCCTGCAGCCCGCACCAGGCCCGCGCCGCCTGAGCCCCGTTCACCGATCCTTCGGGGAGCCGGGCCGCTTGGCTTAAAATGCCGCTTTACCACCACAGCGCGGGTGAGGAGCCCGCGCTGCCCACAATGACCAAGTACGTCTTTGTCACTGGCGGTGTGGTGTCCTCGCTGGGCAAGGGCATCGCTTCGGCCTCGCTTGCCGCGATCCTCGAATCGCGCGGCCTCAAAGTCACCCTCATCAAGCTCGACCCCTACATCAACGTCGATCCCGGCACGATGTCGCCGTTCCAGCACGGCGAAGTGTTCGTGACCGACGACGGGGCCGAGACCGATCTCGACCTCGGCCACTACGAGCGCTTCATCACGACGCGCATGCGCCGGGCCAACAACTTCACCACCGGCCAAATCTACAAGAGCGTGCTCGAGAAGGAGCGTCGCGGCGACTACCTGGGCAAGACGGTCCAGGTGATCCCGCACGTCACCAACGAGATCCAGGAGTTCGTCAAGCGCGGGGCCGGCGTGGGCACGCCCGACGAAGTCGATGTGGCCATCGTCGAGATCGGCGGCACGGTGGGCGACATCGAGTCCCTGCCCTTCCTGGAGGCCGTGCGACAGATGAGCCTGAAGCTCGGGCCCAACAACACCGCCTTCGTGCACCTGACCTACGTGCCCTGGATCGCTGCGGCCGGGGAGCTCAAGACCAAGCCGACGCAGCACACCGTGCAGAAGCTGCGCGAGATCGGGATCCAGCCCGACGCCCTGCTGTGCCGCGCCGACCGCCGCATCCCCGATGACGAGCGCGAGAAGATCTCGCTGTTCACCAACGTCCCCGAATACGGCGTGATCTCGATGTGGGACGTGGACACCATCTACAAGGT
Source organism: Caldimonas hydrothermalis (assembly GCF_056746695.1). Taxonomy (NCBI): domain Bacteria; kingdom Pseudomonadati; phylum Pseudomonadota; class Betaproteobacteria; order Burkholderiales; family Sphaerotilaceae; genus Caldimonas; species Caldimonas hydrothermalis. The sequence continues at coordinate 73,569 of NZ_JBWQXA010000003.1, read as the reverse complement.
GCCCCGCGTGCTGCACGAGCAGGGCCTGGACCAGCTCATATGCACCAAGCTGCACCTGAGCACCCGTCCGGCCGACCTGTCCAAGTGGGATCGCCTCGTGCATGCCGTCGAACACCCGCAGCGTGAAGTCACGATCGCGATGTGCGGCAAGTACGTGGACCTGTCCGACTCCTACAAGTCGCTCAACGAGGCGCTGCGCCACGCCGGCATCCACAACCAGGCCCGTGTGAAGATCGAATACGTCGACTCCGAGGAACTCACGCCCGACAACGTCGAGCGGCTCGGCCAGTACGACGCCATCCTCGTGCCAGGCGGCTTCGGCAAGCGCGGCGTGGAAGGCAAGATCCTCGCCGCCCAGTACGCGCGCGAGCACCGCATCCCCTACCTGGGCATCTGCCTGGGCATGCAGGTGGCCACCATCGAGTACGCCCGCCACAAGGCGGGCCTGACGGGCGCCAACAGCACCGAGTTCGACCCCCAGGCCCCGCACCCGGTGATCGCGTTGATCGACGAATGGCAGGATGCCGACGGCTCGATCCAAAAACGCGATGCCCACTCCGACCTGGGCGGCACCATGCGCCTGGGGTCGCAGAGTTCGGACGTCAAGCCCGGCACGCTCGCCCACGAGATCTACGGCGACGTGGTCACAGAACGCCACCGCCACCGCTACGAAGCCAACGAGAAGTACCTGCCGCAGCTCGAAGAGGCGGGCCTCGTGATCTCGGCGATCACCCAGCGCGAGAAGCTCACCGAGATCGTCGAACTGCCGCGCGACGTGCACCCCTGGTACATGGGCGTGCAGTTCCACCCCGAGTTCAAGTCCACCCCGTGGGGCGGCCACCCACTGTTCAACTCGTACATCAAGGCGGCACTGGACCACCAGGACCGTCGTCAGTCGGGCTGAACAGAGCCGCACCGCAAGGAGCAGCCCATGCCCGACGCCTACCTGATCGTGGAGATGAAGATCTCCGATCCGCAGCGCTACCAGCAGTACATGGCCGAGGCGCCTGCGGCCGTCAAGGCCGCCGGGGGGGAGTACCTCGTGCGCGGCGGCCGCCACGAAACCTTGGAAGGCGTCTGGCAGCCCCACCGCGTGGCGGTGCTGCGCTTCCCGTCGTATGAGCAGGCCAAAGCCTTCTATGACGGTGAGGCCTACACCCGCATCCGTGCGCTGCGCAGCGGTGCGACCGACTACTTCAACATGGTCCTGGTCGAGGGCGTTGCCGCCCCGGTCTGACCCTCAACCGCAACTGCCGAAAGGAACACAATGAGTGCCATCGTCGACATCGTCGGCCGCGAAATCCTGGACAGCCGTGGAAACCCCACCGTCGAGTGCGACGTGCTGCTGGAGTCCGGCGTGATGGGCCGGGCGGCCGTGCCGTCGGGGGCGTCCACCGGCTCGCGCGAAGCCATTGAGCTGCGCGACGGCGACAAGGGCCGCTACCTGGGCAAGGGCGTCCTCAAGGCCGTCGAGCACATCAACACCGAGATCTCCGAAGCCGTGATGGGCCTGGATGCCTCCGAGCAGGCCTTCCTCGACCGCACCCTGATCGACCTGGACGGGACCGACAACAAGAGCCGGCTGGGCGCCAATGCCACGCTGGCCGTCTCGATGGCCGTGGCCCGCGCCGCCGCCGAGGAATCCGGCCTGCCGCTGTACCGCTATTTCGGCGGCTCGGGCTCGATGCAGATGCCCGTGCCGATGATGAACGTCATCAACGGCGGCGCACATGCCAACAACAACCTCGACCTGCAGGAGTTCATGATCCTGCCGGTGGGCGCCCCAAGCTTCCGCGAAGCCGTGCGCTACGGCGCCGAGGTCTTCCACGCGCTGAAGAAAATCCTCCACGACCGCGGCATGAGCACCGCCGTGGGCGACGAAGGCGGTTTCGCCCCCAGTGTGGCCAGCCACGAGGCGGCCATCCAGCTCATCCTCGAGGCCATCGACAAAGCCGGCTACACCCCCGGCGAACAGATTGCCCTGGGCCTGGACTGCGCCGCCAGCGAGTTCTACAAGGACGGCAAGTACCACCTCGAAGGCGAGGGCCTCGCGCTCAGCGCGGGTCAGTGGACCGACATGCTGGCCGCCTGGTGCGACAAGTACCCCATCGTCAGCATCGAGGACGGCATGCACGAGGGCGACTGGGACGGCTGGAAGCTGCTGACCGAGCGCCTGGGCCGGCAGGTGCAACTGGTGGGTGACGACCTCTTCGTCACCAACACGAAGATCCTGAAGGAAGGCATCGACAAGGGCATTGCCAACTCGATCCTCATCAAGATCAACCAGATCGGCACCCTGACCGAAACCTTCGCTGCCATCGAGATGGCCAAGCGCGCCGGCTACACCGCCGTGATCTCGCACCGCTCGGGCGAGACCGAGGACGCCACCATCGCCGACATCGCCGTGGGCACCAACGCCGGCCAGATCAAGACCGGCTCGATGTCCCGCTCGGACCGCATCGCCAAGTACAACCAGCTCCTGCGCATCGAGGAAGACCTTGGCGACGTGGCCACCTACCCTGGCCGAGCAGCCTTCTACAACCTGCGCTGAGCTTCTTGCATGAGCGCGCGCTTCGTCACCCTGGGCCTGCTGGCCTTGCTCGGCGCCGTGCATGCCGAGCTATGGCTGGGCAAGAACGGCCTGCCCCGGGTGATGGAGCTGCAAGCCCGCCTGGACGAACAGCGAGCGCGCAACGACGCCGCCCGCGCGCGCAATGAGCAACTCGCCGCCGAGGTGCGCGACTTGCGCGAGGGGCTGGAGATGGTCGAGGAAAAAGCCCGCCTCGAACTGGGCATGATCAAGCCCGACGAGATCTTCGTCCAAGTGATGCCGCGCCGATGAAGCGCTGGCAGATCGCCTGACGATGGACGGCTTGCTCGCCGCGGCAGCACCGCTGATGGTTGCGGCCTTTACGCTGTGGGGTGCGGCAGTCACCTGGCTCGAGATCGTGGCCGTTGGGCTGGCGCTGGCCATGGTGGTGTGCAACATCCGGGTGATCCATTGGGGCTGGCCGCTGGCGGCGGCCAGTGCGCTCCTGTACTTCCTGCTCTTCTGGCAGCACAGGCTCTATGGCGATGCGGGCCTGCAAATCTTCTTCGCCACGGTGGCCCTGTGGGGCTGGTGGCAATGGCTGCGCGGCCGTCGTGCCGACGGCTCCCGCCTGGAGGTGCGGCATCTCGGTTGGCGGGGACGGGTGGGTGCCGTGCTCACCGTGGCGCTGACCTGGCCCCTGCTGGGCTGGTGGCTGGACCACCACACCGACACCGATGTGCCCTACTGGGACGCCTTCCCCACCGTGGCCAGCGTGGTGGCCCAGATCCTGCTCGCGCGCAAGTTCGTCGAGAACTGGCCCGCCTGGCTGGTGGTCAACCTCGTGGCGCTGGCCTTATTCGTCCACAAGGCCCTGTGGCTCACCGCCACGCTCTATGCGGTGTTCGCCATGGGCTCGCTGGTGGGCTGGCGGGCCTGGCACCGGCGGGCCGCCGCAGCCCGGTCGCCGGCATGATCGTCGCACTGCTGGGGGCCGAGAGCACCGGCAAGACCGACCTGGCCCTGGGCCTGGCCGATCGGGCCCGCGCGCTGGGGCTGCGAGCCCACGCGGTGCAGGAGTATCTGCGGGAGTTCTGCGACCGGCAGGGCCGCACGCCACGGCCCGAGGAGCAAGGGCACATCGCCGAGGAACAGACGCGCCGCATCCTCGCAGCCGCAACAGCCCATGAGCTCGTCTTTGCCGACACCACCGCCGTGATGACCGCGGTCTATAGCGACCTGTTGTTCGACGACCCCACGCTGTACGACAGCGCCTTCGAGGCCCATCGCCGCTGCAGCCTGACGCTGGTGACCGGGTTGGACCTGCCCTGGACCCCCGACGGCATCCAGCGCGACGGCCCCCATGTGCGCACGCCCGTCGACGAGCGGCTGCGCCAGCGCCTGCAGGCGGCCGGCGTGGCCTACAGCGTGATCTATGGCCGCGACGCCCAGCGATTGGAAGCGGCTTGGCGGGTCGTGGAGACCGCCTTGCGCGCCAAGGGACGGCTGACCGCCCCCGCGTCGGATGCCGCGCCACGTCTGCGCCCATGGTGCCGCGAGTGCCTGGTGCCCGAATGCGAGCACCTGCTGCTGCGCCGGCTGACGGACCAGCCCTGAACGCCCTATTGCACCGCCGCCGGCCCCGGGGGGTGGTCACGCCCCGGCGTGAACAGGCTGCCCACGTCCACCGCGTCGAATTGATAGCGCGCGCCGCAGAAGTCGCAATCGATCTCGACCCGGCCCTGCTCGGCCACGATGCCTTCAATCTCCTCGCGGCCCAGCCCGAGCAGCATCTGACCCACGCGCTGGCGCGAGCACGAGCAGGCGAACCGCGGGCCCTGCGGCCCGGTGAGCGGCTCGAAACGACGCACCGTCTCCTCCCAGAAGAGCCGTCGCAGCACCGTGTCCGCGTCCAGTCCGAGCAGTTCCTCGCGCGTGAGCGTCGAGGCCAGGTGGGCAATGCGGTTGTAGTGTTCGTTCAGTCCGATGTCGTCCTCCCGGGCCCGGCCTGAGGCCAGGTTGCCCTCACCCTCGACGGGCAGGCGCTGGATCAGCAGACCCGCAGCCACCTGGTCGTCGGCCGCCAGGATGAGCCGGGTGTCGAGCTGTTCGGACTGCAGCATGTAGTGCTCCAGCACCTGGGCCACGTCCTGCAACGGCTCGCGGTGGTCGCCATGCAGGGGCACCACCCCTTGGTAGGGCTGCTGCCCCGGCAACCGGTCCTTGGGGTCGAGCGTGATCGCACACCGGCCCCGGCCATGCACGTTCACCAGGGCCTCCAGCCGCGCCGAAGGCACCACCTCGCCCAGCACCTTGGCCGTGGCGCGCACCCGCAGGTCGGGTTGCACCTCGACGACGGCCAGACGCACAGGCCCGTCGCCCTGGATCTGCAGCACCAGCGAGCCGTTGAACTTGATGTTGGCCTGCATCAGCACACCGGCGGCCGTCATCTCGCCGAGCAGGCGGCGCACCGGCTCGGGGTAGCCACCGGCGGCCTCGCGCCGGCGCAGCATGTCGGTCCAGGCATCGGTCAGGCGCACCAGCATGCCGCGCACGGGCAGGCCCTCGAACAGGAACTTGTGCAGTGCTGACATCAGCCGATCCTCTTGAGCCCGGCGCGGAACCGCCGCGCGTTGTGCACGTAGTGCGCTGCCCCCAGGCGCAAGCGCTCCACCTGCTCGGGCGTGAGCTGCCGGACCACCTTGGCCGGCGCGCCCAGAATCAGCGAACCGTCCGGGAACTCCTTGCCCTCGGTCACGACCGAGCCGGCCCCCACCACACAGCCCTTGCCGATGCGCGCGTTGTTCAGCACGACGGCCTGTATGCCGATGAGCGATCCGTCGCCGATCGTGCAGCCATGGAGCATCACCTGGTGCCCCACGGTCACCTCCTCGCCGATGGTCAGCGGCACACCCAGGTCGGCATGCAGCACCGAGTTGTCCTGGATGTTCGAGCCCCGTCCGATGCGGATGGCCGCCGTGTCGCCGCGGATCACGGTGCCGAACCACACACTGCTGTCCTCGGCGAGGTGGACATCGCCAATCACCTGGGCCGATTCGGCCACCCAGGCGGTCTCGTGCACGGTGGGGATCAGCTCATCGAGCTGGTAAAGGGCCATGGACTGCTCCTGAAGAGGGGATAATTTTAAGTTCCATGACGACTTCCCTCCCGGCAGCCTCCTCGCCCGCCTCGTTGCGACAGCGCGCCTTGCAGGTGCTTTGCCTGCGCAACCCTGCGGACAAGGCTGCCCAGGCCCGAGCCCTGGTGGCCGACGCCCAGGCCGGCTTGGACATCGGATGCGACGAGCCGCTGACGCCCCTGCCCGGCCTGCCGGGGCGCCCCGAGCGTCCCAGGCTCGTGCCTCCCGCCGAGGTGCCACGCCGCTCGCCCCACACGGTGACGGGACGGGCCGCCTTGTTGCACGCCATCGCCCACATCGAATTCAATGCCATCAACCTGGCCTTGGATGCCGTCTGGCGCTTTCCCGGCCTGCCCGCGGCCTACTACCGCGACTGGCTGCGCGTGGCCGGCGAAGAGGCCCTGCACTTCTCGCTGCTGCGCGAACATCTGCGCAGCCTGGGCCACGACTACGGCGACTTCGAGGCCCACGATGGCTTGTGGGCCATGGCCGACAAGACGCGCGACGACATTGTGGCCCGCATGGCCCTGGTGCCGCGCACGCTGGAAGCCCGCGGCCTGGACGCCACGCCGTTGATCCAGTCTAAGCTCGCGAAGGCCGGCGATGCGCGCGCCGTCGAGATCCTGGACATCATCCTGCGCGACGAGGTGGGCCATGTGGCCATCGGCAACCACTGGTACCGCTGGCTGTGCGAGCGCCAGGGGCTGGACCCCCTGGCTCACTACGAGACCCTCGCCCGGCGCCACGAGGCCCCTCGATTGAAACCCCCCTTTAACCACGGCGCGCGGCGTCGCGCCGGCTTCACGCAAGCCGAACTGGATCGGTTGGAACGCCCGCTCTAAAGATCGGGGGCGGCCCACCCGCCCGGCGGGGATGGCCCGCGCCGGGCTTACACTGCGCCCTACGTTGGCGCCGCAGGGGCGGCGCCCGCAACCGTTTTTCCTTTCGAGGACCTCATGACTTCGCTGAACACCCGTCGTTTCCTGAAAGTCGCCGGCCTGATCGCTGCCGGCCTGTGGTTGGCCGCCTGCGGCAAGCAGGAACCGGCCGCCCCCGCGGCCGCACCGGCCGCTGCTCCCGCCAAGGTGTATGTCGTGGGCACCGATGCCGCCTATGCCCCGTTCGAGTCGCAGAACGAACGCGGCGAGATCGTCGGCTTTGACATCGAGATCGTCAGCGCTATCGCGGCCAAGGCCGGCATGGAGGTGAAATTCGTCAACACCCCCTGGGAAGGCATCTTCAACTCGCTGAACCAGGGCGACCGCGACCTGCTGGTGTCGGCCATCACGATCACCGACGAGCGTCGCCAGTCCATGGACTTCACCGCGCCCTACTTCGACGCGGTGCAGCTCATCGCCGTGCGCCAGGACAGCCCCGTGACCAAGTTCGAAGACCTCAAGACCCTGAAGGTCGGGGTGCAGACCGGGACCACCGGCGACGAGGTCGTCACCCAATTGCTGGGCAAGGACAACGCCAACGTGCGCCGCTTCGAGTCCACCCCGCTGGCGCTCAAGGAGCTCGAGTCGGGCGGCGTGGATGCCGTGGTGGCCGACAACGGCGTGATCAACCACTATGTGGCCAACAACAGCTCGGCGGCTTTCAAGACCGTGAGCGACAGCTCCTTCGCGCCCGAGCAGTACGGCATCGCCGTGCGCAAGGGCAACACCGAGTTGCTGGCCAAGCTCAATGAAGGTCTGGCCGCCATCCGAGCCGATGGCACCTACGACCGCATCTACGCCAAGTACTTCGGCGCACCGGCGGCGGCACCGGCCGCCTCCAAGTGAGCGCCTGAGCCCGCATGGACCTGCGCTGGGAAATCCTGGCGGGCTATGGCCCGCTGTTCGCCACCGGCCTGTGGATGACCATCCAGCTCACGCTGGTGGCCATCGGTGCGGGCATGCTGCTGGGCGTGGGGCTGGGGCTCATCAGCAGCTCGGCCGATGCGCCGGCGCCCAAGGCCTGGCCGCTGCGCGTCGGGATGGTCGCGGCCCGTGGGCTCACGCTCGCCTACGTGACCTTCTTCCGCGGCACGCCGCTGTTCGTGCAGATCCTGCTGGTGCATTTCGCGCTGATGCCCACGTTGGTGCACCCGGACCACGGCCTGCTGCTCACGGGGCCGGCCGCCATCAGCTTCCGCCAGGAGCACGGCGCCTTCTTCTCGGGGGCGCTGGCCCTCACGCTGAACGCCGCCGCGTACATCTCGGAAATCTTCCGGGCGGGCATCCAGAGCATCCACCGTGGACAGGTGCAGGCGGCCTACAGCCTGGGCCTCACCCACGGCCAGGCCATGCGCAACGTGGTGCTGCCCCAGGCCTTCCGTCGCATGGTGCCGGCCTTCGTGAACGAGGGCATCACCCTGATCAAGGACTCCTCGCTCGTCTCGGCGATCGGCCTGGCCGAGCTGGCACTGGCCGCACGCACCGTGGCCGGCGCCTACTCGCGCTACTGGGAGCCCTACCTCGCGATCTCGGCGATGTACCTCATCCTCACGCTGACGCTCTCGCTGCTGGCCAAACGCCTGGAAGCCCCCGAGCATCTGCGCGGCCGATAGACCGCGCCTCCCGCAGACACCGCGGATCCGGCGGCGCCGGCTCCGCCGGTGTCGCCCTCACCCGAAGAAATAGCGCTTCAGGCCCGCGAGGATCATCTCGACGGCAATGGCCGTCAGCACCAGACCCATGAGCTTCTCGATGGCCGAGACCATCGAATCGCCCAAGAGCCGGCGCAGCCGGTCGGCCGCCAGCAGCACCGCCCCGCACACAAGCATGGCCGTGGACAGCGCCCCCACCCATTCCAACAGCCGCTCGGGCTGGCGCGAGGCCAGCAGCAGCACCGTGGCCATCGCCGAGGGCCCGGCCAGCAAGGGCACGGCCAGCGGGAAGATGAAAGGCTCACGCCCGGTGCCAGCCGCGTAGATCTCGCCCCCGGACGCGAAGATCATGCGGATCGCGATGATCAGCAGGATCACCCCCCCGGCCACCTCCAGGGAGCGTTCGGACAAATGCATCAGCTCCAGGAAGGCGCCACCGGCAAACATGAAGCCCAGCAGCACGACGAAAGCGATGAGCACTTCGCGCACAGCCACCCGGGTGCGGCGCTCGGGCGGCACGCCGCGCAGCACCGAAATGAAGATCGGCAGACTGCCGAAGGGGTCGAGCACCAGCAGCAGCAGGATCAGAGCAGAGAGAAAGTTGTGGTCCATGGGCCGCGATTGTGCGCGAGGCCGGATCTGTTGCGCCGCCGCGTCATCTCTCTCAGATCTGAAGCAAGCCGGGGCACAGACTTCCTAAAATGACAGGTTCATGACAAGGGCTGCCCATCGATGATGGCAACCCTGATTTCTCATCACCCGTTTTCCCCTCACAAGGAACTCCATGAAAAAGCTCCAAGTCGCCCTGGCGGCCCTGGCCGCACTGAGCGCGGGCTCGGCCCTGGCCCAAAGCAGCGTCAACATCTACGGCCGTATGAACGTCTCCATCGAGCGCCAGAAGGCCGGCGGCACCTCCACCACTGTGATGCAGAACAATGCCTCGCGCATCGGCTTTCGCGGCACCGAGGACCTGGGCGGCGGCCTGAAGGCCGGCTTCGTGCTCGAGCATGGCTTGAACGCCGACACCGGCGCTCAAACCCAACCCGAGTTCTGGGCCCGTCAAAGCGAACTGAACCTGTCCGGCGGCTTTGGCATGCTGCGCCTGGGCCGCTACACCAGCGAAGCCTATTTCGCCACGGCCGATTACGTGAGCATGCACAACCACGACACGGGCACCTCGGCCGATGCCCTGTATGCCTACGTGACCCGCGACACCAACAAGATCGCCTACCGCACCCCCGATCTGGGCGGTCTGACGCTGGAGGCGGCCATGTCGCTGAAGGAAACGCAGGCCGACCACAGCTACGATCTGGCCGCCAATTACGCCATGGGGCCGCTGCAACTGGGCGCCGGCTACTCCAAGCTGGGCGACCAGAATCAATTCGCCGTGCGCGCCTTGTACAGCCTGGGCGACTTCACCTTCGGCGGCTATGTGCAGCGTGACGAAGACGGCTTCGGCACCGGCCTGGGCAAGCGCACCAATGTCCGCCTGTCCGGCATGTATGCGATGGGCGCTTCGGAATTCCATCTGAACGTGGGCCGCGCCGGCGAATACGACAACGCCAACGACAGCGATGCCACCCAGTACACCCTGGGCTACAACTACAACCTGAGCAAGCGCACGAAGCTGTACGCCTTCTACACCAAGCTCAACGACGGCTCGGCTGCCGTCTACGGTGGCGACTTCAGCTCCTTCGCCCTGGGCCTGCGCCACAACTTCTGATCGCGCTTCGGCCTGATCGCAAAAGCCGGCCTGCGGGCCGGCTTTTTTCATCCCCTTGGATGGTGCTGCGCATGCAGCTGGCGCAGGCGCTCCCGTGCCACGTGGGTGTAGATCTGCGTCGTCGAGATGTCCGCATGCCCCAGCAGCATCTGCACGGCGCGCAAATCGGCCCCATGGTTGAGCAGGTGGGTGGCAAAGGCATGGCGCAGTGTGTGAGGGGACAGTGGCTGGGTGATGCCCGCCGTGCGCGCATGCTTTTTCACCAGCGTCCAGAACATCTGGCGTGTCATGCCCTCACCCCGCTGGGTGACGAACAGGTCCCGCGCGGCGCGGCCGCCCAGGATGAGCGGCCGCGATTCGGCCAGGTAACGCCGCAGCCAGGCGTGGGCCTCCTCGCCGAAGGGCACCAGGCGCTCGCGCGCGCCCTTGCCCAGCACCCGCAACACGCCTTCGTCCAGCCCGACATGCACGGTCTTGAGCGTGACCAGTTCGCTCACGCGCAGGCCGCTGGCATACATCAGCTCCAGCATCGTGCGATCGCGCAGACCCAGCGGCGTCTGCGTGTCAGGTGCGCCCAGCAGGGCCTCGACCTGGGCTTCGCTCAAAGTCTTGGGCACGCGCAGGGGTTGGCGGGCCGCCTCCAGGCGCAAGGTGGGGTCGGCCTGGACGAGCCGCTCGCGCAGGGCCCAGCGAAAATAGCGGCGAAAGACCGTGAGTTGCCGGTTGGCCGTGCTGGCCTTGGTCTGCGCACGGTACACGGCATAGGCGCGCAGGTCGGTCTCGGTGGTGGCATCCAAGGCCTTGCCGACCTGGCCGTCGAGCCAGCGCGCATACAGCCTGAGGTCTCGGCGGTAGGCCGCCAGCGTATGGGCCGACAGACCCTCCTCCACCCACAGCGCATCGGCGAAGCGGTCGATGCTGGCCAGGCTCTCGGTCAGTGCAGACATGGACAAAGGCCGCCGCCCGGAGGCGACGGCCGTTCGTCAGGGCAAGCGCGGGACCGGCTCAATCGAGCTTGAGCTTTTGCTTGTCCACCACCTGCTTGTAGACCTCGAACTCGGCCTTGGTCTGGGCGGCGAACTGCTCGGGCGTGTTGCCCACGATGATCGAACCGGTGGCCTCGATGCGGCGGCGCACGTCCGGATCCTGCAGCGTCTGGCGCACGGCGGCATTGATCTTGTCGACCACCTCCTTGGGCAGCCCCTTGGGCCCGTGGATGCCGTAGTAGGCCATGCGGTTGACCGGCTCCAGACCGACTTCCTTGAAGGTGGGCACGTTCGGCAGCACCGACAGGCGCTCAGGGGCGGCCACGACGATGGGAACCAGGCGGCCGTCCTTGATGAAGGGCAGCGCCGAGGGCAGGTTGTCGAAGATCATCGGCACTTGACCGGCCACGGTGTCGTTGAGTGCCGGACCCGCCCCACGGTAGGGAATGTGCGTGATGAAGGTGCCCGACAGCGACTTGAACAACTCCATCTGCAGATGGCCAATGCCACCGGTGCCCGAGCTCGAATAGCTGTACTTGCCGGGGTTGGCCTTGAGCACCTGCAAGAAGGTCTTGTAGTCCTTGGCAGGGAAGGACGGATGCAAGGCGATCACGTTGGGCGTGGCCGCGATGTTGATGATGGACGTGAAATCGGTCAGCGGGTTGTACGGCGTCTTGGGATTGATGGCCGGGTTGGACGCAGTGGTCGACACCGTGGCCATGCCCAAGGTGTAGCCGTCGGGCTGGGCGCGCACGATCTCGGCCGCGCCGATCAGGCCGCCACCGCCGCCGCGGTTGTCCACCACCATCTGCTGGCCCAGCGGGCCCTGGATCTTCTCGGCAATGATGCGGGCGATGATGTCGGTGGTGCCCCCGGGCGCAAAGGGCACGATGAGTCGCACGGGCTTGGCAGGATAGGCTTGGCTCCAGGCCGCCCCACTGAAGGCAAGTGCGGCGGGCAAAGCGAGGGCGGCGATCAGGTGTCGGCGCTGCATGGAGGTCTCCTTGTGTGGGACGATAGGACGGATGGTATCCGGCAAGGCGCCTGATGATACGGGCACCGTGGAGCCGCCGCCAATCCTGTGCGACAGGCCTGCGTCGGCGATTGTGGGAACTACGCATCGGGTTGGCCCGGACACGGCCTGCTGCGCTGGCACACTCGACACCGCCTGCCCATTGCCTGCGCCATGTCCGACGTCTCGCTGCTGCTGCCCGAATGCCTGCTCATCGTTTGCGGCTTTCTGCTGTGTCGCCACACGTCGCTCGACCGGGGGGTGTGGGAAGCCGTCGAACGGCTCGTCTACTACCTGCTGTTCCCGGTGCTGCTGTTCAACTCCATCGTCCGCAGCCCCCTGGAGTTCCAGACCACGCTGCCGCTGGCCGCGGCCGGCCTCGGGATCGTGGGGATGGGCGTTGCCGGCGCCTATGCGCTGCGACGGCTGCCTGGGGTGGATCCCCGGCTGCATGCCTCGGGCGCCCAGGTGGCCTTCCGCTTCAACTCTTATGTCGCACTGGCACTGGCCGACAAGCTGGCCGGCCCCGCGGGCGTGACCTGGACGGCGCTGCTGGTGGCGCTGGCCGTGCCCTTGTGCAACTTCGCTGCGGTGTACCCGCTGGCCCGGCATGGCGGCCATGGCTTTTGGCGCGAGATCGTGCGCAACCCGCTCATCGTCGCCACCGTGGGCGGTCTGCTCGCCAACCTCCTCGGTGTGCGTCTGGCGGATCCTCTGGCCTCGACGGTGCAGCGCATCGGCCAGGCTGCCCTGCCCCTGGGGCTGATGGCCGTTGGTGCCGGGCTCAAGCTCGGCGGCCTGTGGGCCGGCCCGGGCCTGGCCGCCGGACTGCTGGGCATCCGGCATGTGGGGCTGCCGGTGGTCGCGCTCGCGCTGGTGCACCTGCTGGGCGTACCGGCGGCCCAGCAACCCGTGGTGGTCGCCTTCGCCGCGATGCCCACGGCCTCCAGCGCCTACGTGCTGGCCGTGCGCATGGGCGGCAACGGCAGCTACGTGGCCGGCCTGGTTACCGTCTCCACGCTGCTGGGCATGGCATCGATCCCGGTGTGGCTGGCCGCCCTGCGATGGATGCAGGGCTGACCGCCATCACCCGGCCCGCTGCGCCAGCGCCCAGTCGATGTGTTCCCGCACCAGCGGGCTGGCCGCCTCGCGGCGATCCTGCAAGGCCTGACGCACGGCGGGATCGCCCGTCTCCCGCCAGGCATTGCCCAGCGCAACGGCCAGGTTGCGCAACCAGCGCTCGTGCCCGATCCGCCGGATCGGGCTGCCTTCGGTGGCCTTCAGAAACCGGGCCTCGTCCCAGGCGAACAGGTCCACCAGCGTGGCCTGCGCCCACACGGAACGCGCATCGAAGTCAGGCAGGACCGCGCGTTGCGCATACCGGTTCCAGGGGCACACCAGCTGGCAGTCGTCACAGCCGTAGATGCGGTTGCCCATGGCGCGGCGCAGCTCAACGGGAATCGGCCCCGGATGCTCGATCGTGAGGTAGGAGATGCAGCGCCTGGCATCGAGCCGGTAGGGCCCGACGATCGCCTGCGTGGGGCACACGCCGATGCAGGCCTGGCACGACCCGCAGTGGGCCGTGGTGGACGGTGTCGGGGGCAGGGCCAGGTCCACGTAGATCTCGCCGAGAAAGAACATCGAACCTGCCTCGCGCGAGAGCAACAACGTGTGCTTGCCCCGCCAGCCCAGGCCGCTGCGCACGGCCAGCTCGACCTCGAGCACCGGGGCCGAATCGGTGAAGACCCGATGGCCGAACGGCCCGATCGCCTGCGCGAGCCGCTCGGCCAGGGCCTGCAGCCGGCTGCGCAACACCTTGTGATAGTCGCGGCCGCGCGCATAGAGCGAGACGCCGGCCTGCGCCGGGGCCCGGTGCAGACGCTCCCATTCCACGGTCTGCCAGCCTTCGGGCAGGCTTTGGGGCAGGTAGTCCATGCGAGCCGTGATCACGCTCACCGTGCCGGGCACGAGCTCGGCGGGCCGCGCACGCTTCATGCCATGGGCGGCCATGTAGTGCATCTCACCGTGGAAGCCCGCCTCCAGCCAGGCACGCAGGCCGGGTTCGGCACTGCTCAGATCGACACCGGCCACCCCGATCTGGGAAAATCCCAACCCATGGGCCCAGTGGCGCAGTTGCACCAGCAATGCGGTGGGGTCGACGGCACGGTCTTGATGCATTCCACGATTCTAGGAAGCTCCTCCCTCCATTGGCCGGATGAATCGGCCTGCGAGGACTTCGCGCGTGCGCTGGCACGGCGCAGCGAACTGCATGACGCCTTCATCGAACTGCATGGTCCACTGGGGGCCGGCAAGACCACCTTCGTGAGGCACCTGCTGCGCGCGCTCGGGGCCACGGGCCGCATCAAGAGCCCCACCTACGCCGTGATGGAGCCCTACACGCTGCCGGACCTGCAGGCCTGGCACTTCGACCTCTACCGCTTCAGCGACCCGCGTGAGTGGGAGGATGCCGGCTTGCGCGACATCCTTACTGGCCCGGGACTCAAGCTCGTGGAATGGCCCGACCGCGCCGCCGGCCTGTTGCCGGTGCCCGACTGGCGGATGGAACTCCAGCCGGGCGACGACGACCAACGCGAGGTCATGATCACCGCCTACACCCCCCGCGGGGCCGCGCTGCTCGGATGAAGCGGCGGCACTTCCTCCATCGCACCGGCGGCCTCGTGCTGCTGCTGGGCGCCAGCGACATCGCCTTCGGTGCGGCCATCGTCGCCGTGCGCGTGTGGCCCGCCCCCGACTACACCCGCGTCACGCTGGAAAGCGACACACCCTTGCAGGCGCGTCATTTCGTCACCAGTCAGCCCGATCGGCTGGTGGTGGACATCGACGGGCTCGAACTCAGCCCCACGCTGCGCGAGATCGTCGGCAAGGTGCGCGCCGACGACCCCTATATCGCCGGCGTGCGGGTGGGGCAGAACCAGCCGCGCGTCGTGCGCCTGGTGATCGACCTCAAGCAGCCCGTGGAGCCGCAGGTGTTCACTCTTGCGCCGGTGGCCGACTATCAGCACCGGCTGGTCTTCGACCTGTACCCCACCATACCGATCGACCCGCTGATGGCCCTGATCCGCGAGAAGGAGGAGGCCGAACGCCGTGCCCAGGCCGCGCTGGACGATGCCCTGGGGGAGTTCATCGACCGCATCGGGGGCCGTGGCGGCGCGGCGAGCGCCACGAGCCCGCCCGTGGCGGCCGCACCGCCCCTGCCGGCGCCGAATGCGCCGGTGACCCGTCGCAGCGAGCTCGACGGCACGGCCCGGGGCCGCATGAACCGTCTGATCATCGTGGCCCTGGACCCGGGCCACGGCGGCGAGGATCCGGGCGCGATCGGCCCTGCGGGCACGCGCGAGAAAGACGTCGTGCTCGCCATCGCCCGGCGACTGCGCGACCGCATCAATGCCGAGCCGAACATGCGCGCGATGATGACGCGAGATGCCGACTTCTTCGTGCCCCTGCGCCAGCGTGTCGAGAAGGCCCGGCGCGTACAGGCCGACCTGTTCATCTCGATCCATGCCGATGCCTTCACCAACCCCAATGCACGGGGGGCCTCGGTCTATGCGCTGTCCGAGCGCGGAGCCACCAGCGAGGCGGCGCGTTGGCTGGCCAACAAGGAAAACGCCGCCGACATCGTGGGCGGCGTGAACGTGAAGCACAACGATGCGCAGGTGCTGCGTGCGCTGATGGACATGTCCACGACGGCCCAGATCAACGACAGCCTCAAGCTGGGCAGCGCGGTGCTGGGACACATCGGCAAGGTGGGCCGGCTGCACAAGCCTCGGGTCGAGCAGGCCGGTTTCGCCGTGCTCAAAGCGCCGGACATTCCGTCCATCCTGGTGGAGACGGCCTTCATCTCCAACCGGGAGGAAGAGCAAAAGCTCAGATCGGCCGCTTACCAGGACCAACTGGCCGAAGCGTTGATGAACGGCATCCGCCGCTACTTCGAGAAGAACCCGCCGCTGGCGCGCAATCGGCAAGTGTGAAGCCGGCGTGCACGCCAGGCGGCCAGGGCGAGCAGCGCCAGCCAACCCCAGGCCAGCGCACCGCCGCCGGAGCGGCCGGAACCGCCAGGGATGGGGCCATCGCGCACACGCAGCACAGCCGCCTCGGCGTCGAGCATGCCCGTGCCGCACATGCCGGGGTTGTTGGCGCAGTAACTGCCCGCAGGGTGCGGGCGCGCCGTCTCGGCCAGGATGGTGCGTACTTGAACAGGCGTCAAGCCGCCGTCCAGCGACATCATCAAAGCGGCTGCGGCCGACACGAAAGGAGTCGCCGCCGATGTGCCCCCCGTGACATCGCGCCATAGATTGGCCTGAGGTTGCCGTGTGCCGGTGTTGCCCAGCGAGACGATGGGCACCGTATCGCAAGGGGTGAGTCCGTCGATCGGACACCCACCGCCAGGCGCGGTCAGCATCACCTTCGAAGAGCGGTTCGAGTAGCCCGCCAATGCCCCCCGTGAAGTGTGCGCGCCGACCGCTATCACACCGTCACATCCTGCAGGCAGTCCCACAGAGGACTGTCCCTCATTGCCCGCTGCCGCCACGACCACAGCCCCTGCGGACTGCGCCGCGCGCACGGCATCGCGGATATAGCCGTAGGCACTGCTGTTGCAGTCCAGCCCGGGGAGGGAGCCCAGGCTCATGTTGATCACCTTCACCTGAGCGGCACTGGGGTTGACCGGCACACCGGCCACGGGGGCCCCCACAGCCCAACGCAAAGCGTCGGCGACATCGCTGAGCCAGCCCCCGCAGCGACCCAAGGCCCGAATGTGTTGCACCCTCACTCCCGGCGCTGCACCGGCGATGCCTTGGAGGTTGTGCGTCACGGCCGCCAGAATGCTGGCCATCTTCAAGCCGTGCCAAGAAGAGTCCGCGTTGTCAGGCTCGCAATAGTCCCCAGGGTCCGAAGGGTCGGGGTCCCGGCCGTCGCCATCTCCAGCCACCTCGACGCCTGCGATGGTCCCAGCCGACACGAAGTCATGGCCATCGATCTCGTTGGCTTCGAGATCGGCATGACGCACACGCCCGGTATCGATGAGCGCCACGATGACCGACGGGGATCCAATGAACGCCGCGCCGCCGACATCCCAGGCGTCGCTGAAACGGGCGCTGCCGATCACACCCTGGCTCGCCGGCTGAAGGGCCCACTGCTCGGGAAAGTGCAGGTCGTTGGGGATGAAGGCCTGCCGGCGCACCCAGACGTCCACGCCGACCGATTCCACCCCGGGCTGGCCGGCCAGAACCTGCGCGAGGGCCTGCGCTTCGCGCACCGTCTTGGGCTGAGGCATCTCGACCACGAAGGAACCATCGCCCAACGGATGTTTCAGGGTCAGCGCAACGCCGGCCTTCTGCGACAGCCCACGAATCCTTTCACGGGCTCGGTCCATGCGTTCAGTCGGCCCAAGCGGGCTCACTTGGCGTTGGGCCTGGACGTCCTCCTCCAACCGCACCACCAACCGGGTGGTCCTTTCGGGCGAGGCAGACCACTGCACGGCGTGAACTGCAGCGGCTGTCCAGCCGAGGATCAACACTAGCAAGCAGCGATACGATTTCACGGGGGAATGCCTCGGCTCAAGCGCGGCGGTGGGGGATTGTCGCCCATCCCGCGTGGGCATCCGACGCGTGGCGCACGAAGCGTCGTGTTGGATTCAACATTGCACCGCACCTTAGCGCGCCGCCCGCCGCGTCTTCCACGCCCCGTAGATGGCGATCAACCCCGGCACGATGATCAGCGCCCAGATGATCTTTTCCAGGTTGTTCTGGACAAAACTCAGGTTGCCGAAGAAGTACCCGGCCAGCGTGATGCCGACCACCCACAGGACGGCCCCCACCACGTTGTAGAGCGTGAACTTCGCACGGTTCATCTCGGCCACGCCGGCCACGAAGGGAGCGAAGGTGCGCACGAAGGGCAGGAAGCGCGCCAGGATGATGGTGATGCCGCCGTAGCGCTCATAGAACTCGTGCGCCTGGTTGAAGGCGCGCTTGTTGAACAAGCGCGACTGCTCCCATTGGAACACCTTGGGCCCGCAGTAGCGGCCGAGGGTGTAGTTGACCTGGTCGCCGGCGATCGCGGCCACCAGCAGCAACCCGATGGACAGCCGGATGTCCATCAGCCCTGCCCCACACATCGTGCCCACCACGAACAGCAGGGAATCGCCGGGCAGGAAGGGCATGATCACCAACCCGGTCTCGACGAAGACGATGGCGAACAGCAGGGCATACACCCAGGTCCCGTAGGTGGCCACGAAGCGGGCCAGATGCTCGTCGACGTTCAGGATGAAGTCGATCAGGAAGGTGATCAGTTCCATGGGCCGCGATTATCCCTGCCGGGGCCACGGCGGATGGGGCGCCCTCCTACAATCCCCGTGAATGAATGCTCCCCGCCTCCCCCCGCGCCGGCCCATCCGCGAACTGCCCGACGAGCTGATCAGCCAGATCGCCGCAGGCGAGGTGGTCGAACGCCCGGCCTCGGTGGTGCGCGAGCTGGTGGACAACGCCTTGGATGCCGGCGCCTCGGAGGTGACGGTGAAGCTGGTGGGCGGGGGCGTGCGCGCCATCGTCGTCGAAGACGACGGCCAGGGCATGCCGGCCGACGAGATGCCGCTGGCGCTGCGCCGCCATGCCACCAGCAAGATCGCCTCGCTGGCCGAACTGGAGCAGGTGCAGACCATGGGCTTTCGGGGTGAGGCGCTGGCGGCGATTGCCTCGGTGGCCGAGGTGGCCCTGTGCAGCCGGCCGCCCGAGGCCACCCACGCCCACCGGCTGGACGCCCGCTCGGGCGAACTGAGCCCGGCCGCACGCGGCGTGGGCACCAGCGTGGAGGTGCGCGAGCTCTTTTTCAACACGCCGGCGCGCCGCAAATTCCTCAAGACCGAAGCCACGGAGCTGGCGCATTGCCTGGAAGCCGTGCGCCGCCATGCCCTGGCGCGCCCGGACGTGGGCTTTGCCGTCTGGCATGAAGGCAAGCTGGTGGCCCAGTGGCGCCGCGGCAGCGGGGAGCAGCGGCTGCGCGACGTGCTGGGCGAGGACTTCATCGCGCAAAGCCGCGCGGTGGACGCCCGCTTCGGCCCGCTGCGCATCTTCGGACGCGCCGGCCTGCCCGATGCGGCACGCTCGCGCTCGGACCTGCAGTACTGCTATGTCAACGGCCGCTACGTGCGCGACAAGCTGATCGCCCACGGCGTGCGCTCGGCCTATGAGGACGTGCTGCATGGTTCGCGCCAGCCCAGCTACGTGCTCTTCCTCGACATCGCCCCGGAGCGGGTGGACGTGAACGTGCACCCCACCAAGATCGAAGTGCGCTTTCGCGACTCGCGCGAGGTGCACCAGGCCGTGCGCCATGCGGTCGAGGATGCACTGGCCCTGCCCCGGGCGGGTACGACACCGCAGGTGCCCGTCGGGCCGGGCCCGGTGGGCACGGGCCCTTCGGAGCAGTCGTCGGCACCGCGCTGGAGCCCGCCTGCGCAGGCGCAGCCCAGCCTGGGCCTGCAGCAAGCGGCCCTGCTGTTCGCGCAGGAGGCGCCGCCCGCCTGGCCCCGCCCGGCCGCGGCCGCGGCTCCCGCCCCTGCCCCGCACGCCTGGGATCCCGAGGACTGGCCGCTGGGCCGGGCCATCGCCCAGGTGGGTGGCATCTACGTGCTGGCCGAGAACGCCCAGGGCCTGGTGATCGTGGACATGCATGCGGCGCATGAGCGCATCGTCTACGAGCGCCTCAAGCAGCACCTGCAGGGCCGGCGCATCGAGTCGCAGCCGCTGCTGATCCCGGCCACTTTCGCGGCCACGCCGCAGGAAGTGGCCACGGCCGAAGCCTGTCACGAGGCCCTGCTCACGCTCGGGCTGGAGATCACGCCGCTGTCGCCCACCACGCTGGCCGTGCGTTCGCGCCCCACGGCCCTGGCCGATGCGAACGTGGTGGAGCTGGCCCGCAGCGTGCTGGCCGAGCTGGCCCAGTACGACGCCAGCAATGTCATCGAACGGGCCCAGCACGAGCTGCTGGCCACCATGGCCTGCCACGGCGCCGTGCGCGCCAACCGGCGCCTCACGCTGGACGAGATGAACGCCTTGCTGCGCGACATGGAACGCACCGAGCGTGCCGACCAGTGCAACCACGGCCGCCCGACCTGGCGACAGCTCACGCTGCGCGAGCTCGACGCACTCTTTCTGCGCGGGCGTTGAACTTTGACGGGGCTGACGGGGTCCGTGATGCCCATGATCAGCCTGCGACTCGCGCTTCGGTTTCTTCTCGTCGTCCTCACTGGCTCGGCCTTGCTGGCCGGCTGTGCGGTGCTCGACACCCAGCAGCGCCGCTGGATCTTCCAGCCCAGCAGCGAAACCTGGCGGGGTGCTGCCGACGCGGCGCAGGGCATGGACGAGCGGTGGATCGAGTTCGACTCGCGCTTACAAGCCGAGCGGGCCCGGCTGTACGCCCTGTGGCTGCCCCAGGACCGGCCCGATGCGCCCGTGCTGCTCTACCTGCACGGTGCCCGCTGGGACGTGCGCAGCAGCGCCCCGCGCATGCGCCGCATGCACGACCTGGGCTTTGCGGTGCTGGGCATCGACTATCGCGGCTTCGGGCAGAGCTCTGGCGATCTGCCTTCCGAACGCCTGGCCTACGAGGACGCCCGCGCCGCCTGGGACTGGCTGGCCGCCCAGCACCCCAACGCGCGCCGCTTCATCTACGGCCATTCGCTGGGGGGTGCGATTGCCACCCACCTGGCTTCGCAGGTGGACGATGCCGCCGGCCTGATCGTGGAGGCGAGCTTTCCCTCCATCCGCGACGTGGTGAGTACCTTCCGCTGGGGCTGGTTGCCGGTGGGGCCGCTGATCACCCAACGCTTCGAGGCGGCCGAGCACATCGCCCGCGTGAAGGCCCCGGTGCTGGTGGCCCACGGCAGTGCCGACCGCTTCATCCGCCCCGAGCTGGGCCGCCAGCTCTACGAGCGTGCGCCCGAGCCCAAGCGCTGGCTGCTGGTGGATGGCGGCAGCCACCACAACACCAGCGCCATCGGCCGGGACGACTATCGCGCAGCGCTGCGCGAGCTCTTCGGGCTGGGGCGAGCGCCGGACGTGGTCCAATCGCGGCTGGAACCGCCTTCCCGCCATGACATCCCGCTCCAAGCTGTCGCTGCCTCGCCGCCCGTCGTCCTCGCCCGCTGAACCGCCCCGCCGGCGCACCCGCCCGCCGGTGCGCGGCGCCGGATCGGCCCCGCGCTCGCGCGCCTTGCCTGCTGCGGCCCCGGCCGCGCCGGCCGTCGCGCCCGCGCCCGGGCCGACCACAGCCCCGGCGGCAGTGCAGCCGGGCGAGCGCCTGTCCAAGCGCATGAGTGAGCTGGGCCTGGCCTCGCGTCGCGAGGCCGACCTGTGGATCGAACGCGGCTGGGTGCGCGTGGACGGCCAGGTGGTCGACACCCTGGGCGCGCGTGTGCTGCCGCACCAGCGCATCGAGGTGGATCCGGCCGCTCGACACGAACAGGAACAGCGCGTCACCATCTTGCTGAACAAGCCGATCGGCTATGTGAGCGGCCAGGCCGAAGACGGATACGAACCCGCCGTGGTGCTCATCACACCCGAAAACCACTGGAGCCAGGATCCAAGCCCGCTGCGCTTGGGCCGACATCACCTGCGCAAGCTGGCGCCCGCTGGAAGGCTCGACATCGACTCGACGGGCCTGCTCGTGCTCACGCAGGACGGCCGCATCGCGCGTCACCTGATCGGCGAAGACTCCGCCGTGGAAAAGGAGTACCTGGTGCGTGTGGAGCACCCGCAGGCTGCGCACGCCGGTCCGCCGTCGCGGACCTTACCGCCCGACCAGCTGGCCCTGCTGCGCCACGGGCTCAGCCTCGACGGCCATGCGCTAAGACCTGCCCAGGTGAGCTGGCAGAACGAGCATCAGTTGCGCTTCGTGCTGCGCGAAGGCCGCAAGCGCCAGATCCGGCGCATGTGCGAGCTGGTGGGGCTGAAGGTCGTGGGGCTCAAGCGCATCCGCATCGGCCGCGTGGTGCTGGGCGCGCTGCCGCCGGGCCAGTGGCGCTACCTGGGGCCTCACGAGCGGTTCTGAAGCCCCGCCGGCTCACTTGCGCAAGCCCATCACCACCAGCACCAGGCCGGCCGCGATCGCCACCCCGCCGGCCCACGAGGGGATGCGCTCTTCCTTGCGCACCTCGGCCTTGAGGTTGCCCACCTGAAAGACCGTCTCGTTCTGGGTGAAGAACAGGCCGCGGAACAGCACGACCCCGCCCAGCACGATCAGGGCGGCGCCGACGATGGCGTAGACGGTTTTCATGCGCAAATCTCCAGGGTCAGGGCTGCGACTCTACACGCTCGACCAGGGCCCGGGCCCGATCGGCCCAAGGGCCGCCCAGGCTCAGGGCTTCGCGTGCTGCAGCCAGCGCCCGCTCGCGCTGGCCCAGATCGAGCGCCACCAGGCCCAGGTTCACCCAGGCGGCGGCGCTGGCATGGGCTCGCGCAGCGGCCTCGAAGGCCTGCGCCGCCTCGGCCTTGCGGCCCGCGGCGTACAGGCTGTTGCCCAGGCCCATGGCGATCGTGAGGTTGTCGCTCCAGCGCGCGCGCGCGGCCTCGTAGGCCTGTACGGCCCTCTCAGGCGGCGCCACCCGCTCGAAAGCCACCAGAGCACGGGCCATGTCGTCCTCGGTGGCGGTGCGGGGCAGGCGGCCCGGGGCCAGGGCCACGAAGGCCCAGTGCTCCGAGCGCGCCCAGGTGTGTTCGAAGGTGCGCAGGGCCAGATGCTGGCGACGCTCCCGGCCCGAGCGCAGGATCATCCAGCCGTCGTCCAAGTCGTAGCCAACGGCCACGGCATAGTGCCACGCCGGCGCCAGGCTCAGGCCGAGGTTCTGCAACACCAGCACCGGATGGCCGGCCGCGATCTCCTCGCACAGGGCCTGCAGCGTCGGCGGCAGCCGCACCGCCACCGCACCGCAGCGCCGGGCTGCGGCCAGCATCTCGACCTGCAGCGAGCCGCGACGGCCCGGCAGATAAACCAGGGGCACCAAGTCGGTCGGGGTCTGTGCGAAGCCCTGGGCCTGCAGCACCGTGGCCAGGGTTTCGGGGCCACACAGGTCGGGCCCGGCCTGGGGGAAATAGGGAATGTGCTCGAGTTCGGTGCGACGGGGCAGGCCGGTCACGGCACCTGCGCGCAATGCAGCGGTCTGGGTGGCGCAGCCGCCCAGACCGAGGACGGCCGCGGCCGTGCCGGCCAGCCAGCCGCGGCGCGACACCCCGGCGATCAACGCACCGAACGGGTGAAGGGGAAGACCTTGGTCAGACCCAGGATGTCGGTGACCAGCAGCAGCACGAAGATGAAGATGATCGCGCCCAGCACGTCGCCGGCACCGGCAGGGGCCTGGTCGATCCGGGCCACCAGACGCTGGGCCTCCTCGTCGGTCAGGGCCTGCACACGGGCACGGGCCTGCTCGGGGCTCACGCCCCATTCCTGCAGCTTGGCCTGCAGTTCGGGCCGGTCGAGCTCGGCGGCCAGGCGCTCGCGCGAAGCCTCGCCCGCCGCCGAGCGGGCCACCAGCCCGCCCTCCTGCGCGATCTGCTCGGTCGTGATCAACGTGAGCTGACCCGGTTGCGCGAGGGCCACGGCGCCCATGGACAGCGACACGGTCAGCGCTATGGCACGGATGAAGCGGGACATGAGGGACTCCTTCTCTTGTTCGTGAGGGGGCTCGGCTGGCACCGGCGGAACCGCCGGGCTCAGACATTGTGCGACGAAAATTTCCCATCCGAACCACGAGCGGCCCTCACTCTGTTCCTAAATGTGAGCCGGCCTGGGGAAAGTCCCAAGTCTGCTACGCTCGGCCGGCTTCCCGAACCAGACCGCACCGTTTTGTCCCCCACCACTGTCACCCCCCTGGCCACCCCGCCGTCCACCGGTGTGGTCGTCTTGGCCCTGATGCTGCTGCTGGGCACCCAGCCGGTGTCCACCGATCTGTACCTGCCCTCGCTGCCTTCGCTGCCGCAGGTCTTCGGCGTGCCGCTCACCACGGTGCAGCTCACACTGAGCGTGCTGGTGATCAGCTTCGGCGCTGGCCAGCTCCTGCTCGGCCCGGTGGCCGACCGCTTCGGCCGCCGCCCGGTGCTGCTGGCCGGCCTGTCCCTGTACACGCTGGCCAGCGCGGCGGCCCTGGTCTCGCCGCACATCGCCTGGCTGATCGTCTGCCGCGCTGGCCAGGGCCTGGGCATGGCCGCCTGCGTCGTGTGTGCCCGTGCGATGCTGCGCGACCTCTACGACCCGGCCCAGGGGGCCCATGTGATGGCGCGCGCCGCCACCTGGATGGGGCTGCTGCCGGTGGCGGGGCCCATTCTGGGCGGCTACCTCGAAACCACGCTGGGCTGGCGCGGCGCCTTCGGTGTGCTCACGCTGTTTGGCGCGACCGGCCTGGCCGTCATCGCGCTGCGGCTGCCCGAGACCCTGCAGCGCCCCAACCCCGAGGCCCTGCGCCTGCGCCCGCTGCTGGACAACTGGCACGTGGTGCTGGGCCATCGCGGTTTCTGGGCCTACACCGCAGTGTCGAGCTTCACCTATGCCGGTCTGTTCTGCTTCATCGCCGGCTCGTCGTTCGTCATGGTGGACGTGCTGGGCCTGTCACGGCGCGAATACGGCCTGGCCTTCGCCTTCGTGACCTCGGGCTTCCTGATCGGCTCGGCCGTGTGCCGCCGCCTCGTGCCCAGACGGGGCCTGGTGCGCTCGATCCGGCTGGCCGCCTTCGTCTCGCTGGCCGCCGGCATCTCGATGGCCGGCCTGGCGCTGGCCGGGGTGCATCATCCGCTGGCCTTGATGATCCCCGCCTTCGTCTACACCTTCGCGCATGGCATCCACCAGCCGTGCGCCCAGGTGGGGGCGGTCGGGCCGTTCCCGACGCGCGCCGGCGCGGCCACGGCCCTGTCGGGCTTCCTCAGCATGGCCCTGGCCTTCGGCATGGGCTACTGGATGGGCTGGAGCTACAACGGCACCGTCTACCCCCTGGCGCTGACCATCGCCGCGTGGTGCTTCGCGCTGGCCTTCGCGGCCCTGGTGGGGGTGGGCCGGTATGGTCACCCCACGGCGGCGGCGGTGCAGGAAGCCCGGGACAATACGGCCCGATGAGTGCCCCCTATCTGTGCCTCGCCGGGCCCACCGCCTCAGGCAAGACCGCCGCCGCGCTGGCGCTGGCGCGGGTGCTGCCCATCGAAATCATCAGCGTGGACTCAGCCCTGGTCTACCGCGGCATGGACATCGGCACGGCCAAACCGAGCGCGGCCGAACGTGCCGCGGTGCCTCACCACCTGATCGACCTGATCGACCCCACCGAGGCCTACAGCGCCGCCCAGTTCGTGGCCGACGCCACCCGGCTGGTGAGCGAGATCCGTGCGCGCGGGCGGCTGCCGGTGCTCGTGGGCGGCACCTTGCTCTACTTCAAGGCCCTGTTTGACGGGATGGACGCGCTGCCTGCGGCCGATGCGGCAGTGCGGGCACGCATCGAGGCGCGCGCGGCCAGGATCGGCTGGCCGGCCCTGCATGCGGAACTGGCCCGGGTGGATCCGACCACCGCCGCCCGGCTCTCGCCCAACGACAGCCAGCGCATCCAGCGTGCGCTGGAGGTGTGGGAGCTGAGCGGCCGGCCGCTGTCGCACTGGCACACGGGCCGCGCCTGCCGCGGGCCCCACGAGCGGCCCCGGCTGATCGCCCTGGAGCCCGTGGACCGGGCCTGGCTGCACCGGCGCATCGCCGAGCGCTTCCAGGCCATGCTGGCCGCCGGGTTCATCGACGAGGTGCGCGCGCTGCGTGCGCGCGGCGACCTGAGCCTGGCCCTGCCGTCGATGCGCTGCGTGGGCTACCGGCAGGTGTGGGAGATGCTCGAAGGCTGGCATCCCCCCGGCACGCTGGCCGAGCGCGGCATCGCGGCCACCCGGCAGCTCGCCAAGCGCCAGCTCACCTGGCTGCGCAGCATGCCGTGGCGTGAGCCCGTGGCCTGCGACCGCCCCGACGCCATCGACCAGGTGGTGCGGCAGGCCCAGGCCTGGGCGCAGGAGCAGCGATGACGAGCCCCGGGCCCGTGCTGCGCGTCCGGGGCCTGGCCAAGCGCTACGACGAGACCCCGGTCTTCGAGGGCGTGGACCTGGAACTGCCGGCCGGCCGCTTCATCGCCTTGCTGGGGGAGTCCGGCGTGGGCAAGTCCACGCTGCTGAACTGCCTGGCCGGGCTCGATGCACCCTCGGCCGGCCGCATCGAGGTGCTGGGGCAGGACCTCGCCGCGCTGGACGAGGCCGGCCGGGCCCGGCTGCGGCGCGCCCACCTGGGCTTCATCTTCCAGGCCTTCCACGTGCTGCCGCACCTGAGCGTGGCCGACAACGTGGCCCTGCCGCTGCTGCTGCTCGGCCGCGACGATCCCGCGCGGGTGCGGGAGGTGTTGGCCGAGGTGGGGCTGCAGGCTCTGGCACAGCGTCTGCCCGAGCAGCTCTCGGGAGGCCAGTTGCAGCGCGTGGCCATCGCCCGCGCGCTGGTGCACCGGCCCGCGCTGCTGCTGGCCGACGAACCCTCGGGCAACCTCGACCCCGACACCGCCGAGCGCGTGATGCAGGCCCTGGCCGCACAGGTGCGCCAGCATCGCGCGGCCTGCGTGCTGGTGACCCATTCCCAAGCCGCCGCGGCCCACGCCGATGAGGTTTACAAGCTCACCTCCGACGGACTGCACCGCCTGGGCTGAATCCTTCATCGCGGTATGGGCTTTGTCCCTGAACGTTGATGCGCATCAAGACGACACCCAGGGTGGACCCCTAGAGTCTGCGCTCATCGCCACCTGCTGCACCGCGGACCCGCGCCATGTTCATTGAGCTGTATCACCACAAGGGCCATCAGTGCCTGATGTTTTGCGACACCTGCGTCGAGCACGGCGAGGCGGTGCAGGCCAACCAGTTCCTGATCGTCGATGACGACACCGGCGCGATCATCGACCCGGGTGGCAATCTGGCCTACAGCGAGCTCTACCTGGGCATGACGCGGCACTTCCCGCCGCATCAACTCTCGGCCATCCTGGCCTCACATGCCGACCCGGACATCATCGCCTCGCTGGACCGCTGGATGACGGCCACCACGGCCCCCGTGTACATCTCGCGTGTGTGGGAGCGCTTCGTGCCGCACTTTTGCAAGCCGGGCAAAACGGCCGGGCGGGTGATCGGCATCCCCGATGCCGGCCTGCGCATCCGGGTGGGTCGTGGTGAACTGTGGGCCCTGCCGGCGCATTTCCTTCACGCCGAAGGCAACTTTCAGTTCTACGACCCGATCAGCCGCATTCTGTTCTCGGGCGATCTGGGCGCCTCCATGGGCCGGCAGGTCGATCCGCGCCAGCCGGTCACCTCGCTGAGCGCGCACATTGCCGCCATGGAGGGCTTCCACCGCCGCTACATGGTGTCGAACAAGGTGCTGCGTCTGTGGGCCCGCATGGTGCGCACGCTGGACATCGCGATGATCGTGCCGCAGCACGGCGCTCCCATGGCCGGCGCCGCAGTGCGCGAGTTCATCGAATGGGTGCAGGACCTGTCGTGCGGCATCGACCTGCTGGGCGATGCCCACTACAGCGTGCCGACCGCTGCCGACTGAGCCATTGCTGGCGCACACTGCGTCTGCGCAGCGCCATGCACCCGGTTGCGACCGGCGCGCTTGGCTTCGTACAGCGCCACATCCGCATCGTGGATCATGGCTTTGAGATCCGCATGCGAGGCATGCATGGCCGCCACGCCGATGCTGACCGTGGCGCCCACTTGCTGGCCCTGCCAGTCGATACGGACGTGCTGCAAAGCCGCGCGGATGCGCTCGGCCATGGCCAAAGCGCCCGACAGGCTCGTTTGCGGCAGCAACACCGCCAGTTCCTCGCCGCCATAGCGCGCCAGCACATCGGTGCTGCGCAAGGATGCATCGCAGGCCCGCGCCAAGGTTTGCAGCATCAAATCGCCGGCATGATGGCCGTGGGCGTCGTTGATGCGTTTGAAGTCGTCCACATCGATCAGCAAGACTGCCAACGGCAGTCCGTGCCGATGCGCGCGCGCCCACTCCTGCTCGCTGCGCTCCCAGAAGTGACGACGGTTGTAGCAGCCGGTCAAATCGTCAGTGATCGCCAAAGTCTGCAAGCGCTGGCGCAACTGCTCCAGCCGGAACACCAGCTGCAAAATGGCATAAATGACGGGCGGGGCCGATACCCCGACACACACCGTGGCAATGAGCAACCCCAGGCGCCATGAGCCTTGTCCCAGCACGCCGATCACAGTCACAGTGATGAGCGCCGCCAGGACCCAGGCCACGAACACCAGCAACACCACCGATGGCCACAGGCCAAGCGAAAGCAAGCAGGCATGCCAGCGATCCCATTGCCAATCGGCAGCCTCGCTGCCTGAAGCCACGCGGCGAATAGAGGTCATGGCCTGTCGCCCTCGAACCGAAAGATTTTTATCCTCGCATGCTTCATGGGAATAGGGGAATTCCCGCTCGATACCCCCCCTCAAATGAGTGGGTCGTCTGACCGAGAGCGATGTTTCAGCCGGCCCGGACGCCATGCCCACCGTCGCCGACAATCCCTCCGACCCCTCCCGGCCCCGAGCGTTCCGTTACCACCCCATGACCTGCTTGCGCTGGTGGACCCGCCTGTCCTGGCCTGAATGGCGCCATCACCCCTGGCGCCACGGCATGGCCTTGCTGGCCGTCTTGCTGGGCGTGGCCCTGGCCTTCGCGGTGCACCTGATCAACCAGTCGGCCCTGGGCGAGTTCAGCGCGGCGGTGCGATCGATCCAGGGCGAGCCCGACGTGGAGCTGCGAGCCGTGCGCGGCGGCTTCGATGAAGCCCTGTACGAAACGCTCGTGCGCCATCCCGGCATCGCCCGCGCCAGTGCGGTGATCGAGCTGTCCACCTACGCCCGCGACCGCCGCGGCGCTCGCGTGGCCCTCAGGCTGGTCGGGCTCGATCCGCTCGTGGCACCGGAACTCGCGCCCGCGCTGGCACCGCGCCTGGCCGAGGGCCAGGACCGCTTGGCGCTGCTCGCCCCCGACAGCCTGTCGCTGAACGCAACGGCACGCGAGGCCCTGGGGCTGGCCCCGGGGGACACCGTCGAGGTCCAAAGCGGACTGGCCTGGCGCCGCTTCACCGTGGTGGGCGAGGTCGCGGCCCCGGGGCCGCCGCTGGCGGTGGCCGACATCGCCGCCGCCCAATGGCACTTCGGCCTGCTCGGACGGCTCAGCCGCATCGACCTGCGCCTGCAGCCAGGGGAACGCTGGGAGGCAGTGCAGCGCACGCTCGACCTGCCGCCCGACGTGCAGTGGCAAACGCCCGACCAGGCTTCGCAGCGGCTGTCCAATGTCTCGCGGGCCTACCGCGTCAATCTCACCGTGCTGGCCCTGGTGGCCCTGTTCACCGGCGCCTTCCTGGTGTTCTCGGTGATGTCGCTGTCGGTGGCCAAGCGCGTGCCGCAGTTCGCGCTGCTGGGCGTGCTGGGGCTGGACGAGCGCGAACGGCTGCGGCTGGTGCTGACCGAAGCCGCGGTGCTGGGCGGCCTGGGCAGTCTGCTGGGCCTGGCCCTGGGAGCGGCGCTGGCGCACGCTGCGCTGACCTGGCTGGCCGGCGATCTGGGCGGTGGTTTCTTCCCGGGCGTGGCCCCCCGCCTGCAATGGTCCACACCGGCCGCCCTGGGCTACGCCGGCCTGGGCGTGGCCGCTGCGCTGGCCGGCAGTTGGCTGCCGGCACGCAGGGCGCAGCGCCTGGCGCCCGCCCAGGGACTCAAGGGCCTGGGCCCCGGCGCCAGCGGCCGCGCCCATCCCGTCTGGGGTCTGGGACTCCTGGCTGCCGGGGGGCTGCTCGCGCTGTTGCCCCCGGTGGCTGGGCTGCCGCTGTTCGCCTACTTCGCCGTGGCGGCCGTGCTGCTCGGCGGCATCGTCTGCGTCCCGACGGTGGTCAGCGCGCTGACCGCCACCGGGTCCGCGCGCCTGCGGCGCCACCCCGGGTTGCTGCTGGCGGCTCAGCGGGCCCGCCACCAGGGCCACACGGCCACCGTCGCGGTGGCCGGCGTGGTGGCAAGCCTCAGCCTCGCGGTGGCCCTGACGACCATGGTCACCAGCTTCCGCGCCTCGGTGTCGGGCTGGCTCGATGCCGTGCTGCCGGCCGATCTCTATGCGCGCACGGCCGTCAGCTCGGCGGCCGCCGAGACCGCCTTCCTCGACCCGAGCTTCGTGGAGGCGGTGCGCACCCTGCCGGGCATACGCCACGTCGAAACCTTGCGCGTGGTGACGCTGAACCTCGATCCGGCACGCCCCGGCGTGGTGCTCATCGCCCGCCCGCTGTCCACCCCGGCGCAGTCCCTGCCGCTCACCGGGTCCTTGCTGCCACCCGAAGCCGGACTCGTCTCGAGCTACGTCAGCGAAGCCGTCGTGGACCTCTACGGCGTGCGGCCCGGCCAGGTGTTCGCCCTGCCGCTGATCGAGGGCCGCCCGCCCGTGCCCACCTGGGTGCGCGGCATCTGGCGCGACTACGCCCGGCAGCACGGCAGCGTGGTGATCGACAGCGCCGACTTCCTGCGGCTGAGCGGGGATGCGCGTGTCAACGACCTGGCCCTGTGGCTGGACGACGGCACCTCCACGGCCGAGGTGCAGGCCGCCGTGCGCGCCCTCGCCCCCGACCCGACGCTGATCGAATTTGCCGAACCGCGGGAGATCCGCGCCGCCTCGCTGCGCATCTTCGATCGCAGTTTTGCCGTGACCTATTGGCTGCAGGCCGTGGCGATCGCCATCGGCCTGTTTGGCGTGGCCGCCAGCTTCTCGGCCCAGGTACTGGCGCGGCGCAAGGAATTCGGCCTGCTGCGGCACCTGGGCTTCACGCGCGGCCAGGTGTTGGGCATCGTCGCGGGCGAAGGCCTGGTCTGGAGCGGCGCCGGCGCTCTACTCGGCCTGTCCCTGGGGCTGGCGATCAGTGTGATCCTGGTGCACGTGGTCAACCCGCAGAGCTTCCACTGGACCATGGAACTGCTGCCCCCCTGGGGCCGGCTGGTCGCGCTGGCCGCTGCGATGGTGGCCGCCGGCGCGCTCACCGCCGCGCTCAGCGGCCGAGCCGCTGCCGGCCGCGACGCCGTGCTCGCCGTCAAGGAGGACTGGTGATGCAACGCCGCACCCTGCTCGGCGCCACGCTCCTTCTGGCTCCCTCGCTATCGCGAGCGCAAGGGCGGGTCCAGCCGGGCACCCGGCTGCAGTTCCCGCGCGATCATGGCGCCCATCCCGAGCACCGCACCGAATGGTGGTACATCACGGGCGTCCTGCAGGCGCAGGCACAGGCCTTGCCCTGGGGGTTCCAGATCACCTTCTTCCGCTCGCGCAACGACCTCGCCGGGGACAACCCCAGCGCGTTCGCCCCGCGCCAGCTCGTCTTTGCCCACCTGGCCGTGACCGACCTGGCCGGCCGCCGGCTGCTGCACGACCAGCGCATCGCCCGCGAGGGCTTCGGCCTGGCGCATGCCGGCACGGTCGACACCGACCTGCGCCTTCGCGATTGGACCTTGCAGCGCGAGGGGTCCGTGCAGGCCGCCCTGTACCGAGCCCGGCTCGCCTCGCGGGACTTCGGTCTACAGCTCGACATCGCCCAGACCCAGCCCGTGCTGCTCCAAGGTCAAGCCGGCTACTCGCGCAAGGGCCCTGATCCATCTCAGGCCAGCCACTACTACAGCCACCCTCAGATGTCGGTGCAGGGCCGGCTGCGGCTGCACGACCGGGAGCATGCGGTGAGCGGCCGCGCCTGGCTGGACCACGAATGGAGCGAGGCCCTGATGCATCCCGAGGCCGTGGGCTGGGACTGGGTGGGCATGAACCTCGACGACGGGGCGGCACTCACCGCTTTCCGGCTGCGCCGGCGCGACGGCAGCGCCCTGTGGGCGGGGGGCAGTTGGCGCGCACCCGGCCAGGACGTGCGCAGCTTCGGGCCCGAGGAGGTGAGCTTCCACCCGGGCCGCACCTGGACCAGCCCGGCCACCCAAGCCCGCTACCCGGTGGAATGGACCCTCCTCACGCCAGCCGGCCGTTTCCAGGTCGTCAGCCGGCTCGACGCCCAGGAACTCGACAGCCGGGGCTCTACCGGCGCCATCTACTGGGAAGGTCTGAGCGAGCTGCGCGACCCGCAGGGCCGCCGCCTCGGCCAAGGCTATCTGGAGATGACCGGCTACGCCGCCGCGCTGCGGTTGTAGCCCGGTGCGCCTACACTGGATCGATGTCCTCCACCGCCACCGTGCCGCTGCCGCAGCAACGCACCGAGCCGCCCAAGGCGAGATCCATCACCGGTCTGCGCGCGCTGGCGCCCTTCGTGCGGCCCTATGCCCCGCGTGTGCTCCTGGCCGGCCTGTTCCTGCTGCTGGCCGCACTGACCATGCTGGCCTTTCCCTGGGTGCTGCGCGGCCTCATCGACCAAGGCCTGGTGGGGGCCGAACCGGGCGAGCGCCTGGTGGCCCTGCGCGGGCACTTCGGCTGGCTCTTCGGGGTGGGCGTGGGCCTGGGCCTGTTCTCGGCCGCGCGCTTTTACCTGGTGAGCTGGCTGGGCGAACGCATCACCGCCGATCTGCGCGCCGCCGTGTACGGCCATGTGCTGAAGCAAAGCCCCGAGTTCTTCGAGACCACGCAGACCGGCGAGGTGCTCTCGCGCCTGACCACCGACACCACGCTGGTGCAGACGGTGGTGGGCTCCAGCCTGTCGATGGGCCTGCGCAATGCCGTGATGGGGCTGGGGGCGCTGGTGATGCTGGTGATCACCAACCCGCAGGTGATGAGCTACGTGCTGGGCATCATGCTGCTGGCCCTGCTGCCGGCGCTGCTCATCGGGCGCCGCGTGCGCAGGCTCTCGCGCGCCAGCCAGGACCGCGTGGCCGACACCAGCGCGATCGCCGGCGAGGTGCTCAACGCCATGCCGGTGGTGCAAAGCTACACCGCCGAAGAGCGTGAACACGAGCGCTTCGGCCAGGCCTGCGAGCGCGCCTTCGGCACTGCAGTGCGCCGCAGCCGCATGCGCGCGCTGCTGGTGGCCTTCGTGATCATCGCCAACTTCGGTGCGCTGCTGTGGTCGCTGTACGCCGGCACGCGCGCCGTGATCGAGGGGCACATCAGCCCGGGCCATCTGGCGCAGACGGTCGTGCTCGTCGCCCTCCTCATCGGCTCGGTGGCCGTGCTGTCGGAAGTGTGGGGCGACCTGCTGCGCGCCGCCGGCGCCACCGAGCGCCTGATGGAGCTGCTGGCCACACGCTCGCCGATTGCCGAGCCGGCCCATCCGGTGGCGCTGCCCAGCGCGCAGGGCGGCTCCTCGGTGCGTCTGGTCGGCGTTCGTTTCCACTACCCCTCGCGGCCGCAGACGCCCGCGCTGGACGACGTCACGCTGGACGTGCGCCCTGGCGAAACCGTGGCCCTGGTGGGCCCCAGCGGCGCCGGCAAGAGCACGGTCTTTCAGTTGCTGCTGCGTTTCTACGACGCCCAGCAGGGCCGCGTCGAGATCGATGGCGTGGACGTTCGCGAGGTCTCGTTGGCCGCGCTGCGATCACGCATCGGCATCGTGCCGCAAGAGGCCGTGATCTTCTCGGCCAGCGCGATGGACAACATCCGCTACGGCCGCCCCGGCGCCAGCGACGAGGAGGTGATCGCCGCGGCCAAGGCAGCCCACGCCGACGGCTTCATCCGCGCCCTGCCCGAAGGCTATGCCAGCTTCCTCGGCGAGCGCGGCGTGCGCCTGTCCGGCGGACAACGCCAGCGCCTGTCCATTGCGCGGGCCATCCTCAAGAACCCGCCGCTTTTGCTGCTCGATGAAGCCACCAGTGCCCTCGACGCTGAAAGCGAACGCATGGTGCAGGCCGCCCTGGAAGCCGCGATGGAAAACCGCACCACTCTCGTCATCGCCCACCGCCTGGCCACCGTGCAACGCGCCGACCGCATCGTCGTGATGGAGCATGGCCGCATCGTCGAAACCGGCACGCATGGCGAGCTGGTGGCGCGCGGCGGGCTGTACGCCCAGCTCGCTGCCTTGCAGTTCGACATGCCATAATGCGCATGAATTCATGCGCATTGAGCCACCCATGCTGAACTTCGATCAGGCGCCCAAAAGGGCCACCAATCTGTCGCTGAACTCCGCCATTCTCGATCTGGCCAAGGAGATGGGGCTGAACGTCTCCCAGACCGTCGATCGGCTGCTGGCCGAGGAAGTGCGCCGACGCTACAAGGCCCATTGGGAGCAGCGCAACCGCGCGGCCATCGAGGCGTACAACGAACGCATCGAACGCGAGGGCACGCTGG
Source organism: Caldimonas hydrothermalis (assembly GCF_056746695.1). Classification (NCBI taxonomy): domain Bacteria; kingdom Pseudomonadati; phylum Pseudomonadota; class Betaproteobacteria; order Burkholderiales; family Sphaerotilaceae; genus Caldimonas; species Caldimonas hydrothermalis. The sequence continues at coordinate 39,290 of NZ_JBWQXA010000003.1, read as the reverse complement.
GTGAACAGGTGCAGCGCTGGCTGTCAGACCCCAGCGGTTGAACGCCCATGCCCCGTTTCGACGTCTATCAGAACCCGATTGCAGAGCAGCGAAGGGCGGTTCCGTACTGGCTGGATGTGCAAAGCGATCTCGTCGATGCGCTGCACACGCGCATCGTGGTGCCGCTGCGCATCCGCGAAGACGAGCATCTCGCCTCTCATCGTCTCAACCCCTGTTTCGAGATCGAGCAGCACCTAGTCTATGCGGAGACGCAGAACCTGGCCGCCGTCCCGCGACGGCTGCTGAAGAAGCGTGTGACCTCGCTCCAAGCCCACCACGCCGAACTCGAAGACGCCCTCGACTTCCTGTTCCGCGGCTATTGATTCGCCCCGGATGTCCACCATGTCCACTCGCCCCATCCGCTCGCAGTACGAAGACTTCATGCGCCACGTCTACACGCACGGCGTGGCCAAGACCGACCGCACCGGCACCGGCACGCGCAGCGTCTTCGGCTATCAGATGCGCTTCGACCTCAATGAAGGCTTCCCACTGGTCACCACGAAGAAGGTGCATCTGAAAAGCGTCATCCTGGAGCTGCTGTGGTTCCTGCGCGGCGACAGCAATGTGCGCTGGCTGCAGGAGCGCGGCGTGACCATCTGGGACGAATGGGCCCGAGCCGACGGCGATCTCGGGCCCATCTATGGCGTGCAATGGCGCTCCTGGCCCACGCCGGACGGCGGCCACATCGACCAGATCGCCGAGGTGGTGCATCAGCTCAAGACCAACCCCGACTCGCGCCGCATCATCGTGAGCGCCTGGAACGTGGCCGATCTGCCAAAGATGGCGCTGATGCCCTGTCATGCCTTCTTCCAGTTCTACGTGGCCGAAGGCCGCTTGAGCTGCCAGCTCTACCAGCGCAGCGCCGACATCTTCCTGGGCGTGCCCTTCAACATCGCCAGCTACGCCCTGCTCACCCACATGCTGGCCCAGCAGTGCGACCTGGGCGTGGGCGACTTCATCTGGACGGGTGGCGACTGCCACATCTACAACAACCACTTCGAGCAGGTCGAGCTGCAGCTCTCGCGCACGCCCCACCCCTACCCCGTGCTGAACCTCAAGCGCCGGCCCGCTTCAATCTTCGACTACGAGTACGAGGACTTCGAGGTGCTGGACTACCAGCACCACCCCGCCATCAAGGCCCCGGTGGCCGTCTGAGTGCCCCCCTACGGCCTTCGGCCGCCCCCTCAAGGGGGCGACACCGGTGGCCCGGCAAAGCCGGCTCCACGGTGTCTGCTCGACAGGCCAACGTACCGCGAATCAGGTGTGTGCTCAACGTGACTGAGTGCTGGATGGACTGGACATGCTGACCCGCCGCCAGCTCGGCGCGCTGGTGCTGCTCACGCTGATGTGGGGGCTGAACTGGCCGATGATGAAGTTCTCGCTGCGCGAGCTCTCGCCGCTGTACTTCCGGGCCGTCACGATGACCGGCGGTGCCTTGCTGCTACTGGCCTTCTATCGCGGACGGGGCGTGCGCTTTGCGCTGCCGCCGGGGGAGTTCGTCCGCATCGCCTGGCTGGCCCTGCCCAACATCCTGGGCTGGCACCTGTTCTCCATCCTGGGCGTGCAGGAGCTGGCCTCGGGCCGCGCGGCCATCCTCGGCTTCACGATGCCGATCTGGACAGTGCTGATCGCCGCCGTGCTCTTTGGCGAACGGCTCGACCACCGGATCTTCCTCAGTGTGGTCTGTGGCGCCGCCGCCGTGGGGCTCCTCGTGGCGCAGGAGTTCACGGCCCTGGCTGGCCGGCCGGTGGGCATCGTCTGGATGCAGATCGCCGCCTTCAGCTGGGCCCTGGGCACCGTGCTGATGCGCCGCACGCACAGCACCGTGCCCACCGAGGCGCTCACGGTGTGGATGATGGGGATGGGGTCCGTCGCCTTCTGGATCATCGCCGGCCTCACGGAGCCGGCGCCCACCTGGCAGTTCAGCGTGCCGATGGGGTGGTCGCTGGTGTGGGGCGCCACCATCAACTACGGCTTCGCCCAGATCATTTGGTTCGGCATGGCGCGCAACCTGCCGCCGGCGGCCAGTGCGTTCTCCATCATGGCCGTGCCGCTGATCGGCACCGGATCGGCCACGCTGATCGTCGGCGAGGTGCCGCAGTGGCAGGACCTGGCCGCGGCCGTGCTGATCGTGGTGGCCATCGCCAGCGCCTTGTTACCACGTCGCATGAGCGTGCGATGACGACCGGCCCGGCTCGCGCCACAATGCAGGCATGAGCCAAGCCCTCCCATCGGACCGCCCACCGATCGCCCTCATCGCTGCCGTGGCGCGCAATGGCGTGATCGGCCGCAACAACCAGCTCGTGTGGCATCTGCCCGAAGACCTGCAGCACTTCAAGCGCACCACCATGGGCTGCCCGGTATTGATGGGCCGCAAGACCTACGAGTCCATCGGCCGGCCGCTGCCGGGACGGCGCAACGTGGTCATCACGCGCAACATCCACTGGGAAGCCCCCGGTGTCGAGGAGGCCCCCTCCTTCGAGGCCGCCGTGGATTTGCTCAAACACGCAACCAAGATCTACGTGATCGGCGGGGCCCAGGTCTATGCCGAAGCCCTGCCCTGGGCCGACGAGCTGGTGCTCACCGAGATCGACCATGACTTCGAGGGCGACACCACCTTTCCGCCATGGGACCGCTCGGCCTTTGCCGTGGTCTCGCGCGAAACGCACACTTCGCCCGAAGGCTGGGACTACCACTTCGTGACCTACCAGCGGCGAGCCCTGCCCGTGCCGGACGAGCCCTGAACACCCCGCTGCCACTGCTGCACCGCCCCACCCGCCACGAGGCCGAGCATCAGCAGCAAGGCCAGCCAGGCAGCCAGGGTCTGGGCATGCGCCGTCGGCACGCGCTGCAGGCGCTCCCCGTGCACACGGACCCAGGCCTGCGCGCGCAAGAGGCTGGGCTCGGGCCGGCTCGGCAGGGCCTCGGCCCCCGGCCGGGCCTCCACCGCTGGCGCCTGACGGATCCCCCCCCGGACGGGTGAGGCCCGTAGTGCCCCGTGCATGTGCGCGTCCACCCAGGTGCGCACGCCGGCAAGTTCCTGCGCCAGGGGGGCCTCGCGCGTCAGGTCACGATAGAGAGCGGCCAGTTCGCGGCGCGTGGCAGGGTCGGGGGTCCAGTGGCCATGGCGCTGCGCCTGGATCAGGCGTTCGATCACCTGGGCATAGGCCTGTGGATGGCTGCGCAGCCAGGCCGGGACGCCCAGGCCCAGCCGGTCCTTCACATAGACCTCATGCAGGCCCTGCCAATGGTCGGCACGCACCACGTCATCGACCACGCTTTGCCAGCCCCAGGTGAACTGCGCCGCCTTGAGCACCTGCAGCGTGCCGGCATAGCCCTCCTCCTTTTGCGCCGCCACCCAGCCGGGGTGCAGGTAGCGCGACTGCATCTCCAGCGCCACGCTCTGCGCGGCCGTCTGCGCATGAGGCTCGTCGGCGTTGTGCAGTTGGTGGACGAACAAGGGCAAAGGCTCGGATCGCCCCGCCCGACGCGCGGCAGCAGCCAGGCCGCCCAGGTATTGGAACGGGTCGTCCGAGCTGACCATGCCGTACAGATGCGAGCTGCGCGACAGGACTGCCGCATCGGCCCGCTTCAACTGGGCGCCCAGGGTGCGCTCAGCCAGCGTCTCGTCGATGCCCGGCAGCGGTTCGCCGCCCAGGTAGGGGTGCCCCATGCGGCGCAGGAAGAGCGCCCCCAGGCGATCGTCACGCCGGCGCAGGCGATCGTCCTGCACGGCTTCACTCAGGCCCGTGCCGTAATCGCCCATCGCGTTGCCGAACACACGGGCGCGGCCCAGCAGCTGCGCCTGAGCGGGCGGCACGCCCTGGCGCCTCAGCTCGTCCGTCACGGCCTGGCTGTGGCGCGCCACCGGCCCGGCCGGCTCGGCCTCGCTCACCAGGGCCACCGCCGCATCGATCAAAGCCATCAGCGCCGGGAATTGGTCGCGGTAGGAGCCGGTGACGCTGAGCAGCACGTCCACGCGCGGCCGGCCCAGTTCCTTGGCCGGCACCAGTTCCACGCGCGTGGGGCGCCCCGCCGCGTCCCACACGGGCCGCACCCCCAGGGCCACCAGCGCCTGGGCTTCCATGATGCCCTGATGGCGCAGGGTCTCGCCGGCCCACAGCGACAGGGCCAGGCGCTGCGGTGGGCGTTCCGGGTGGGCCTTTTGCCATTGCGTCAGCCATTGCTCGAAGAGCAGTTGCGCCACGGTGTAGGCCTGGCGCGTGGGCAGGCGGCTGGGGTCCAGCCCGATGAGGTTGCGCCCGGTGGGCAGGCTGTCGGGGTTGCGCAGCGGATCGCCGCCGTAGGCTGCCGGCACGAAGCGCCCGTCCAGGGCGGCCAGCAGGCCGCTCAACTCGTTCTCGGCGGCATACAGCCGATCCAGTGCCTGTGCCTGCTCGGCCAGCGCCCGCAAGGCCTGCGGGTCGATGGCGTGCACGGCCGCCCGGTTGGGCACGCTGCTGTCAGGCGCCGGCGGGCGCAGATCGAGCTTGCTGGCAGCGTGCGCATCACGCAGCGCCACCTCCAACCAACGCATGGGCCGCGAAGCCGCCACCTGCCGGTGGTCGATCAGGAAGGTTTCGTCCACGTCCTCGCCCAGGGCATCGAGCAGCGGGGTGCGCAGCGCCTGCAGCACCATCAGGCGACGCGAGGCTTCGTCGGGTGCTCGCCCGAACACGGCCAGGCCGCGCGGCTGGCTGCCATGCGCGAGCTGGTCGAGCCAGGGGTGCAGCACCTCGAGAAATTCCTCCAGCCGACCGCGGACCTGATCAACCGTCCACTTCAGGTCATGGTGCAAGCGGCTTTCGACGATCAAGGCCACCAGGCGCTCGCCGATCTGCTGCTTCGTGGGGCCATGGTCGGCCATCGCCCAGTCATGCATCAGCTCGTGCAGGTGGGCCATCGTTGGCGACAGGCCGGTGGTGGCCAGCACCGGGGTGCGGTGGCTCACCAGCAGCGCGCGGCCCCGGCGCTTGGCCGTGAGCGCCTCGCCGAGGTTGTCGACGATATAGGGGTAGACGACGGGCACGTCCCCCAGCGGCAGGAGGGCATCGTCGAACACGTCCAGCCCGCGCGCCTTGCCGTTCGCCCATTCCTGCGTGCCATGGGTGCCGAAGTGGATCAGCGCATGGGCCTGCCGCGCCCACAGATAGACGGCCAGGTAATGGTGCGACACCGGCTCACGGCTGCGGTGCATGAAGGGGTTCTGGCCCTGGCGCAGGGTCTCCTCGCGCGGCGGCTGCGGCAGCACCGACAGATTCCCCGCCCGCAGGCGAGGAATCACGAACACCGCCTCGCCCTGCCAGTGCACGACGTAGCGGCTGGACGCCGGTTCGCCCCAGCGGGCTGCGATGCGCGCACGCACGGGCTCGGGCAGCGTGCGCCACCAGGCGAGATAGTCCCTCAGGGGCAGCGCGGCGGCCTGATCGTTGCGCAGCAAGGCGATCAGATCCACATCGGGATAGTAGGCACGCAGGAGCGGACGCAGGCGCTCGATCCACTCGGCCTCCCGGGTCGGCGGCACCCGGTAGCCGGCCTCGGCCAGGCTGGCGCTCACCACCTCCAGGCTGCGTGGCACGTTCAGGAAAGACGCTCCGAAGTGGCTGCCACCGGGCGGGTAGTTGTAGACCATGGCCACGAGCTGCCGGTGCGCCGCGGGCGTATCGCGCAGGGCCACCAGGCGCCGTGCCTTGTCCGCCACGGCCTGGGCCTGGCGCTCGATCAGCTCGGTGCGCCGCCCGCCATCGGCATGGGCGGTCACCACCACGGGGTCGATGGCCCCGGCCGCCTCGGGCTGCACCAGGTAGAAGGGGGCGTCGGCCAGCTTCAGACCCGTGGGGTCACGCTCCCAGGTGGCCGTATCGCCATGGCGGTAGGGCTGAGTGGCCAGCACCGGCGTGCCCCATGCCTGGAACAAGGCCTGCAAGGCCGCCGACTGCGAACTGATCTGATGCAGCACCAGCACCCGCGGTGGCGCAGCACCGAGCAGCTCACGCAGCCCGTTGGCATCGAGCTGCTGCCCGAAGACGGCATAGGCGTCGAGCCCCTGGGCCTCGAACAGCTGCAACCACCGGTCGAGCCAGGCCGTTTCCCCGTCGATGAAATGGTGGCGGTGTACCAGCACAGCCACGGTCGGCCGATTCGCACGCCCGGCCCGCCAGCGCTGCCAGTCCTGGACGTCGGCCAAGAAGCCCGGGGCCTGCGGGTGGTAAAGCGCGCGCAACGGCCAAGTCTGCGGCGCGGGCCAGTCCATGGCTGCCACTGCTGCGCCCGAGCGGCCCGATGTCAGCCAGGTCTCGCCCAGCCGCAGGGCATGGCGCAGGTTTGCCGCCCCCCCGGCACGCAGATAAGCCGCCATGCGTGCGGCCACGTCGTCGGCCGCCGGCGTGCCCGCCGACGCATCCGCCGGGACGATCCACACCAGGCTGCCCGGTCGCTGGCGTGCATGGGCCTCGAACAGCTCGCCGAACTGGCGCTGCAGCCGCGTCACCACCGTGGGGTGCGGGGCGTCGATCCACACCAGGTCCGCACGCGCCAGCCCCTCGGCCATCGCCTGACGCTGCGCGGCCTGGCCCGCGGGTGGATCCTGCAAGGGATGGTCCAGATGCTGCACCTGCCAGCCCCGTTCGGCCGCGACACGCTCGACCTGCGCGGTGCGGGACGCCGGCGTCACATCCACCGTGACCCACAGCAGGGTGCGCGCCTGTGCCACACCGCCGAATCCGCCGCCTGAGGCCAGCATCAGCAGCGCCACCACGGGCAGCCAGGCCCGCCATCCACTCATTGGGGCGGCTCCGCGCTCGGGGCAGACGCGGCTTCGGGCACATAGACGATGCTGCCATCGCGCAGCCGGTAGGCCACACCGGCGCGCACGCCCTCGCCTTCGCCGACCGAGCCGCTGCCGCGGTAGCGCACCTCCCGGCCCTGCTCGCGCACCACGATCTCCGGGGCCCCGTCGCCCACCGCCACAGCCCCGCCCTGGCGTGCCATGCTCACGGCGATCAGCAAACCCACCACCAGCACCAGGAAGACATCCACGAGGTTGATGGCCGAGAGCATCGGGTCGTCGTCGTCCTCGTCGAAGACCTTGAGAAAGCGCAGGCTCATGCCGACGCTCCCCGCGCCCGCTTCACCGCCAGCAGCTCGGCCAGCAGCCAGCGCCTGCGCACCGAGTACAGCACCAGGCCCAGGCAGGCGGCCGTGAGGGCCAGCACCACGCCGGCGAAGGCACCGCTGAACACCGACAGCGCCGCGTGCCCCTGGCCGCTGGCCACGCCCTGCAAGGCCGGGCCCAGCGGGATCATCGTGGCGATCAGCCCCAGCATGGGAGTGACGCGGCTGAGCAGGCGCAGCGGCTCCATGCGGGCCAGGGCCTGAAGCTCCAGTTCGTCCAGCGTCAGGGTGTCGGCCCCGCGCAGCAACGAGAAACCCGGCGAACGTCGTTGCCAGGCCTCGACCGCGACAACGCCCGCCATCCACAAGGCATAGGCAAACGCGCAGGCCAGCAGCACGAGGACCGGCGTCAGCAGCCACTGCACGATCTGCAGGAAACCCAGTTCGAGCATGGTCGCCTCAAAACGTCAGCGCCGGGAAGCGTGGGCGCACCGTGACGGTCTTGCGGCCCTTGGGCGAGGCAAGCTGCACGCGCAACTGTTTCAGGCCGGGGTGGTCGCGAAACGCGGTGAAGGACACCGCGTTGAGCGCTTCGGGCCGGTCGCAGCGGAACTCGGCACGGTAGACGATGTTGGGGATGTCAGCGTTCGGATCGGCCGCCGCCGGATCGGGGGTGGCCTCGTGGCCGACCACCTGGCACCGGGCATCGGCAGCAGGCTGCAGGAAATTCAAAGGGTCCTGCAGCCGTGTCTTGAGCTCGCTCCACACCCGCTCCTGGTCTGCCCCCTGGGGCGGGTAGTCGTAGCCCAGCAAGCTCTCCAGCGGCACGTCGAAGACTGCGGTGAGGGTGCTGCCCTCCACCACCAGCCGCACCGCACCGTGGCCGTGGCTGTGGCTCCCGTGAGCCCAGGCCACGGACGTGAGAACAGACCCAGCGCCCACCCACAGGCAGGCGCACAGGCGCGGCACGAAGCTCGCGCACGAGAACGACTTGAACATGACCGTTTGCGATGAGAAACGCTCTCACCGCCTTCCCCGACGGTGCACGAGCCTCACGGCCTGGCAATCACGCCGGGCCACCTTGTTGGCCGGTATCCGGGCTGGTGGAAACGACCTTCATCGCCTTCCCGGGGATGCCGACAACCCATCACCAGTGGCCTGCAAGATGAAAGCGGGAGCGCGTCCTGCGAAGACGCATCCTCCGTCCACTTACCGTTGCGGGGGCAGCGCTGGTTAGACACGGCCCGCGCAGGCCGGCGTCCCCCAGCTTCCCGTTGAACTGCAGCGCGTGAACCGCACTGCGAGCACCAACCTTCACATCCTATCAGCCCGGGCCAGGTCGATCGACGACCACCCAGGGCCCGTGCGAGCGTTCGCGCAACAAGACCTGCACGCGCTCGACCAGCGCTTCGATGCGACGGCTCAGTTCCATGCGCCGCGGCAAGCCCGGCAGCGCGGCCTCCAGCACACGACGGTCTTCGCGCGCCATCGCCAGCGCCGTTTGCTGCACGATCACCGCCGCGCGCAGGCGCATCACCTCAGCCTCCAGGTGATCGATCCGCCAGGCCTGCTCCCGCAATTGCGCGCTGCAACGCGCTTGCACCTGCCCATACAGGGCAACCAAGGCGCGATGCTCCTGTGCCAACGTTCCCACTTCGACCATGGCTGACTCTCCCGTTCATCCAGCCCCGAAGCTGCCGGGGCGTCCGTTTGCCATCGTGGGATCGACGATTTATTTGCAAACGATTCTCATTTGTGTTTATACTGCGGTCAAGTCATCGCCCTGCCGCTTGCAGGGCCGCCACGCCGGTCATCGTGGGGCGATCCGGGGCCACAGGCCCTCGATCGTTTTGGCCAGCCAAAGGCGGGTTTGCGCCCGTCTGGTAGCCAGGCTGCTTTTTCGACCCTCACCGCGAGCCGGTGCTACTGGCCTGCGGCAAGACCGCCTTCGTGGACGATCTCATGGGCTCGATCATCGGCCCGGTGCGCAGCGTCTACACTCGGCGTCCCGCGTCCCTCACTCGGTGCCCCGATGCAACTCGCCACCTGGAACGTCAACTCCCTGGCCGTGCGCCTGCCCCAGGTGCTGGACTGGCTGGGCCAGCACCAGCCCGAGGTGGTGGTGCTGCAGGAAACCAAGCTCACCGACGACAAGTTCCCGCACGCGCAGTTTGCGCAGGCCGGCTATGCGGCGCAGTGGTTCGGCCAGAAGACCTACAACGGCGTGGCGCTGCTGAGCAAGACGCCCGCCGAGGACGTGGTGCGCAACATCCCGGGTTTTGCCGACGAGCAGGCCCGCGTGATCGCCGGCACGGTGGGCGATCTGCGCGTCATCGGGGCCTATTTCCCGAACGGTCAGGCGCCGGGCACCGACAAGTTCGAATACAAGATGCAGTGGATGCGCTCGCTGCGCGACTGGGTGCGTGAAGAACTGGCCCGCCACCCGAAGCTGGTGCTGATGGGCGACTACAACATCGCCCCCGAAGACCGCGATGTGTACGACCCCATCGCCTGGGCCGGGCAGATCCACTGCACGCCCGAGGAACGCGAGCAGTTTCGTCAACTGCTGGCGCTGGGCCTGTACGATGCCTTCCGGCTTTTCGAGCAGCCGCCCAAGAGCTGGTCCTGGTGGGACTACCGCAACCTGGCCTTCCGCAAGAACCAGGGGCTGCGCATCGACCACATCCTGGTGAGCGAGGCGTTGAAACCCTCGGTGACGGCCTGCACCATCGACAAGGCCCCGCGCAAGAACGAGCGCCCCAGCGACCATGCGCCGGTGGTGGCCGTGATCGCCTGAGGAGGCCGGGCGCCAGCCTCAATCGTCGAGCCCCAGCTCCTGGATTTTGCGGGTGATGGTGTTGCGCCCGATGCCCAGTTTCTGCGCGGCTTCGATGCGACGACCGCGGGTGAGCGCCAGTGCCGTGTGGATGAGCCGGGCCTCGAAGCGGCGGGTCAGGGTGTCCCACACGTCGGGCTGCCCGGAGGCGAGCAGCTCCCGCGCCTCGCGCTCCAGATCCCGCAGCCAGTCACCGGCGGCCTGCACCGGCCCGCCGGCGCAGTCTGCCGGCTGCGCCGCAGGCTCGGCCTGGCCGGCGGAGGGCGCCACGGCCGTCGCCGCCGCGCTCGGCTGCGCAGGCAGCACCGACACCGGCGGCTTGGGCGAGAGCGTGGCCTCACCCAGCAGTTCGGGCGGCAGGTCCTTGTCCTCGATGACTTGGGCCGGCGCCATCACAGTCAGCCAGTGGCAGACGTTCTCGAGCTGACGCACGTTGCCGGGAAAGTCAAAGGCCATCAGCCGCTCCAGCGCCGAATCGGAGATGCGCTTGGCTTCCACGCCCAGTTCCTTGGCGCTCTTTTGCAGGAAGTAGCGCGCCAGCGTGGGGATGTCCTCGCGCCGCTCGCGCAGCGGCGGCAGTCGCAGGCGGATGACGTTGAGGCGATGGAAGAGGTCCTCGCGGAACACCCCCTGCCGGACGCGCTCCTCCAGGTTCTGGTGTGTGGCGGCGATCACACGCACATTGCTGCGCAGCGGGTTGTGGCCACCCACCCGGTAGAACTGCCCGTCGCTGAGCACGCGCAGCAGGCGCGTCTGCAGATCGAAAGGCATGTCGCCGATCTCGTCGAGGAAAAGCGTGCCGCCGTCGGCCTGCTCGAAGCGGCCGCGCCGTGTCGTCTGCGCGCCGGTGAAGGCGCCACGCTCGTGGCCGAAGAGTTCGCTCTCGAGCAGGTCCTTGGGAATGGCCGCGGTGTTGATGGCGACGAAGGGGCCGCTGGCGCGCGGGCTGTGCTTGTGCAGCGCGCGCGCGACGAGTTCCTTGCCCGAGCCGCTCTCGCCGGTGATCAGCACCGTGACGTTGCTCTGGCTCAGGCGGCCGATGGCACGAAAAACGTCCTGCATCGCCGGCGCCTGGCCCAGCATCTCGGGCATCTGCGTCAGGCGCTCGTCACGCACTTCCTCGCGCAGGCTCTCGTCGACTGCGCGGCGGATCAGCTCCACCGCCTTGGGCAGGTCAAAGGGCTTGGGCAGGTATTCGAAAGCGCCGCCCTGGAAGGCCGAAACGGCACTGTCCAGGTCGGAGAAGGCCGTCATGATGATGACGGGCAGCCCCGGATGGCGCTCCTTGACCTGGGCCAGCAGGTCGATGCCCGAGCCGCCGGGCATGCGGATGTCCGACACCAGCACCTGGGGCTCGTCCTCGTCCAGCGCCGCGAGCACGTCGCGGGCGTTGGTGAAGCTGCGCACCGGCAGGGCCTCGCGGGCCAGGGCCTTTTCCAGCACGAAGCGGATGGATTGGTCGTCGTCAACGATCCAGATGGGTTTCATGGGCTGCCGCCTGTCGTCCTCGCCTGTGGACTTTCGGCCTGAGCCCCACCCGGATCGCTCAGGGCAAGGGGATCAGGATCTTGAAATTCGTGTTTCCGGGCTCGCTTTCGCATTCGATCGTGCCATGGTGCTGCTGCACGAAGGTCTGCGCCAGCGTCAACCCCAAGCCCGACCCGCCTTCGCGTCCCGACACCAGCGGGAAGAAGATGCGATCGCGGATCGACTCGGGCACGCCCGGGCCGTTGTCCTGGATATGCAATTCCAGTGCCAGACGATAGCGCTGCTTGCCCAGCGTCACCTGGCGGGCGATGCGGGTGCGCAGGGTGATGCAGGCGTCGCCGGCGGCAATGCGCGGGGCCAGGGCCTGGGCGGCATTGTGGGCGATGTTGAGCACGGCCTGGATGAGCTGTTCACGGTCGCCCCGGAATTCCGGGATCGAGATGTCGTAGTCGCGCCGGACCGTCAGGCCGCGCGGGAATTCCGCCAGGATCAGCGAACGCACCCGCTCACAGACCTCATGCACATTCACATCGCCGACGACATGGGGCTTGCGGTGGGGGGCCAGCAGCCGGTCCACCAGGGCCTGCAGGCGGTCGGCCTCGTGGATGATGACCTGGGTGTATTCGGCCAGCCCCCTGGATTCCACCTCCATCTGCAGCAACTGGGCCGCCCCACGGATGCCACCCAGCGGATTCTTGATCTCGTGGGCGAGGTTGCGGATCAGCTCCTTGGTGGCCTGGGCCTGGTCCAGCGCACGCTCCTCGCGGTCCTGGCGGGTCTGCTGCTCGATCTCGACCAGCTCCACCAGGACCTGCTCGGGCTGGTCGGTCTGGGTCACGATCACATGCACCGGCAGCCATTCGGTCTGCGCGGTCCCCGGTGGACGACGCAGTTGCGTCTCGAAGCGGCTGATCGAGAACTCGTTGCGCGCCACCGCCACGACGGTGTCGCGCACGGCCTCGGGCTCAGCGAACCATTCGAACAGCGAGCCGCGCAGCATGCTGCGCCGCGAAAGGCCCAGCACGGTCTCGAAGGCCGCATTGGCGAAGCGGCAACTGCCATCGGTGCGCACCAGGGCCACCATGGTGGCCAACTGGTCGAAAGCGGCGAAGTCGGCCGGCGGCACCGGCGCGCCGTCGACGCCGTCGGGCAAAGGAGCGCAGGGCGAAGACACCGCCAGGGGCACCGCCGTCAGGGCGTCGTGGCCGGCAGGCGGCCCAACTCGCGGCGGATGGAGGCGATGTCGGCCTCCTTGCGGGCGATGTCGGCCTGCAGGTTGGCCACGCGGTCCAGATACTTCTGGTAGTTGCGCTCGTCGCCGCGGCGCTCGGGTTCGCCGTTGTTGTATTCCTTGCGCAAAGCGGCCAGGGCCTCCTCCTCGCGGCGCAGCTCGGCCTCGAGGATGCGCCGGGCATCGCTGTCGCGGGCGCGCTGCTCGTTCGGGTCGATCCGAGGGCCTGTCGGCGCGGCGGCAGAGGCCGAGCCGGCGCCGGACGGCCGGGCCGCCGGGGCCGGCCGGCGCGATTCGACGATGGTCACATTCCCGCCCTCAACCACACGACAGCCCTTGGCCTCGGCCTCCTTGGGCGTCAGGGCATTGGTGAAATGGTTGCCCGGGCAACGGTAGACCGTCTGCGCCCAGGCCGGCACACCGGCCAGGATGCAGGCGGCGATCACCAGGGGGCGGCAGAAGTCGGCTCGTGGCATGGATGCAGTCTGGGCAGGCAAGGCTGAGTAGACCCCGGCTCGGCGCAAGGGTTCACGGCTCGTGTCAGCCGTCGAGACCTGCAGTATCGGGCATGAGCCGCACCACGGTCCAGCGATGGATCCTCCGGAAAGCGACAAAGGGTGGCATATGCCACCCTTCGTCGCTTGCGAGAGCCCCTTGCGGGGCCGCCGGCTGCCTCACAGGCTGTAGTACATGTCGAACTCCACCGGGTGGGTGGTCATGCGGAAGCGGGTCACTTCCTGCATCTTCAGTTCGATGTAGGCGTCGATGAAGGCATCGGTGAACACGCCGCCCTTGGTCAGGAAGGCGCGGTCCTGGTCCAGGTACTCCAGCGCCTGGTCGAGGCTGTGGCAGACGGTCGGGATCTTCGCGTCTTCCTCGGGCGGCAGGTGGTACAGGTCCTTGGTGGCAGCCTCACCCGGATGGATCTTGTTCTCGACGCCGTCCAGGCCGGCCATCAGCAGCGCGGCAAAGCACAGGTAGGGGTTGGCCATCGGGTCGGGGAAGCGCGCTTCGATGCGGCGGCCCTTCGGGTTGGCCACATAGGGGATGCGGATGGAGGCCGAGCGGTTGCGGCTGGAGTAGGCCAGCTTCACCGGGGCTTCGAAGCCCGGCACCAGGCGCTTGTAGCTGTTGGTGGTCGGGTTGGTGATCGCGTTCAGGGCACGGGCGTGCTTGATGATGCCGCCGATGTAGTACAGCGCAAAGTCCGACAGGCCGGCGTAGCCGTCACCGGCGAACAGGTTCTTGCCGTCCTTCCACACGGACTGGTGCACGTGCATGCCCGAGCCGTTGTCGCCCACGATCGGCTTGGGCATGAAGGTGGCCGTCTTGCCGTAGGCATGGGCCACGTTCTGGATCACGTACTTCTGGAGCTGCAGCCAGTCGGCGCGCTGCACCAGGGTGCTGAACTTGGTGCCGATCTCCATCTGGCCGGCGTTGGCCACCTCGTGGTGGTGCACTTCGACCGGAATGCCCATTTGCTCGAGGATCAGGCACATCTCCGAGCGCAGGTCCTGGCCTGAATCGACCGGGGGCACCGGGAAGTAGCCGCCCTTGACGGTGGGACGGTAGCCGGTGTTGCCGTGCTCGTATTCCTTGCCGGTGTTCCAGGCGGCTTCCTCAGATTCGATCTTCACGAAGCAGCCGGACATGTCCACGTTCCAGCGGATGCTGTCGAAGACGAAGAACTCGGGCTCGGGGCCGAAGTAGGCGGCATCACCGATGCCCGAGGACTTCAGGTAGGCCTCGGCGCGCTTGGCCAGCGAGCGGGGATCGCGCTCGTAGGGCTTGCCGTCGCCCGGCTCGATCACGTCGCAGGTCAGAAAGAGCGTGGGCTCCTCATAGAACGGGTCGATGTTCGCGGTGTTCGGGTCGGGCATCAGCAGCATGTCCGAGGCCTCGATGCCCTTCCAGCCGGCGATCGACGAACCGTCGAAGGCGTGACCCGACGTGAACTTGTCTTCGTCGAAGGCCGAGATGGGCACGGTGACGTGCTGTTCCTTGCCACGGGTGTCGGTGAAACGAAAGTCGACGAACTTGACTTCGTTCTCCTTCACCATCTTCATCACGTCGGCGACCGTCTTGTTGGCCATCAAATGCTCCTAGGGGATGTGTGTGAGGGGGGTGGGTAGGCCGAGGGCCGGCCCGCGCGGGGGCAATTTAGCAGAAAGCATGCCAACGCTGATGCATTCCGGTGCATCGCCGGCACGCCGACGGGTCACCCCGGACATGGCCCGAACGGTGCGCGGCACCACCGCAGGTGCCAAGTGGCCGCCACGACGCCTGAAGCACCACCATAGTGCACGTTACCGCACCATTCAAGGGCTCGGCGGCGAGGAGTGTCGCACCAATTCGGGGCCGAGCCGCACGGCCAGCGCCTGCAGGCCCGACAGCAGGTCGGCGTAGGCCTGGGCCGCCGCCTCGGGCGGCCCCATGACCCCCAGTTCGATGTGCCGGCCATGCTCGGGGTGGTCGACGCTGGGCAGGCTGAACACCCGCACCTGCGGATGGCGGGACTCGATGGACTCCATCAGCGGGGTGAGGCTGGCTTCCATGCTGCCGTAGACGATGACCGAGCGCTCCGTCTGCGGGCGGGCGTGGAAGAGATGCCGGTACTGGTGGTCCAGCACCCACTCCATCATCGGCCAGGCCATGACCGGAAAGCCCGGCAGGAAGTGGACATGCCCCACCGAGAAGCCGGGGATCTTGTTGTAGGGGTTCGGGATGATCGTCGCCCCCTCAGGGAAGACGCCCATGTTGAGCCGGTGCACGTTGTCGGGGCGGTCGGGCTCGAAGGGCTGGCCCTGCTCGCGTGCGACGTCGCGCATGCGCTCGATGATCAGCTCACGGGCCTTGGGGTGCAGGGCCAGCGGCACGCCCAGCGCACGGGCGGCGCACTGGCGGGTGTGGTCGTCCGGCGTGGCGCCAATGCCGCCGCAACTGAAGACCACGTCCCCGCTGGCGAAGGCGTCTTTCAGCGCCGCCTCGAGGCGGCGGGGGTCGTCGCCGACATAGCGCGCCCAGCGCAGGGCCAGCCCGCGCTGCGACAGCAGCTCCAGCAGCCGCGGCAGGTGCTTGTCCTGGCGTTTGCCCGAAAGGATCTCGTCGCCGACGATGAGAAGTCCGAAGTCCATGGTCATCCGTGCGGATCGGTGAGGGGGATCAACCGGGCGTGCCCGGGCCCGGGGGCGGTTCGAGCAGGCCCGCGGCACGCACGGTCTCGGGCCCCGGGGCAACGATGCTTTCGGCGGGCAGGACCTGGTCCTCGCGCTGACTGCGCCAACGCTCCAGCGCTGCCAGGGCATAGTGGGTGAACCACAGCGAGGAGAAGGCGAACACCAGCGTGTAGAGCCAAACCGACACCACCACGAGCAGCGGGGCCAGGATGAAGGCCACCGCACCCAGGGCCCACAGCAGGGCCGGGGCAGCCCCGAGGTAGCCGCACAGCAGGCCCATGCCCAGCAAAGGCCAGCGGTGCTCGCGCAGCAAGGCGTGGCGCTCGGCACGCTCGGCATGTTCGGCCAGGGCATCGAAGGCCATCACACGGTAGGTGAGCCAGCCCCAGATCAGCGGCGGCAGCACCAAGGCCAGCGGCGGGATGAGCCACAGCGGCAGGCTGACAACCAAGGCGGCCAGCGCCACCAGGGTGTGTCCCAGCATCCACAGCAGCGAGCGCCAGAAGGATTCACCCTGGCGCCGGGCCAGTTGCGGGAAGCGCCGGGCCCCCACCAGGCGCACCAAGGCCGGCGTCATGAGGACCGAGACGGCCATCAGCGACACCACGACGATCACCGGCACGGCCAGCGCCACCACGATCAACGGCGCCATCACCGCGCGCAGGCCGGTGGCCCCCATCGATTCCAGCCACAGCGTGAACGAGTTCACCAGGGCCCAGCCGCGCAGCCACGCGTCCACCGCCGCCACGGCGGCTTCCCAGTAGAACCAGCCCAGCGCAAAGCACAGACCGGCGGTGAGCAGCAGCGGCGCGAGCGACAGCAGGATGACGCGCGGATGCAGGCAGTAGGCCAGGGCGCGCCAGAAGGCGTCCAGGAGCAGGGTCATGAGGGTTTGTCGTCCATCAGCCGGGCCCAGCCGTGCGGGCCCAGCCGTCGCAGCGTCGCGATGTTGGCTTCGTAGATGGTTTCAGGCTCGGGAAACGCGGCCACCGCCCGCTCGATGCTGGCCTCGCGCAACAGGTGCAAGGTGGGATAGGGCGAGCGGTTGGTGGCATTGGCGATGTCGTCGGCGTCGGTGCCGGCGAACTGGTAGCCGGGGTGGAAGCTGGCCACCTGCAGCACGCCTTCCAGGCCCAGCTCGGCCACAGCCGCCTCGGCGTCGTCGAGGAAGTCGTTGAAGTCGAGGAAGTCGGCCAGCACATGGGGGTGGATCAGCAAGGTCGTGTCCGTTGCCGAGGGATCGGCCTGCGCCAGCCAGCGCAGCTCGGTGCGCAGCGCGTCCAGCAGGGCCTCGGTCGTGGTGGCAGGGCTCACCACCCAGCGGATCTGGCCACGGGCGTGCACCGCCTTGGCAAAGGGGCACAGATTCAGGCCGATCACAGCCCGCTCCAGCCACAGGCGGGTGCGGGCGATCACGTGCTCGGCAGTGGTTCGATCGGTCATCAGTAGCGGGTTTCTGGGGTGTCGCTGTCGTCGCCGCAGGCATGGAGCAGCACGCGCCGGATCTCCGAGCGCATCACGCGCAGGTCCAGCGGCTTGGCAATATACCCGTCCATGCCGGCCAGCAGACAGGACCGCCGGTCCGACTCGCTGGCGTGGGCCGTGGCGGCGATGATCGGAAACGGCGGCAGCCTGCCTTGGGCCTGGGCGCGGCGCAGGCGGCGCGTGGTCTCCAGACCGTCCAGCCCGGGCATCTGGACGTCCATCAACACGGCATCAGGGGGATGGCGCTCGCAGTGATCCAGGGCCTCCTGCCCGCCGGCAACCACCTCCACCTGAAAGCCGAGCAGCCGCAGCATCTCCTGGGCCAGCACCTGGTTCACTGGATTGTCTTCGACCACGAGGAAGCGTGCGCCCTGCCAACGCGCCAGCGGCAAGGCCGTCGCGGTCGCGGGGGGTTGGGCTGGCACGGCGGCGGCCGGTGCCTGGTGGCTGAGCGTGAGCTGGCGCAGGTCGGCCGGGCTGAGCGGGGCGATGTAGACCTTCAACCCCAGCGCCTGCCCACGCTCGGGCTCCAGCGCCCCGGTCTCCTCGCTGCCATGGGGCGACACCAGCACGACGATGTCGCAGCCGGCGCTCAGGCGCTCGCGCAAAGCCACCAGGGCCGCCTCGGAAACGGCTTGGCGCGCATCGTGCACCACGACCACCAGCCCCGGCGGCGGGGCCCCGGCGGCATGCGCCAGGGCCTGGTCCAGGCCGGCCAGCGACTGGACCTGCCAGCCCAGCCGCGCCAGGCGTTCGCCCAGCGGGTCGCCCGGCGCGGCGCCGACCACCCAGGCCCAGGCCCCGGCCACCGCGGGCTCGTCATCCGGCTCGGCGGCATCGGCCGGGGCAGCTCGCAGGGGCAGCAGCACCTCGAAGCTCGAGCCCACCCCCGGCTCGCTGCGTGCCTGCACGCTCCCGCCCATCAGCTCGCACAGGCTGCGCACGATGGACAGCCCCAGCCCTGTGCCCCCCACCGTGCGCGACACCGAGGGATCGGCCTGCTCGAAGGGATGGAACACGCGCTCGAGCGTGGCCTCGTCCATGCCCATGCCGGTGTCCGAGACCTCCAGACGCACATGGCACAGGCCCCCGGGCGAGCCTTCCACACTGACCACGAACCGCACCTGCCCGGCCACCGTGAACTTCAGAGCATTGGACAGCAGGTTGGTGGCGATCTGGCGCACCCGTACCGGGTCGCCGAGCACGCGCAGGGCCGCCCCGCGGCTGTCGAAATGCAGCGCCAGGCCTTTGTCGTACGCCTGGGGCAGCACCGAGCGCACCGTCACGGCCATCAGCTCTCCCGGATCGAACTCCACCTCGTCGAGACTGAGCTTGCCGGCCTCGGCCTTGGCGAAATCGAGGATGTCGTCGATGATGGCCCGCAGACTCGCCCCCGAGGACTGGGCCAGTTCCAGATAGCGCCGCTGGGTGGCGGTGGTGGCGGCCCGCAAGGCCAGCTCGGTCATCCCCAGCACCCCATTGAGCGGGGTGCGGATCTCGTGGCTCATGTTGGCCAGGAAGAGCGATTTGGCCCGGTTGGCGCGTTCAGCTTCGGCGCGCGCGGCCTCCAGCCTGGCGGTGCGCTCCCGCACCAGTTCCTCGAGCTGGCTGTGGTGCCGGCGCAAGGCCTCCACGGCCTCCATCTCATCGGTCACGTCCGTCACCGCCCCGGCCAGGATCGCGGGCTGGCCGGTCTCGTCGGGCCAGGCCCGGGCCCGGCAGCGCAGCCAGCGCCAGCTCCCGTCGCGGTGCAGCACCCGCACCCGGTAGTGCCATTGCCCGCCTTCGCGCAAGGCGCGTTCGTAGGGCACGGTGAAGGCCTCCAAGTCGTCGGGATGGATGCGCGCGTTCATCACGTTGCGGTCGTTGGGCAGCTCATGGTCGGCAAAGCCCATGATCTCTTTGTAACGCGGCGAATACCAGCTCTGGTTGGTGCGCAAGTCGCGCTCCCAGATCCCATCGTGAGTGCTCTCCATCACGCGGCGGTAACGCGCGGCCGTCGCTCGCTGGCTGTCCTCGGCCTGCTTCAAGGCGGTGATGTCGGTGGCGATGGCCAGGTAGCCGAGGAAGCGGCCGCCTTCGTCCAAAGGAGTGGCTTCGACGCGCCGCCACCAAGCCCGTCCGTCGGGCAGACGCAGTTCGATCTCGGCGGAGAACGCCTCACGCGCGGCCACAGCGGCCTGCACCCGGGGCGAAGGCCCGGCCTGCCCGTGGGAGGTGAGCCACTCATGCCAGGGCCGCCCACGCAGAAGCTCGATGGCCGGGGACGACGCCCAGGCATCGTTGAACCACACCACCTGGCTCTTCGCATCGGCCACCAGGGCCAGGCAGCGGCTGCGCTGCAGGCCCGCCACCAGCAGGTCCGGCGACAGGCCCGCCACCGCCCCGGGCGGCGAAGGCAGGTGCTCAGACGGCTCGCGAGGATCTGTCACGGCTCGGGACGTGCGGGCCCTCACCCGCACCGGAAATGCTCATGCTCAGCCATGCTTGTAGCACCGTCTGGCCCACGGGGGCGCCCCGCGTCTGCGTTGTGCGACACCCTTTCGAGGGTCTGGGCCCTGCCTGCGTGCGGAAATCGCGCGGCGTAGACTGCGGGGCAGCCCTTCCCCGCCCTTCCATCACGGCCGGCCCGCATGCCTTCCATCTCCTGTGCACCACCCGCATCGCCCGCGTGCTCCTCATTGTGGACAAAGCAAAAGCCCGCCTTTCGGCGGGCTGATGCAGGCTCGGCCGGTGGCCTTCAGCGCGTGATGGGCTTGTAGCGCAGGCGGTGCGGGCGGGCCCCCTCCTCGCCCAGGCGCTTCTTCTTGTCTTCCTCGTATTCCTGGTAGTTGCCGGTGAAAAAGTACCACTGGGAATCGCCTTCGGCGGCCAGGATGTGGGTGCAGATGCGGTCCAGGAACCAGCGGTCGTGGCTGATCACCAGGGCCGAGCCGGCAAACTCCAGCAAGGCCTCCTCCAGCGCGCGCAGGGTTTCGACGTCGAGGTCGTTGCTGGGCTCGTCCAGCAGCAGCACGTTGCCGCCCTTGGCCAGGGTCTTGGCCAAGTGCAGCCGGCCGCGTTCGCCGCCCGAGAGGTTCTTCACCAGCTTCTGCTGGTCGTTGCCCTTGAAGTTGAAGCGGCCGAGATAGGCGCGTGAGGGCATCACGAACTTGCCCACCACGATGTTGTCCAACCCGCCGGAGACGTCCTCCCAGACGGTCTTGTCACCGTCGAGGTTCTCGCGGCTCTGGTCCACGAAGGCCATCTTGACCGTCTGGCCGATCAACACCTCGCCGGAGTCGGGCGTCTCGGTGCCCTGGATCATGCGGAACAGCGTGGACTTGCCCGCGCCGTTCGGGCCGATGATGCCCACGATGGCCCCGGGCGGCACCTTGAAGCTCAGGTTGTCGATCAGCACGCGGTCGCCGAAGCTCTTGGTGACGTTCCTGAACTCGATCACGTCATTGCCCAGGCGCTCGGCCACCGGGATGAAGATCTCGTTGGTCTCGTTGCGCTTTTGGTATTCGACGTCGCTCAGCTCCTCGAAGCGGGCCAGGCGCGCCTTGCTCTTGGCCTGCCGGCCCTTGGCATTGGAGCGCACCCACTTGAGCTCCTCCTTCATCGCCTTGATGCGGGCGTCCTCCTGCTTCTGCTCGATCTCCAGGCGGCGTTCCTTCTGCTCCAGCCACTCGGAGTAGTTGCCCTTGTAGGGGATGCCCATGCCGCGGTCGAGTTCGAGGATCCACTCGGCCGCGTTGTCGAGGAAGTAGCGGTCGTGGGTGATGGCCACCACGGTGCCGGGGAAGCGCTGCAGGAACTGCTCCAGCCACTCCACCGATTCGGCGTCGAGGTGGTTGGTGGGCTCGTCCAGCAGCAGCATGTCGGGCTGGCTCAGCAGCAGCCGGCACAGCGCCACGCGGCGCTTCTCGCCGCCCGAGAGGGTGCCGATCAAGGCGTCCCAGGGCGGCAGGCGCAGCGCATCGGCCGCCAGCTCAAGCTGCAAGTCGGTGTTCTCGGAGCCCGAAGCGGCAATGATCGCCTCGAGTTCGGCCTGCTCGGCGGCCAGCTTGTCGAAGTCGGCGTCCGGCTCGGCATAGGCGGCGTAGACCTCCTCCAGGCGCTTCTTGGCCGCCAGCACGCCGCCGATGCCCTCCTCCACCGCCTGGCGCACCGTCTGCTGGGGGTCGAGCTGAGGTTCTTGGGGCAGGTAGCCGATCTTGATGCCCGGCATGGGCACGGCTTCGCCCTCGATGTCCTTGTCCAGGCCGGCCATGATCTTCAGCAGCGTGGACTTGCCCGAGCCGTTCAGGCCGAGCACGCCGATCTTGGCGCCGGGGAAAAAGGACAGCGAGATGTCCTTCAGGATCTGCCGCTTCGGAGGCACGATTTTCCCGACGCGGTTCATCGTAAAGACGTATTGGGCCATGGTCTGTCCTGAGGCTGTGGATGCGACAAAAAAGCAAAGCGCGGAAAGGCCGCGCAACGCCGCTATTGTCGCCGCAACCCGGCCGGGGCGTTTCCACGATGCGCAAGAGCCCGTGCCGCCAGCGCAAGATGCCGCTTGCTGATAGGGTGCAGGTTTTGCCGATTCGCCGTCCGTCCATGCCCCGCCTGCTCCTGCTGTTCTCCTTCATCAACCTCATCATCGGGACGGGGGCCTTCGTGATTGCCGGCATCCTGGAGCCGGTGGCGGCCTCGCTGTCCGTGGGTGTGCCGGCCGCGGGCCAGGCCGTGACGGCCTATGCGCTGGCCACGGCGGTGCTCGCCCCGGTGCTGCTGGTGGCCACCGGGCACTGGCGGCGCAAACGGGCCATGCAGCTCGCGCTGGCGCTGTTCACGCTGGGCAATGGGGTGTGCGCGCTGGCTCCCGGGCTGCCCACCTTGCTGGTGGGGCGTGTGCTGATGGGCCTGGGGGCCGTCTTCACGCCGATCGCCGCAGGCATCGCCGTGGCCAGCGTCGAGCCGGCACGGCGCGGGCGGGCGCTGTCGGTGGTGTTCCTCGGTATCAGCATGAGCTATGTGGTGGGCATCCCGCTGGGGGCCTGGCTGGGGCTGCAGTGGGGCTGGCAGGCGCCGGTGGCGGCCGTGGCGGCCCTCTCGGGGGTGATGCTGCTGCTCGTCACGCGCTGGGTGCCTCGCGACATCGACGCACCGGGCGCCAGCTTCCGCGGCCTGCCCGAACTGCTACGCCAGGGCCGGGTGTTGTGGCCGCTGGTGCTCACGCTGCTCTACTTCATCGCGATCTTTTGCGTGTTCTCCTACATCGGCCCGGTGCTGCAGGCGCTGTATCCGATGTCGGGCGAGCGGCTGTCGGCCACGCTGATGGTCTTCGGCCTGGCCGGCGTGGCCGGCACGCTGATCGGCGGCTGGGCCAACGACCGCTTCAGCCCGCGTCGCACGCTGATCGTACAGCTCAGCGTCCTGGGCACGATGATGCTGCTCGTGCCCTTCACCCAGGGCCACTACCTGGCGCTGCTGGCCACGTTCGTGGTCTGGGGGGTGGCCGGCTTCGGGATGATGACTCCACAGCAGTCACGACTGGCCGAGGCCGCCCCGGCGCAGGCGCCCATCCTGCTGTCGCTCAACACCTCGATGCTCTACCTCGGCACCGCCCTGGGCGCAGCCATCGGCGGGGCCGCCAGCGCCTCCCTTGGCTTCGACCGGCTCTCGTGGATCGGCGTGCCGTTGGCGGCTGCGGGCCTGCTGACGCTGGCCTTCGGCCGCACCGCGCCGCCGCCGTTGGGTGTGGCCAGCAAGTCCTAGGGTACAATGCTGCACTGCAACGTCGATACCAGTCCAGGCGTTGCAGTCGCTTCCGACCCTATCTTCCCGTCTGCCTTCCCGACTGGTGCCCTCCTTGTGAGCGGTAACAGGCCGATCCCGGCTCCCTTGCGGGGGCACATTTCCAAATGCGATTCGACGACCTCGGCCTGGCCGAGCCCCTCCTGCGCGCCGTGCGCGAGCAGGGTTATGACACCCCCACCCCCATCCAGCAGCAGGCCATCCCCGCCGTCATCAGCGGCGGCGACCTGCTCGCCGGCGCCCAGACCGGCACCGGCAAGACCGCCGGCTTCACGCTGCCGCTGCTGCACAAGCTCTCGCAACGCCCCGCGCCGCGCGACGGCCAGGGCCGCGTGGCCATCCGCGCGCTCATCCTCACGCCCACCCGCGAACTGGCGGCCCAGGTGGAGGAAAGCGTGCGCACCTATGGCAAGTACCTGCCGCTCAAAAGCATGGTGATGTTCGGTGGCGTGGGTATGCAACCGCAGATCGACGCGCTCCGGCGCGGCGTGGACATCCTGGTGGCCACCCCCGGCCGACTGCTCGACCACCACCAGCAGGGCACGCTCGATCTCAGCCGAATCGAGTACTTCGTGCTCGACGAAGCCGACCGCATGCTCGACATGGGCTTCATCCACGACATCAAGAAGGTGCTGGCCATCGTGCCCCAGCACAAGCAGAGCCTGCTGTTCTCGGCCACCTTCTCCGACGAGATCAAGGCCCTGGCCGACCGCCTGCTCAACCAGCCGCAGGTGATCGAGGTGGCGCGGCGCAACACCACGGCCGAGACCATCGCGCAGAAGATCCATCCGGTCGACCGCGACAAGAAGAAAGAGCTGCTGACCCACCTCATCAAAGAGAACGACTGGCACCAGGTGCTGGTGTTCACGCGCATGAAGCATGGCGCCAACCGGCTGGTCGAATACCTGCTGAAAGAGGGCATCACCGCGATGGCCATCCACGGCAACAAGAGCCAGGGCGCGCGCACCAAGGCACTGGCCGAGTTCAAGAGCGGCGAGCTGCAGGTGCTGGTGGCCACCGACATCGCCGCCCGCGGCATCGACATCGACCAGTTGCCGCACGTGGTGAACTACGAACTGCCCAACGTGCCCGAGGACTACGTGCACCGCATCGGCCGCACCGGCCGTGCCGGTGCCCGGGGCGAGGCTATCTCGCTGGTGTGTGTGGACGAGGAAGGCTTCCTGCGCGACATCGAGAAGCTCATCAAGCGCCAGATCCCGCGCGAGGTGGTGCCGGGCTTCGAACCCGACCCTCATGCCCGGCCCGAGCCGATCAAGCTGGGCCGCATGACCCTGCACGGCGGCCTGGGCGGTGGCAGCGGCGACCGGGGACGTGGCAACCATGCCGGCCGTCCGAGCGGTCGGCGCGACGGCAGCAGCCCGCGGCCCGAGGCGGCCCGCCCCCCGCGCCGCGAGGAGCGCGCCCGGCCGGCGTCCGGCCCCGCCCGCGCCCAGGCACCGGCCCGTCCGGGCCATCACGCCCCCGCCCCGGTGAAGCAGGCGCACCCGCAGCCGGCCCGCTCGCCCCAGGCCGCGGCGCCAGGCCAGCCCCGTCGCCCCGCCCAGCCGGCGGCCCTGCTGGGCGGCAAGCCGCCGCGCCGCTGACGCTGCACCGGGCAGCGGTCTTGACGCAGGTCAAGCCCGCTGCCACCCCGGCGCCGCTAGCATGGGCCCACAAGGGGACACCATGCACATCCACTTCCTCGGTGCCGCCGACACAGTCACCGGCTCCAAGCACCTCGTGGACACCGGCTCGCACCGCATCTTGCTGGACTGCGGCCTGTTCCAGGGCTACAAGAACCTGCGCGAACGCAACTGGTCGCGCCTGGCCGTCTCGGCCCGGCACATCGACACCGTGGTGCTCAGCCACGCCCACCTGGACCACAGCGGCTACCTGCCGGCACTGGTGAAGCAGGGATTCCACGGCCGCGTGTTCGCCACCCCCGCCACCTGCGACCTGGCCGAGGTGCTGCTGCTCGACAGTGCCCATCTGCAGGAAGAGGACGCACGCCGCGCCAACCTCTACGGCTATTCGAAACACACCCCGGCCGAGCCGCTGTACACCGTCGAGGACGCAAGGCGGGCCCTGAACCGCGTGCATCCCCTGCCCTTCGGCGAGGAGATCGAGCTGCATCCGGAGGTGACGGTGAAATACACCCCGGCCGGCCATCTGCTGGGGGCGGCTGCGGTCACCCTGCGTTGCCAGGGCCGCACCATCGTCTACTCCGGCGACCTGGGGCGCCACAACGACCTGCTGATGCCCCCGCCCGAGCCGGTGCACGAGGCCGACGTGCTGCTGGTCGAATCCACCTATGGCAACCGCCTGCACCCCGCCGACGATGTGCTCAAGCTGCTGGGCGGCCTGATCCGCACCTGCTTGCAGCGCGGCGGCTCGGTGCTGATGCCCACCTTCGCCGTGGGCCGTGCGCAGGCCCTGATGCTGGCCCTGCACCGCCTCAAGCGCGCCGGTGAAATCCCCGCCCGGGTGCCCATCTTCCTCGACAGCCCCATGGCTGCCGAGGCCACACAGCTCTACGAGCGCCACCAGGCCCTGCTGCGCGTGCCGCCCGAGGAGGTGGCCCACCTGTGCGAGGGGGTGACCCTGGTCGACAGCCCGCAGGCGTCCGAAGCCCTCACGCGCTCGCACTATCCGCGCATCGTGCTGTCGGCCAGCGGCATGGCCACCGGCGGGCGCGTGCTGCATCATCTCAAGGTGATGGCGCCCCACCCGAAGAACCTCATCGTCTTTCCCGGCTTCCAGGTGGGCGGCAGCCGCGGCGCCAAGATGATCGCCGGAGCCACCGAGGTGAAGATCCATGGCGAGTATGTGCCCGTCAAGGCCGAGGTGCGTCACCTGGAAGGCTTTTCCGGGCATGCCGATGCCGATGAGCTGATGGACTGGCTGCGCCATTTCCGCCAGCCGCCGCGTCACACCTATGTCGTGCATGGTGAACCCGAGGCCGCCGATGCCCTGCGCACCCGCATCAAGGAAGATCTGGGCTGGCGTGTGAGCGTGCCCGATCACCTGGCCCGCATCGAACTGGACTGACGCGGCCGTGGACGTCACCGGGCTGCCTTCGCAGTGGCTGGGACTGGCCGTGGCCCTGGGCTGCGGCCTGCTGATCGGACTGGAGCGCGAGCGCCGCAAGGGGCAAGGCCCCGCGCGCCAGCCCGCCGGCATCCGCAGCTTCACGCTGGCGGCCCTGGCCGGCGGTTTCGCCCAGGCACTGCAGCAGCCCGCCCTGGTCTTCGCCGGCGCGCTGATGGTGATCGCGCTGGCTGCAGTGGCCTACCTCAAGAGCCGCTCCGAGGACCCGGGCCTGACCACCGAGCTGGCCCTGTTCGTCACCTACCTGGTGGGCGTGCTGGCCGTCGTGGCGCCGGCCCTGGGCGCGGCCTGCGGCGCCGGCGTGGCCGCCGTGCTGGCCGCGCGCACCTGGCTGCATCGCCTGTCCACGCAGTTGCTCAGCGAACAGGAAGTGCAGGATCTCGTGCTGCTGGCCGCGCTGGCCCTGGTCGTGGTGCCCCTGCTGCCTGCCCGGCCCCTGTCCTGGCTGGGCGGCATCCAGCCCCGCTCCCTGGGGCTGCTGCTGGTGCTGATCCTTGCGTTGCAGGCCCTGGGTCACGTGGCCACACGCTGGCTGGGCCCGCGGCTCGGCCTGGCCGCCTCGGGCTTCTTTTCCGGCTTCGTTTCCAGCACCGCCACCGTGGCCACGATGGGTGCACGCCACCGGGCCCATCCGGAGCACCCGGGCTGGCATGCGGCGGCCGGTGTGATGTCCGGTGCCGCCACCTGGCTGCAGGCGCTGGTGATGTCGATGGCCCTGGCGCCGGCTGCTGGGACCACGCTGGCGCCCAGCGCGCTGGCCGGCGCTGCCGTGGCCCTGGGCGTGGGTGGCTGGCTGCTGCGCCATGCGCTGCCCGTCACGAACGCCCACGCGACCGAAGACGTGAGCCCGCTGCGCCTGCGGGAAGCGGCGATCGTCTCGGCCGTGCTGGCCGGTGTGGCCTGGGTCGTGTCGCAGGCTCAGCAGCACTTCGGCGCGAGCGGACTCTTCGCCAGCGTGGCCCTGGCCGCGCTGGCCGACGCCCATGCCCCGGTGGTCTCGAGCGCCGCCCTGTTCGAAGCCGGCCGTCTCGACGCCCCCACCTTGCTGGCCAGCATGCTGCTGGCCGTGGGTGTCAACACCTGCAGTCGCTGCGCGGTGGCCTGGCTCAGCGGCGGACCGGCCTATGCGTGGCGGGTGGCCCTGGGGCTGGGAAGCGCGGCCCTCGCCGCCGTCGCGGTGGCCTCGGTTTCGCTCGGCGGCCCGGCCTGACCCACGGCCCCTCAACTGCGCCCGCAGCGCCGGCTGCGCGGCTGCGGCTCGTCCAGCTCGGCCAGTTGCGGCGTGAGCGGCAGCATCAGCTCGTCGGTGTTCAGTTCGATCAAGCCCTCGTCGTCCGCTTGTCGTAGCTCACCGACTTCAGGCGCTGGGGCTCGCTGTCACCAGTCATCAGGACCGCAATGGCAATGCCGCCCCGATGGCCATGAACACCCCGCCGCAGGCCTTGTTGAACGCGCGCCCGACGCGCGCCAGCCAGCGACTGATGCGATGGGCCACACTGGCGATGAAGACCTCGGTGACGAACTCGATGGCGGCGAAGGTGCCGGCCATCACCACGAACTGCAGCGCCAGGCTGCGCTGCGGGTCGATGAACTGGGGCAGGAAGGCCGCGAAGAACAGGATGCCCTTGGGGTTGGTCACGGCCGACAAGGCCCCCTGGCGGAACAGCGAGGCGTTGCTGCGCCCCTCGGCGCGGGCCGCCGGCTCCAGGCCGATCGGTGGCGAACGCCACACCTGCAGGCCCAGCCACACCAGGTAGGCGCCGCCCACCCACTTGAGCACCGTGAGCCACACGATCGAGGTCTGCAGCAGCGCGCCGATGCCGAAGAGCGACAACGCAATGATCACCACAAAGCCGAGCGAACCGCCGGCCACCGTGTACAGCGTGCGCCGCCGCCCGTAGAGCGCGCCGTGGGTGAGGGCCAGCAGCCCGTTGGGGCCCGGCGAGAGCGACAGCCCCAGGGCCGCCAGCGTGTAGAGGAGCCAGACGTGGAAATCCATGACACCGCCTTGCGCAATCGAGTCTGCAGGATACACAGGTTCCAGGGCCCGCGCCCCGTCGGCCCAAGTTCAGGCATAATGTGATTTGTGCGCCGCAGCAACGCGGCGCTTCGCTCATCCCCTCTGACCTTTTCAGGCGTGGCGCCCCCGGGCGCCCCCGGGCGACCAGCCCGGTGTCTTGAGTCCCGGTTGGCGGCGATGCCGTCGCAAACCACCGACTCGAGGCCATAGGCCTGCACCTTCCCGTGCAGGCCCGCCCCCTGACCTGCGACTTCGTCCTGAACGCCCGGCGTCGGTGCCGGCGTTGTGCCTGTCTTGCCGTGGCTTTGGGCCACGGGGCAGGTTTTTGCCTTGAAAAGAACTGACATGACTTTCGACTCCCTGGGCCTGAACGCCGTCTTGCAAAAAGCCCTCACCGAGGCCGGCTACACCGGGCCCACCGACGTGCAGGCCCGCGCCATTCCCGCTGCACTGGAAGGCCGTGACCTGATGGTCTCGTCGTCCACCGGCAGCGGCAAGACGGCCGCCTTCGTGCTGCCCGCGCTGGAGGGCATCCTCGCCGCCCGTGGCGACAACACCAAGCGCCGCGAAAAGGGCAAGGTCTACGGCCCGCGCGTGGTCGTGCTGACGCCCACCCGCGAACTGGCGATGCAGGTCTCGAAGGCCTGCCTCACCTATGGGCGCCATGTGCAGGGCCTGCGCGTGGCCACCATCGTCGGCGGCGTGCCCTATGCGGCACAGCTCAAGGCGTTGCGCGGCCCGCTGGACATCCTGATCGCCACGCCGGGCCGACTGCTCGACCACCTGGGCACCGGCGCGGCCGTGCTCGACAACGTGCAGATGCTCGTGCTGGATGAAGCCGACCGCATGCTGGACATGGGCTTCATCGACGACATCCGCGCCATTGCCGAGACCATTTCGGCCGAACGCCAGACCCTGATGTTCAGCGCCACCTTCGCCGGCCATGTGGGCGGCCTGGCGCAGCAGCTCACCCGCGAACCGCAGCGCATCGACGTGGCCTCGCACACCGACACCCACGC
Organism: Caldimonas hydrothermalis; assembly: GCF_056746695.1. Classification (NCBI taxonomy): domain Bacteria; kingdom Pseudomonadati; phylum Pseudomonadota; class Betaproteobacteria; order Burkholderiales; family Sphaerotilaceae; genus Caldimonas; species Caldimonas hydrothermalis. Next base: position 9,991 of record NZ_JBWQXA010000003.1, on the reverse strand, counting down.
CAACATCGAGCAGCGCCTGCACTGGGCCGACAGCCTGAGCCACAAGAACGCCCTGCTCGACCACATCCTGACCACCCGCGAGCTGGACCAGGCCGTGGTGTTCACCAGCACCCAGCGTGACGCCGATCTCCTGGCCGACCGCCTGGGCGAACTGGGTCACGCCGTGGCCGCCCTGCACGGTGGCATGCCGCAGGGCCGCCGCAACCGCGTGTTGCAAGGCCTGCGCCAGCGCCAACTGCGCGTGCTGGTGGCCACCGACGTCGCCGCGCGAGGTATCGACGTGCCCACCATCACCCACGTGATCAACTACGGCCTGCCGATGAAGGCCGAAGATTACGTGCACCGCATCGGCCGCACCGGCCGTGCCGGCCGCGACGGCCTGGCCATCACGCTGGCCGAACGCCGCGACACCGGCATGATCCGCCGCATCGAGCGCTTCACCACGCAGCGCATCGAGGCCGTCACCATCGCGGGCCTGGAGCCCAAGGCCCCGCCGCCCGTGGAACGCAAGAAGCCCGAGGGCTGGAAGCCCGGCATGGGCAAGGCCGGCTTCCAGCCGCGCAGTGACCGCCGGGGCGATTTCGCTGCGCGCGACTTTGCGCCGCGCGAGCGTGCCCCCTTCGAAGGCCGCCATCGGCGCGATGACGGCGGCCGTGGCCTGAGTGAAGCCCGCGGCAGTCTTGCCGACACGCCTTCATTCGGCGACCGCAAGCCGTTGGGCGACACCCGCTCGTTCGCCGACAAGAAGCCTTGGGCTGACAAGAAGCCCTGGGGCGAAAAGAAGTCGTTGGGGAACAAGCCGGCCGGGCGCAACAAGCCCTTCGGCGCCAAGCCCTTCGGCTCCAAGCCCTTCGGTGCCAAGCCCCAGGGCGGCAAGCCCTTCGGCAAGCGCCGCGACTACTGATTGAAGAGTGGGTGGCGCATGGCCTCGTCCATGCGCAGCACCGGGCTCACACAGCAATCGGCCGCCTCGAAGGCGGCGGTCCATTCGGCCTGGCTGCGCGTGGCGAACACCGCGGCCACGGCCTCGCGCAGGGCCATCGCGTCCTCGCCGCCCACCGCCTGGCCCAGTGACCAGTGGCGATCGCCCCACTCGGGGTGACCCAGCACCTCGCAAGCCGCGCGCCAGAACTTCAGTTCCAAGGCCCCCACCGCCATCCAGCGGCCATCGCTCGTGCGATAGACGTTGTAGCAGGGCACCCCGCCGGTGAGCAGGTCTCGCCCCGGGCTCGGCGCGCGGCCCGTGGCTTGCACGGCCAGCCGCGCCAGCAGGTTGTGCTCGTACACCCCATGGGTCATGGACACATCCACATGCCGGCCGCGGCCGGTGCGCTGGGCCGCCAGCAGCGCCGCCAGCAAGCCCGCCACGGCCGCCTGCGTGCCACCGAAAAGGTCGGCAATCTGGAAGTTGGGAATGGCCAGTTCGCCGTCGCGCGTGGCGATCTGGTCGAGCACCCCGGCATAGCCGATGTAGTTGAGGTCGTGTCCCGCCTTGCGCGCAAACGGCCCGCTCTGGCCGTAGCCGCTGATCGAGCCCATCACCAGGCGAGGATTGACGCCGCGCAGCACCGGCCAACCCACGCCCAGCTTGTCCATCACACCCGGGCGGAAGCCCTCGACCAGCACGTCGGCCTCGCGCACCAGGGCCAGCAGTTCGTCGCGGCCGGCCGGCTGCGTCAGGTCGATGCGATGCAAGCGCTTGCCCTCATTGAGCCAACGGAAGAAAAGGCTGGGGCGGCCCTGGGCCACGTCCTCGGCCGAGCGCATCATCGCGCGGGCATCGTCGCCCGACCCGGGCGCTTCGATCTTGAGCACGTCGGCGCCCAGGCGGCGCAGGTGCAGCGTGGCAAAGGGGCCGGGCAGCAGCCGGGTGAGGTCAAGCACCCGCACGCCGGCCAGGGGCAGGTCGTCGGCTGCGTCGCTCACTCGAAACGGCCCTCGCGCAGCCACTTGGTGGCGACCCACTTTTCACCCGCGAGCACGGGCGCGCCGCCGTGCAGCGTCTGGGTGGAGGGATGCGGCAGCGCATAGCTGAAGAACACCGCACTGCCCTTGACCGGGTTCACCGAGAGCTTCACATCGGGAAACGTGGTGGCGCCACCGGCCTCGGGCGTGTTGAGGTACATCACCAGCGTGCCCACGCGCTGGCCGCCGCGCTTGAGGATGGTCGGCGTGCCGGGCTGGGTCGGGTCGAAGTAGTCGTAGTGGGGTTTGTATTCGGCGCCGGGGCGGTAGCGCAGCACCTGCAGGCCTTCGCCGTTCTCCACCGGCCAGTTCAGCAGTCGCGCGATGCGCCGCTCGATGCGTTCGCACACGGGGAACTCACCGCGCTGGAAGAACATGCCGTCACTGGTACGCGCCGCATTGACTTCGCTGGTGCCGGTGTCGGTTTTCACCGTCAGCGAACGTTCCAGCCGCGTGGCCGCCAGAGCCATCAGTTCGTCACACTCCTGCGCACTGAGGAAGTTGGCGAACACGACCACCCGGGGGGTGTGCATGCTCATGACGACCTGGACCTGCGCGTCGCCGAGGTCGATCACCGTGGGATCGCCCCGCAGCGAAGGCTCAGGCACCGGCTTGTCATACAGCGCTGCGGTGCCGCGCTCGTAGACGGCCTGCGGATCGATGCCGCGCTCACGCAGGAAGGTCTCCAGGGTCTGCTCCAGCGCCTTCAAGGCCACGTCCTCCTGCCAGCCGCTGGCCATCATCGACTGGAGCACCACCTCCGGCCCGTGGCCGGCCGCCACCTGCTCGGTGATCCACTGGCGAAGTTCGGCTGTGATGGTCTGGCTCATGGCGCCCCCTGGGGCCCGCGCTCGGGCTGCCGGTGCGGGTGGATGCTCGATCGGTCCATGCACCCGATTGTGCTACGGCGCCGCACGCCGCCGGAAGACCAGCCGATCCCGCCCGGAGGCCGCAGCGTCATAGACATAACCCTCTCGGTCGAAACCCTGCAACTGCTCGGGCAGCAACGCACGGGTCTCGATGGCGTAGCGCGCCATCAGGCCGCGGGCACGCTTGGCATGGAAGCTGATGAGCTTCCAGGCGCCGGACTTCCAGTCCTCGAACACGCAGTGCACCACGCGGGCCTTGAGGACCTTGAGATCCACGGCCTTGAAGTACTCCTCGGAGGCCAGGTTGACCACCACCGGCGAGGCGTCGGCCTTCAGGCGCTCATTCAGGTGTTCGGCAATGCGCGGGCCCCAGAAGGCGTACAGGTCCTTGCCGCGCGAGGTGGCCAGACGGGTGCCCATTTCCAGTCGGTAGGGCTGCATGCGGTCCAGCGGGCGCAGCACGCCGTACAGGCCGCTCAGGATGACCAGGTGCTGCTGGGCCCAGTCGAGCTGCGCGGCGCTCAGCGTGCGGGCCTGCAGCCCTTCGTAGACATCACCGTTGAAGGCCAGCACGGCCTGCTTGGAATTGGCGGCCGTGAAGCGGGTGGACCAGGCGGCATAGCGGCCCACATTGAGCGTGGCCAGCGCATCGCTGAGCGACATCAGCTGGGCGATCTCGGCCGGTGTCTTGCGGCGCAGAACATCGATCAGTTCGGCGGCTTCGTCCACGAAGACCGGGCGGGTGTGCGTGCTCACGTGCGCGGGGGTCTCGTAGTCGAGGGTCTTGGCAGGCGACAGCAGGAACAGCATCGGTCGGGCGGCAAAGGCTTATAAAGGCGAGAAGGTTACCAGCCCGCACCGCCCCACAATGATGTCCTCCGACAAGCCCGCCACTGCCTCATCCCCCAACGCCTGTCCCTGCGGCACCGGCCGCGCCTATCCCGGTTGCTGCGGTCGCTGGCATGGCGGCCCGCAGCACCTGGGAGCACCGGATGCTCTGGCCTTGATGCGATCCCGTTACAGCGCCTACGTGCTGGGGCTGCACGACTATCTGCTGGCCACCTGGCACCCCAGCACCCGACCGGCCGCGCTGGAACCCGATCCGCCGGGGCTGCGATGGCTGGGGCTGGAGGTCAAGCGCCATTGGCGCGACGACGACACCCACGAGCGCTTGGAGTTCGTGGCCCGTCACAAGCAAGGAGGGCGCGCGCAGCGCCTGCACGAACTCAGCCGCTTCGTGCGCGAGCAGGGGCGCTGGTACTACGTGGACGGCGACGTGGGCTGAGCGGCCCCGGCCGGCGGCGGGCCGGATGCGCAGGCCTCGGGGCACCGGGCCTGTCGCAGTTCGAGCGAGACGGTGAAGACGCTGCCTCGCCCCGGCTGGCTGTCCACGCTCACCGTGCCCCCCATCAGCGAGACCAGTTCGCGCACGATGGCCAGGCCCAGACCGGTGCTGCCCGGTCCGGTGCCGGGCGCCTGTGCAAAGCGCTCGAAGAGCCGGTCGCGCACGGCCGGGTCCACGCCCGGGCCCGTGTCACTGACATGCATCACCAGGCGGCTGCGCTGCGGCCCGCACGCCTGCGGCGGCTCCAGGACGAGCGCCACCGAGCCCTCGCGCGTGAACTTGATCGCGTTGGACAGCAGGTTCGCCAGCACCTGGCGCAGGCGCAAGGGATCGAGCATCATCGGCTCGGCCCAGGCGTCCTCGCCCTGCAGGCGCAGTGCCAGGCCTTTGGCCTGCGCCGCGGGCCGGAATTCCTCGGCCAGTTCGCGCACCAGGGCGGCCGGTGCCACGGCGCTCTCATGCAGCGTGATCTTGTGGGCCTCGAGCTTGGCGGCATCGAGCAGGTTGTTGAGCAGCTCCACCAGACGATCGGCCGAACGGCTCATCGCCTCCACCAGCTGGGCGGCCTTCGGGCTCAGCGGCTCGGCGCGCAGCAGGCTCAGCCCGCCGGCGATGCCGGCCAGCGGTGTACGCACTTCGTGGCCCATCTCGGCCAGGAAGTCCGCCTTGGCCGCCGTGGCGGCGCGTGCTGCGTCCCGCTCGGCCTGGAGCTGGCGCTCCACCGCCTGCCGGGCTTGCACATGGGCCTGCAGCCGGCGGTTGAAGAGCAGGCTCAGCGTGAGCCCGAGAAGCAAGACGACCAGCAACGGCCCCCCCACCCCCAGCACCTGGGACCAGCTCAGCCCGGCCCGGAGCTCGGTGCGCAACCAGGTGTTGGCCAGCGCTGCGCGCTCGTTCTCGGGCACGGCATCGAGCCCGAGCCGCAGTGCCTCGGCCAGCTCGGGCCAGTCCTTGCGCACGGCGAAGTACAGCTCGCTGGGCCGCCCCTCGACCGTGCCCGACACCTGGAGCTGGCCCAGGAAGCGCTGCTTGATCAGGGCGGCCGCCACCTCTAGGTTGGTGATCATCGCATCGGCCTGGCCGCGCGCCACGGTCTGCATCGCCGTCTCGACCGTCTCAACCTCGAGCAGGCGCACGGCCGGGGCCTCGCGCTGAAACACCGGGATCAGGTAGTGCGCCCGGTCGATCGCCAGCGTGCGGCCGGCCAGCGAGGCCACGCTCGGCCAGCCGCCGTCGAGCCGGCTGACCAGCACCGAGGGCGCGGAGTAATAGGGCCCGACGAAATTCGCGAACTCCAGTCGTGGCACGGTACGCACGACCGAGAGCATCACGTCCAGCCGCCGCTCGCGCAGGGCGTTGAGACCCTGCTCGAACGTGCGCTGCGGCTCCAGGCGAAAGCGCAGGCCCGAAGCCTCGGCCGCGCGCCGGAAAAGCTCGATCGCAAAGCCTGTGGGTTCGCCGTCCTCGCCCAGGGCATTGATGGGGCCGAAGCCCTGGTCGAAGCCCACGCGCAGATCGCCCCGTGCGGCCAGGGCCCGACGCAGCGAAGGGTCGATGGCCGGCGCCTGCTCGGGGGCCAGCGCCAGATAGCGCGGCTGCCAGGCCGCCACGAGCCGGTCCACCCAGGCCGGGTCGATGCTGCGCAAGGCAAGGTTCAGGGCCTCGTGCAGCGGGGCCGCACGCTGCGGCACCGCCAGGTGCAACTGGCCTTGGGCGAGGTTCACCTGGCGCAGCACCTGCAGGTTGCCGATGCGCTCGAGCTCGATCACCTGGTGGGCGGGCAGCAACGCGCCGAGATACACATCGGCGCGCTGCTCGGCCACGGCTTGCAGCGCCGCGCGCGTGTCCTCCACCTCGACCAGGCCGACGTTGGGGAAGCGCGTCAGCAGGTACTCGTGGGCGGCATAGCCGCGCTCGACCGCCACACGGCGGCCTCCGAAGTCATGGCTTTCGGAGAAGTCGGTGGTGCCGCGCCGTCCGATGTAGGCCATTGGCAGACGCACATAGGCATCGGTGAAGAGCAGCTCGGCCTCACGCTGCGCCGAACGCGCCACCGACGGCAACAGGTCGATCTCTCCGGCCCGCGCGGCCGCCAGCACCGAGGGAAAGTCGTCGAAGGCGCGAAGCTGCACGGGCAGTTGCAGCATCGCGGCGAGCACATGGACGAGCTCGCCGGAGACGCCGGTGTAACGGCCCTCGGCATCGATCCAGTCGATGGGTCGCCAGTCGCGCACCACCCCCACCCGCAGCACCGCATGCTCGCGCTTCCACGTGGCGAACGAAGGTGGCAGCGGCACGGGGGCCAGCACCTCGGGCTCGGGCAGCACTCGCGTCTGCGCGGGGGCCTGCGCGGTCAGCAGGAGCAGGAGAATCAGCCAGGCGCAGCCCCACAGCCGACCGCGCCTCCCCCAGCCCGCCCCCGGGTGCGATGGCGCCCGGGGGCATGTGCGATCCTCCAACGCCTTCAGCATCTGGCCGTGCATGCGGCTTCCCCTGTCCGTGATGGGTGCGGGCCGCAGAGGTCGTCCCGAACCGGTCCGCTGGGCCGGATTGTGCAGGCCGGGCACTCAGCCACCAAGCGAGCAGCCGAAGTCCGGCCGATGAACAGCCGTGGACTTTGTCACACACCGGCACAATCTGCCGCATGCCCACGCCCACCGCCTCACCGACCCTGCTGTACCACGACGAGCACCTGGTGGCCATGAACAAACCAGCGGGGCTGCTGGTGCACCGCTCGGCACTGGCCGCCGGCGAATCGCAGTTCGCCCTGCAATGGCTGCGCGACCATCTGGGCCGGGCGGTCTACCCCGTGCACCGGCTCGATCGCGGCACCTCCGGGGTGCTGTTGATGGCCCTGGACCCGGACACCGCCCGCGCTCTGGCCCGACAGTTCGAGGCCCACGCCGTGCGCAAGACCTACCTCGCACTCGTGCGGGGCTGGCCGGCGGCCCGCGGCGAGGTGGACCACCCGCTGCGCCGCCTCGACGACGGCGCCCCGCTCGCGGACCGCGGCCGATCCACCGCGGCACAGCCGGCCCTGACGCGCTATTGGCGCCTGGCGCGGCTGGAATGCGCCAGCCCCCTGCCCCCGCATCCCACGGCGCGCTACGCCCTGATGGCCGTGGAGCCGCACACCGGGCGCCAGCACCAGATCCGCCGCCACTTCAAGCATCTGAGCCACCCGCTGATCGGCGACGCCACCTACGGCAAGGGCGATCACAACCGCTGGTGGGCCGCCCGCCTGGGGGTGGCGCGGCTGTGGCTGCATGCGGCCCGTCTGGCCCTCACCCACCCGGCCAGCGGCGAACCGCTGGCGCTGCAGGCCCCTGCGGGGCCGCCCTGGCAGGCCCTGCTGGCCGAGCCCGGCTGGGAGGTGGAGCAGGCCCAGGCGCTGCGCGAGCTCCTTGGATGCTAGAGCCGGTCCACGCCGCACAAGGTCTTGGGGGCGATACCGGTCTGTGCGGTGCATCTTGAGCAGCCCGTCCCCGTGACGGTCGACCCGATACTCGAAAAGATCCCCCATCGCCTCCTTCACCCACTGCCCATCGGCCTCGTCGGGAAACCGCAGCGCCGGCTCGCGCTTGAACTCGCCACCTTGCGCGGCGAGCGCTCACCGTCCTTCACGGGAGGCTCGCCGTTGCTGGAAGCACTTCAGCGCGGCGGCTCGTGAGCCCCACCACAAGGCCCCCAGTGTCCGCCCGGGCGCGACAACCGCCCGAAGGACACTGCCTCACCCCAGACCGAGCAGGCCCAGCGCAAGCCCGTGCAGGCGCTCGCCCGGCCGGGCCAGCGTCTCGACCACGTTCAGGTGATGCGTGCCGGCGATGGCCTCGCACACCGGCACCGCCTGCTCGCCCCAACGCTCGCGGATCAAGCGGTTTTGACGCAGGAATTCCTCGCTCTCCTGCGCCCCCACGATGGCCAGCAAGGGGCGATCCGGCGGTGGAAAGTACGCCGGACTCAGCCGGGCCACGTCCTGCGGCGTCAGGCGCAAATCGGCCTGCAGGAAAGGCGTGTGGCGGATCGGCTCCAAGTCGAACACCCCTGAGATCGACAGGCCGGCCTTCACCAGGTCGGCCGGCAGATCAGCAGCCACCTGCGGCCAGCGGCACGACAGCATCATCGCCGTCAAATGGCCTCCGGCAGAGTGGCCGGCCACCACGATGCGGCCCGGGTCACCGCCGTGGGCCGCGACGTGTCGCCAGGTCCAGGCCAGTGCACGCACCATCTGCAGCGTGATCGTCTCGATCGTCACCGCGGGACACAAGGCATAGTTCGGCACCACCACACACGCGCCGGCCTCCACGAAGGCCGGTGCCACGAAGGAATGATCGGCCTTGTCCAGCGAGCGCCACCAGCCGCCGTGGATGAACACCAGCACCGGGGCACCGGGCCGGCGGGCCGGAAAGACGTCGAGCGTCTCGGCCGCACTGGCACCATAGGCCAGGTCCAGCGCGGGCGAGAACCGCTCACGCGCACGGGCCGAGTCCTGCGCCCAGCGGGCGAAGATCTGCGCATGCTCGGGAATGCGGGCGCGGTTGTTGTACTGCGCATCGAGCCACTGCGGGTCGTGGGTCCGGGTCATGCACATGCTCCTTGCAAGGACTTGGTGGAGGGATCGCCGTCTTTCTATACTGGCTGATTGACTTGCACCAGAGGAACTGCCGCCATGAACATCACCGTGCTGGGCATCGGCATGATGGGCCTGCCCATGGCCCAGCGGCTGCGTGAGGCGGGCTTTGCCGTCACCGCCTGGAACCGCACCGTCGAGAAGGCCATGCGCCTGGCCGCACACGGCGCCCGCGTGGCCCATACGGCGGCCCAGGCCGTGCGCGAGGCCGACGTCGTCATCACCATGCTCGAAAACGGCGATGCCGTGCAGGCCGTGCTCTTCGGCCAGGGCGTGGCCCAGGTGCTCAAGCCCGGCACCCTGGTCATCGACATGAGCTCGATCAAGCCGGCCCAGGCCCGCGACCACGCCCGCCGGCTGGCCGAACATGGCTGCGCCCACCTCGATGCGCCCGTCTCCGGCGGCACCGTGGGGGCGCAGGCCGGCACACTGGCCATCATGGTGGGAGGCGAGGCCGCCGACTTCGCGCGCGCGCAGCCCATCTTTGCCCCACTGGGGCGGGCCACCCATGTGGGCCCTCATGGCGCCGGGCAATTGGCCAAGCTGGCCAACCAGATGATCGTGGGCATCACCATCGGCGCAGTGAGCGAGGCCCTGCTGCTGGCTGCCCGGGGCGGCGCCGACATGGCCCGGGTGCGCGAAGCCATCCGCGGCGGCTTTGCCGAAAGCCGCATCCTTGAGGTGCACGGACAGCGCATGGTCGAGCGCGACTTCGCCAAGCGTGCCGCCATGAGCGTGCAGCTCAAGGATCTGCGCAACGCCCTGGACACTGCCGACGCCCTGGACTTCCAGGCCCCCATCACCAAGCTGTTCGCGCAGTTGTATGCCGACGGCGTGGACCACGGCCTGTCGGAGTACGACCACTCGGCCCTGTTCGTGGAGCTCGCGCGGCGCAACGGCATGAAATGATCTGCTAGAATATTGGGCTACACGGGCCGATAGCTCAGCTGGGAGAGCGCTGCGTTCGCAATGCAGAGGTCGGGAGTTCGATCCTCCTTCGGTCCACCACATCCCCAAAGCCAGCCTCGCGCTGGCTTTTTTATCGGCGCGCCGAAGGCGGTGCGCGTCAAGGTAGTTGTCGCCTCGTTCACGCAGCCAATGGCTGTTTGACGGTGGCCGGCACGGCGCCTGCACGCAGGGTGGTGTCGCGCTCGGGGTTGAGCGCCACCAAGTCGATGTTCG